>NZ_JBVUBB010000010.1:0-207364 GCF_055791185.1 Bradyrhizobium ingae
CGCCGGACTCGTAGCTGCGATGCGTCGACAACACGCCCGATCATCTATGCAAACCGTCCTCTTCAAGACGGAACTCATTTTGCCGATCAGCTCATCAGCAACAAGGTGCGGGAGACACGCCGCTTACGATTGAGCAGCAGGCTCATCGTTTTGCCGGCGCCTTTCTGTTTCCACGAGAAGCATTTCGTTTTGAGGTGACGCGTCCGACGCTGGACTATTTCTGCGCGCTCAAGAAGCGATGGGGGATGTCAATCGCCGCTATGATCTATCGAGCGTTCGACCTGGGCATGATCGACGATAGGAAAAGAGCGTTCTCTATCGAAATTTGACGCGGCGAGGCTGGCGTGGCCCATTGCAAGAGCCATTCGACAACCCGTCTGAGATGCTGATCGAACGGCCGAGAATGATCCGCCGTGGAATGCGGGTTGTCATTGAGCTCGGGACAAGCAACGTAGCCATCAAAGCCGCGTTGAATTTGCCTGAGAAGGAGATTGAGCAGATCGCGGGCTTAGAGCCAGGTTCTTTCGACCTGCGGCCGAGGTTCATAGCCTTGCGACGGCGAAACGGCAGACGCTGAAAGCAGTCGACGTCGAAAGCGGCGAGGTAATAGAGTTTCCGCACGCCACAAAGCGTTCCTAATCTCGCATCCGATAAGCCCCATCGGCCGAGCCGCGAGGAACGAGAGGGGCAGCAGACTCGGGAAGCCGCGCAGAAGTCAAGTCGCGTAAGCAATCCGCGACGCGGCAAACAAACTTCGCATCGCGCGGTGTACTTCACTAGATGGAAGCCGCCCGAGAGGCGGTACCTAGCATTTCCAACGGTCCACGTGCATTGGCCGACTCAAGTTCCTCGGACGTGCCGAAGGCTCAGAACGCCAATGTGTCATTCCATGAAGGTGTCCGCCAGGCAAGTTCAGCCTGATGGATGTCGAGAGCTGGTTGGAGGCTGGGACGCTGCAGCTCAAGGAGGCGCAGCACACGATTTTATCGGAGTGCGTTTGTCGTCGTTCCTCAAGTGTTGTGGGCAGCGGCTGTATAATGGATACGTGAGCAGCGCAAGAAACGAGCCTGCCGAAAGGCGAGTGACAGGAGTGTTAGGAGGGTCGGCCAATGTGCAAAGCGCAGCTGCACAATGAACGAGGTGACCACCATTGCTCAGCATTTGTGAGGCTCAAAAGACAGCGCCTACCACTATCGATCCCTAGCGCCGGACGGCAAGCCTTATGTTCGGCCAACTCCCGCAGCGACTTCAGACCGAATGATGGTTGCGGTGTTCAATGAGGCCTCTAGCGAGAGGTCCCCAAATGCGAGCTGACAAAGAAGATAGTTGGCACCTGCCTCTTCCAGATGATTAAGAAGTGTTTGTCGTATTGAAGCGGCCGTCCCGACAACGCACAACTCACTCTCGATTGCTGCATCGAACGTCAAGGGCAGGTTTTGTGGAGTGGGGATGTTGTTGCGTTCATAAAGGAACTTGAAGCTGTCGAGCCAGCGTCCGTAAGCAGGTGCAGCGAGTGAATAAGCATCTGCTTCAGAACTTCCAGCCACGACCATGCGAAGCAAGCCAAGAAACGGCGACGGACCATTCGCGTCTGAGCGTTGCTCTCGACGCGAGCGGTATGCGTCCGTGACCCTCCGGACGGACGATGAGGGTCCAAGACTCGCGATGTTTGCACCGAGTTCCGCGGCCCAGCTTGCCGAATCGGGTTGATTTACAGCGATCCATGTCGGGGGGTGCGGCCACTGACGAGGCGTCAGCGTCAATGGAACCTCGTCCAATCGGTAATGGATACCCTCGTAGGAGAGCGTGCCGCCTCGCATAGCTTTAACAAGGATTTCGCTGGCTTCCGTATAACGTCCCGGCGCCGCGTCTGCACTGACGCCGAAATATCCCAACTCAACCGGGAGGGAGCCGCGTCCGATGCCAAGTTCAAGCCTGCCGCCGCTCAAGTGATCCAGCATACAGGCCTCTTCAAAGACTCGCAGCGGATGGTGAAGGCTAAGCAGCATAACCAACGGGCCGATGCGAAGATTGGTTGTGCGTTGAGCGACGCTGGACAAGAACAGATTCGGCGAAGGACTTCTGCCATGTGGAGTGCAATGGTGCTCTGCCAGATGATAGGCATAGAACCCCAGGCGGTCGCATGCCTCGGCGAGCAGCAGCCGATCGTCATATTGTTTGGCGACATCACGGCCGTTCGCGTCCAGGTGATCGAAGATGCCGAACGTCAGTGTTGAAGAAGGGAGATTTTTCACTTGACCACCTCGAGAATTGCAGCAGGAGAGCTATCGGCTTGGCTTAGAGCGAAGATCTGGAAATGTCACAGACCGCTGAAAGAAACGTATCCATTTGCGTGTCTGTGCCGATTGCAATGCGTATGAAATTTTCGAGACCGCTTTCAGGAAAGAATGCAACAAGCACGTTGTGGCCCTGCAATGCGGCTTGCCACCAAGCGCCATCGTGCTCGCCGGGCACCCGAGCCAGCAAAAAATTGGCGTGGGAAGGCAATACCGAAAACCCAAGTTTGGACAGCTCAATTGTCGTTCGCTCTCTTGCAAGCATGATACGTTGGTGGTTCTCCTCGAAGGCGGCCCGATGCGCAATGATGCTCGCGCCGACCGCATGACCAATCACATTCATGTTGAAGAGGTTCTGCATGGTACGCAGCCTGCCGATGAGCTCGGGGTGACCGAAGCCGAAGCCGATGCGAAGGCCTGCGGTGGCATAACTTTTCGAAAAAGTTCTCAGTACCAGAAGATTTGAATAGCGGTTGACGAGCCGTAGTCCGTTATCGGGCGCAAAGTCGACATACGCTTCGTCGAGCACGATCAGTCGATCCGATTGTGCTACGAGCCTTTCGATATCGGCGATCGGAACAAACGTTCCCGTCGGATTGTTCGGATTGGCCACCACGATGAACTTGGCATCTCTGGCGGGACCGAAAAGCAGTTGGTGCGTGGGTAAGGAATGGGTCTTACCCCACCCGACCTCCAGAAGTTGAGCTTCGTGCAACATGGCGAGCTTGCGGTTGAACGAAAATCCGGGCGATATCATCGCGACGGTGTCGCCCGGAGCGAGGAACGCTTTGTAGATGAGACCGAGAAGTTCGGACGATCCGTTCCCAGCAATCACCTGATCGGCGGACAGGCCGTACACACAGGCCGCTGCCTCGCGTAAGCCGGCGTTCTCGTTTTCCGGATACAGATAGTGCTGCTCAAGGGCGGCAATCGCGCTTTGTCTGACGATTGGCGGCAACGGGAATGGGTTCTCGTTCATGTTGAGTTTGACGCAATTAGCATCAAGCGCGGGCGGAGCAGGCGGTGCAACATCCAACTGTTTTGCCACGTGCGAGAGGGACGAGAGTGCGCTTAGCAGCCTTGCGTCTGACATGTGGTCGCTCCGTCGAAAAGCATGGGTTCTGAGCATGGCGATGGTCCGATCTGGCTGAACACCCGGGTCTTGGCGCATGAGCTTCCGCACCAGCAGGCCGACCTGTCTCTTCACAGTCGGACGGCGCGGGGCTTCACCCGTTTTTAGATATCTATCCTAACAGTTGCATGAATGCAGTAGCGAAACCGTAACTTGCGTTACTCGTTCCTTGTATTGCGAGGGGTAAGCCGGTCGGATGTGTGCTCCCGCATGATACCTGCATTGAGTGCTGTTCAACTCCAGCGAAGGCGCATTGTCGGCCTGGAGAACTTCGTCGACATCTCGATGAAGACTGTCGGCGGTGAATTCAGGCAGATCGATGTCTGCTGTTCGGTAACGGCGGACCTCAAGAATGCCCGCCGTGCGGCCGCCGGTCATGCTTGGAGTTGAGGGACATCGTAGTTGTTCTCCAGCAGGGAGATATAGATGCTCTTGGGCGCTTTCTTGGACGTGATCGAGGAGCGTGACAGACTGACGCGGCGTAAACATTTGCGTTTGAGACATTCACAACCCTCGTTCCAGAGCCATCGACGGCCCCGATGCCCTACTTGTTCTGGTAGTGTACAACTTGACCCCACGTTCGTTTCAAGGGGGCCGATAGTCATTGGACAATGTGTCCTACTCGCTACAATGAGACTCGCGCGCGCTAACGATCGACGAAATCGCCAAGCCATCAAGAAACTGGTCGAACAAAAGTGCAGCGAGGCAGCCGTTCCACAAAATTGCGTGAGCGACAACTAGCTCAAAGCCGCATTGACCTTTCATTCATCGCCAAAGGAAGCGAGAGAGCTGCAGTAGCATTGCTCGAGAGTGGCATTGTTGTTGCAGAAGCTATGCAGTCGAAGTGGGCAGGTGCTCCAGAGCGTGCCCATAGAGCGTGCCCATATGGCACGAGCGGGAAGGAAATGCGATGGAAGAGAAATTGCCATGGAGGATCTGAACGACAAGGAGCCAGGAGACACAGAAACCCTACTTTGTCACCTAGGTCGTGCGCCGGCCGAACATGCCGGGATGGTGAATGTGCCGATCTACTGCGGTTCTACCATTGTTTCGGAGACCTTGGAGGATTGGGATATCCGGAACAAAGACACTCCGAGCGACGGTCGCCTTGGCTCGCCCCTGTCTCGCGCGCTTGAAGCGGCCGTTTGCAAGTTAGAGGGTGGCTTCCGTTCGATTCTCTTCCCATCAGGGCAATCTGCTTGCACTCATTCGCTGCTTGCGTGTCTAAAGGCCGGCGACGCTATTCTGATCAGCGACGGCGTTTACGCGCATGTGAGAGCCTTCGCGGATAGCGTTCTTGCGAGACTGCAGATCAAGGCACAGTATTTTTGTCCAACCCGCCCGTCAGAATTGGCGGCAAAGATCAGCGCAAATACACGGGCCATCTATCTGGAGTCGCCGTCGTCCACGACCTTCGAGGTTCAAGATGTGCCAGCACTCGCGGCCATTGCACATCAGTCAGGCGCGCTTGTGATCATGGACAATACCTGGGCGACACCTCTGTATTTCAGACCATTCGAGCATGGGGTCGATATATCGATCCAGGCCGCGACGAAGTATATCGTTGGTCATTCCGATGCATTTCTTGGCGTTGCAACTGCGAATGAAGCGGCATGGCCTGCACTGAAGTCTACCGCGCACCATTTCGGCGAAATTGGCGGACCAGATGACATTTATCTGGCTCTCCGGGGACTGCGTAGTCTGGCTTTGCGCATGAAGCGGCATTGGGAAAAATGGCCTTATTCTGGCGCAAAGCCTGCAGACACATCCAGCTGTCGACCGGGTGTTGCACCCGGCCCTTCCCGACGATCCCGGCCATATCATTTGGAGAAGGGATTTTTTTGGGCGCCAGTGGACTCTTCGCGATTGTTCTGAAGCCCATGTCACGGGAACAACTTTCGGTTCTCTTCAGTCGCCTGCGCCTCTTTGGGATTGGTCTGTCCTGGGGCGGGTACGAAAGTCTCGCTCTGCTTGTCGAGCCACCAAAGCGAACGGAAGCCTCGCACGCGTTCGCAGGACCGCTGATTCGCGTACACGCGGGCCTGGAGAGTCCCAACGAGTTGATCGCGGACATGCACAACGCACTGAGCGCCGCCTGCAACGCTGCAACTGATGGCATTGAGCGCCAGGAAATGAGCGAACTCGTCAGTCAATGCCAAGTAGTCAGTTAGCGCTGGTGCTTTAACCTTAAGTAGTGTCGCAAAGGGGCCTCGTGGCTGCGGCGCTGACACGCATCAGTTAGGCACGAACGTCTCGTCGAATGCGTGGGACATGAAAGCGGCAATGCGCGGCCGCGCAGTGTCTCATAGTCTCAGCGCCAGAGGTTTGTCCTGGCAAGATCAATGACCTCATCGGTCCGGCCATTCACAATTGCTTTAAGCGTGTAGAGAGAGAAGCCCTTGGCCATCTCCATCGTGACGGAAGGCGGCACGGCGAGCTCGGTCCGATTGACGACGGCGTCGATTAAAGCGGCCCTTCGTGCGCGAGCGCGGCGGCGATGCCGTTGTCTACCTCCGAGGGATGTTCAAGGCGCACCCCATACATACCAGCGGCTCTGGCAATTTCGGCAAAGTCTGGATTGTTGAGCTCGGTCCCGAAATTGAGCAATCCCGTCGACTTTTGTTCCAACTCGATAAAGCCGAGAGTACCGTTATTGAAGACGACGGCTTTCACTGGCAGGTCGAGTTGCACAAGGCTCAGCAAATCGCCCATCAGCATCGTAAAGCCACCGTCGCCCGAGAGGGAGATCACCTGTCGACGAGGATACGTGGCCTGTGCCCCGATAGCCTGAGCCATGGCGTTGGCCATTGAACCGTGCCAAAACGGCGAGGAGGCGACGTTGACCGTTCATCGCCAAATAACGCGCGGCCCAGACGGTAGCCAGGCCGACGTCGCAGGAAAAAACGGCATCGTCAGCCGCCTGGTCGCTGATTGCTTTAGCGACCTGTTGAGCATGGATGAGCTGGCTACCTGGCTTGATCTCGGCTAGCCCGTCCAGCTGTTTGCGGGTCCGGGCATAGTGTTGTTGTGCTCTCTTGAGACGCTAATCATTGGACTTGGAAGACAGACGTGGCAGCAAGTCCGCCAGAGTTGCGCGGACATCACCAACCACCGGGAGGTCGATAGCCACCCGGCGACCTAGATGTTCCGGACGTATGTCCACTTGCGCAATCCGTACGCTGCTTCCCTGAGGATAGAACTGGCGATAGGGGAGATCGCTTCCAAGGATAAAAAGAACGTCGCAATCGGCATGGCGTAATAGCCCGAAGATAGGCCGATCAGCCCGGTCATGCCGACGTTGTAAGGATTGTCCACACGTTCTTTGCCGCGCAGAGCATGCACGATCGGCGACTTCAGCCGCTCGCCGAGCGCCAGCAGTTCATCATGGGCCCCGGCGCAACCAGACCCGCAAAGAACGGTTACCCGCTGAGCTCTGTTCAGCATGTCGGCGAGGCGATCGAGTTCGGCGGCCTTCGGCGAGATCACCGGCTGCGGAGGCCGCAACCCAGCGAGCTTCGGCCGCATCCTATCGGCCGCAGGACGAAGTGCCACATCACCAGGAATGACGACGACGGAAACGCCGCGCTTTCCCACAGCCTCGCGGATGGCTGCCTCAAGGATGCGTGGCATTTGATTGGCGCCGGAGACCAGCTCACAATAGTGGCTACACTAAAGAGGATCTCGGGATGGCTATCCCGAAAGTACGACACGCCGATCTCTGCCGAAGGAATGTGTGCAGCGATCGCAAGCACTGGCACGCGCGAACGATGACAATCAAAGAGGCCGTTAATGAGATGGAGATTGCCTGGCCCGCAGCTTCCGGCGCAGACGGCGAGCTCGCTGGTCAGATGTGCCTCGGCACCGGCCGCAAAGGCGGCCACTTCCTCGTGCCGGACATGAATCCAGTCGATGCATCCGTGACGGCGGATCGCATCGGTAAGGCCATTCAGGCTATCCCTAACGATTCCATAGATGCGCTTGACCCCCACCTTAGCAAGAGTGTGGGCGAACTGATCTGCAACAGACTGCGCCATGACCCATGTCTCGTCCGAGAGATTGACTTAGCGAAGCGCGAATGCCTCGCAAACATATCTACGGCGCAGCGCGATATCGCGTAAATGAATTGTTCGACTGCAATTCAGTCGCCACTGGCATGATTGTCTTCGCGCGTGCAAGCCACCAGATCTAGCCACGCCCTCGCGGCATGTGACAAATAAGCACCGCGGCGCCAAATCATTGCAATGTGCCAGTCCATATCAGCTTCATCGAGCGGCACCCTGGCGATCGACAGATGTTTGCGTTGTTCCGCGATCATCCGTGGCAGAAAAGCGGCCCCCATGCCCGTCGCAGCAAGCTCGACGATAAAATCAATCTGGCTGCTACGCGCGACGACTCGCGGCTCAAAGCCGTGCCGATGACACGCGTCTAAAATCACCCGGTTCAATGCAAATCCGGTTTCGAAGAGAATGAGCGGTAGATCCCGCAATGCCGGAAGATCAAGGGATCGGCACCCCGAAAGCTCGTGATTCACCGGTAGCACGACAGTAAGGGGCTCGCGCTTGACGTCCTGCCACTCAAAGCCTTCTGACACCGGGAGAAGCGAGGCCGCAAGTTCGATCTCCCCCGATAGCAAAACCTCCTCAAGCCGCTCGCTTCCGTACTCCACGAGCCGGATATCAACGCCCGGATAACGTTCGCGGTAGATCGCAAATAGCTTTGCGAACAGCGTGCCGCTACCCACCGGTGGCAGACCGAGCTTGAGAATGCCGCAGTCAAGGCCGCGCAGATCGCCCAGTTCTGAAATCAGATCGTCCCGCTCCATCAGAATCCTGATCGCACGGCGGTAAACAATTTCGCCGGCAGCGGTAAGCTTGCTGCGATGGCCGATCCGATCAAGTAGCGGGACGCCAATCTCATCCTCGAGCTGCTTGACCGCCTTGCTGACTGTGGACTGAGTCGCGAATACGACTTTGCCGGCCTTGGAAAACCCGCCTTGCCGTACGACCTCGACGAAAGCACGTAATGTCCGAAACTCCATGTGAATTCCAAAATCGAATAGACTCTAGTCGATCAATTCATTCGAGAGAGTGCCGCGAGCTTCAGGCCGAAAAGTGTTTTCTTGTTCTTGCTTGTTTAGCGCGGGTTTTCTCTTCCGGACGAGTTGTCTTACATATTGGTCATGCTCTTGCACTTTGCGGCGAGGTCGCGATCGGCTCGACACGCTGCTTTGATGTCGAGTGTCGCAGCGTGGTTCTTTGTTGGCGCCGACCCAGGACTACAAGCGGCTCATTTTTCGCTAGTAGCAACATTCTCTTTGAATGCAATCGGAATCAGGATCGGGCCCCGGTGTCTGAACCTCCGCCGATGATCCTCTGCGCATCGTCTCCAACTAAAGGCAGCGCAAGGTTGAGGCCGTGCCGGAAAAGGCAGTACGGCTTTCTCGACTTGGTGACGAGGTCGATCGGAACGGCCGCTCGGGTGTATACCGCCTTGTGTTTCAGGCAAAAGATCTGTGCTGCATGCCTTGGCGTGTCAAATGCTCGAAAACTGCTCAGTCTTCCGGATGCGTTTGTCTAAGCGCTGGGCGGTTCGGTGCAAGCCAGATCAAAACGATCGCGAAAGAATGCCGAAGAGCGATGAATGATCTCACGAGCTCTGCACATAAATGCCCCTGACGGTCGCTACACCTACGTTGCGTCTGGGGCATCTCCTTCCGCCCCTGTGCACTAGGAAAAGTCCAGTCGACGAGTAAGAATAATCCAGTCGACATTGCGTTTGCACGCCTCCATCGGGCCAGCGCGCTTTCATGTTGCATCGCGCGACAAATCGACCTGCGCATGGGCGCGCCGCAGGTCGGTCGTCTTTTTGCCCTAACGCAGACAAATGCCCTTGCAAGGAGCCGAGCCGCCGACACGATGTTCGACAGGAGAGACGGTGCAAGTGTTGCAGGTAAGAAGTGGTGTCTTCGATCCGGAAGACCTTTCCATGTTGGGAAAGATCTTTGATGAGGCGGTGGCGGCGCTGCCGGCAAGTATGCGAACTCCCATCAACAGAACGGAGATCGCCAAGCTTGTGCTTGGACGCACAGCCGCTGGTCAGGCCGAATTGGTCCTCCTCAGGAAGCTGATGGTAGCCATTGCTTCTGCCGTTTAGTTCAGCAGAGGTCCAATGCTTCTCTGGATGCGCCCATGACGAGGTCATCCGACGCGAAGTCTTCAGTGTGTTGCTGCTGGCTTCTTGCATGTCACATCCGCCCGGTGAAGCGCTTCCCCGGTAGGCAAAGTTCGATATCTCGAGCGAAAACTTCGCAACAAGATCGCCCGGCCGTCAAAACTGCTTGAACCTCACGTGGCGTTAGGTTGTAGGTTTGAAAATTGAGAAACATGACCAGACCTACAGTACTCAGGCGTCGATGGCGACGCATCGGTGAACTTGCGGATGCGACCGGCGTGACGGTGCGCACTCTGCGTCACTATGAGCACACGGGATTGCTGGCCGCCTCGCAGCGCACGTGCGGTGGTCACCGGATCTACGACTGTGAAAGCCTCAGAAGAGTTTATCATATTCTGGCGCTTCGTGAGCTCGGATTCTCTCTTCGAGAGATTCGCAAGGCGATGGACGGCAGAACGTCGCTTCCTGACTTATTGAGCGAGCAATTGGAACGGGCGGAGCTTCAGGTCGCGCGTGCAACAAAGTTGCGCGATCGTCTGCGCAACATCACGAAGAATACGGAATCGGATGTCAGTGTAGACGAGCTACCCGCTCGCCTTGATGCAATGTCGCGAGAGAGCTGTGGTCAGACGCGCCGGCGGGCACGCGCTCCCGATGATGCGGATCGATAGTGGCGGCAGGAGAACGAGGGTTGCGCGAACGATCGGTCAACAACGCGACGTTATGCGTGCTGCAACAACCACGACGCAGGTGCCACACGAGCGCAAATTGTAGCGCGAATCAGCCGACGTCAGGGGCCTCAAATGGCATTCCTACGCATGAGTTCATTTGCCTGTGCAGCGGTCTTTGCTTTCGTGTTGGTCTCCGGCGCCTCCGCTGACGATGTTTACGTTGCAGTGGCCGGACCTATGACAGGCAGCAACGCTGCGGTTGGTGCTCAGATGCTTTACGGCGCAAGTGCGGCCCTGGATGATTTGAACTCTTCCGGATTGCTTCCAGAATTCAAGATTAGATTGACCGTCGCCGACGACGCCTGCGATCCGAAGCAGGCCGTTGCGGTAGCCAATCGGCTGGCGGCTGATCAGGTGAGGTTGGTTGTTGGCCACTATTGTTCTTCTTCCTCAATTCCCGCTTCCGACGTTTACGCCGAAGCCGGAATTATTCAGATTTCGCCCGGATCAACCAATCCTCAGCTGACCGAGCGGGGTCTGCGAACGGTGTTTCGGATCTGTGGCCGCGACGACCAGCAAGGTGTAGTGGCCGCCAACTATATCCTGCAGCACCACTCCAACAGCAAGATTGCCGTCCTCGATGACAAGAGCACAGCCGGCAAGGGCATTGCGGATGTCGTTGCGTCTCGTCTTCAAGATGCGGGTCTGCAGATTATCATGCGGCAAAGCTATATGGCCGGCGGAAAAGACTACACCGCGCTGGTATCAAGAATGAAGAGGGAAGGTATCGAAATCGCCTATATTGGTGGCTATTACGCCGAAATCGGCCTTATTGTACGCCAAGCCGCAGACGCACACGCTCATCTCACGGTCATGGCTAACGACCCGCTGATGACGGGCGAATTCTGGGCGATTGCGAGCAGTGCCGCAAATGGCACTCTCTTCACATTCATGCTCGATGCCACCAAAAACGCGGAGGCGGCCGACGTCGTAGCCAGATTGAAAGCAACAAAACGAACTGCGGAAGGCTACACGCTTTATGCTTATGCCGCTGTACAGGCGTGGGCTCTTGCGGTGAGGCGCGCTGGCTCTTTCAACGCTCTGCGCGTTGCGAAAGCGCTTCGTTCGCAAGAAGCGGAAACCGTGATTGGCCACGTGCGGTTTGATGCGAAAGGCGACAATTCATCTGCCGGTTTCGTCGTCAATCGCTGGCGCGACAACTCGATCGAGAGGGTCGAGTAGACCAGATAGCGGTGACCGAACGAGCGACCTGAACTTCAACAAGCCCGCCGCCGGATTTGGCCAATCGATCGCCCAATAGAGTTGCGCTGGACGAGAATGCGATCCTCCGAGGCAACCATCGCGGGTCGAAAGACACCCGCGATCAACGTGGCCGGGTGGATCAGGGAGAGAACGCTCGAGCTGCTTGACAGAAATAATGTGCTGCGAAGAGCAGCCTCCGAAGAATCACCGGGGACGGAAAGCTGTATCGACTCGGGACTTCTCACTGTCGTCGAGCCAACATTCCTTGGAGCGAGCGAAATTCCTGCGAACCGCGGTTGTCATTCCGACGCGTCTACCGCTGTGTCTTTAGCTTGCGAAGAGTGGTTCGGAAGATCCCGTAGGGGTGTCTTGGCGCGGGGAGAGACCAGGCGCCCTGCCTCCTGCAACAAAACCTCACGCATCCATATGCTTGCCGGATCAGTATTGTGAAGGGAAGGCCATTGGACGGCCTCGGTAAAGCCCGGAAGCGGTAGCGGGAGTTTAGTGATCCGTAGCGGCATCGCTTTTGCGAAATACTTCACGAGCGTCAGTGGCATCGTCGCTATTCGGTTGGTTCCAAGTAACATGGGAGGGATCATGCTGAAGCTTTGCACGACGACCTCAACGCGTCTCTTGATGCCGTGCTCTTGCATAAACCATTCGTCTATGGAAGGCACTCGATTGCTCCCGAACTTGACCGCGACGTGCCCCAACGACATGTACCTCTCGAATGTAAGCTGCCGCGATAGGTGCTTGTTCGAGCGGCAGCCGACGCACACGAGTGTCTCGTCGAAAAGGGTCGCCTTGGGGTGCGCGTCCGACATGTACAGCTCGGGCACGATAAGAAAATCGATTTCGGCGCGTTGGAGAGGGTGATCGAACGGATTCGCGAGAGGCATCAACTCGAATCTGACGCCGGGCGCATCTCGTGCGACACGCTCCACGACATGTCGAAACCACACGACCGTAGCAAAGTCAGACAGGCTGATCCTAAAGCGCCGCTCAGACTCGCTCGGTTTGAATGTATCCCTGGAGGTAATGGAGAACTGGATGTGAAGTAGAGCCTCGCGAGTTGGAGCAGCGAGGGCTTCCGCACGTGGAGTCGGAATAAGTTCGCGGCCCTTCATCGTAAAGAGGTCGTCTTTGAAATACGCGCGTAGGCGGCCAACCGCCGCGCTCATGGCCGGCTGGCTCAAGTTGATGCTGCGTGCTGCTGCCGTGAGGTTGCGCTCGGTCATCAGAGCATCGAGCGCGACGAGGAGATTAAGATCAAGCCCTCGGAAACGCATTGTCACCTATCCGCAGTGTAGATGTTTCTCATCCAAACAATCGATTTTACGAATTCGCTCGGCGCCGTCTAGGAAATCTCCAGTACCTGAGCAATCGGGTAGGTTTCGGAGAAGCAGAGCGTGGCACCGCAAATCGCAAGCATTGGTGATGGAGTGTCGTCAGCGGTTGTGCGCAACAGCTTAGCTCGGCGTCCGTCATTGTATTGTCACATCCGAATGCATTGCATCGATTCCAGTGTTAACCACTCATGCGAACGCCGGCCGAGCGCACACGCGGCGAGCCGTCATGCCCGCTTTAAGAGAACAAATGAGCGGCAACAAGTTCGTCGCGCGCATCAAGCTCGGCGCCAGATATTGGACGAGGCAAATGAAGCCGCGGCTAACACCCTCGTGTCCTGCTTTCCGTGCCCGCGATCAGCATATCTGCCGTGCGGCCAGAGGAGCGTGACGTCGCTTGCAGCGGAGTCGCAGTCCCTTCGCCCGGTCGAGACAGTTTCTACAATGGGGTCGTCTCCCACTGCAACTGTAGGCGGCTCAATAATGCGGCCAGGAGCGCGATTTAAACCATCGTATATGCTCCGCATACCATTCAATGGAGGGCGTCTACCTCGATATGATTGGGTAACTGGGTGGTCCTTCGATAACTTGAGTACCACACATCGCGGCCGCGGAGGATTTGAGGCAGTAGACAGAGCACGACCTGTAACAGAGCCGGTCGCCACTCGCCTGGAGACAGCGGCGATAATGAGCCGCGGCACACACAAGAGGAGCACGCAAATTGGCCGGCTCCCCGCGCGATGCGATCTTAACGCCGTCCACAAGCCAACATTCCCCCCATTCGCTGACGACCCCATCGAAACGAGCACCGTCACACTGCCCGTCGCTCGCTTGATGCGTGCCTCAGGAACGTAGCAAGAAGCAGGAGAGTCTTTCATGCGCCCTCAACTCCAGTGGAGGACGTGCTGGGAAAATGACTTACAACTCGCCGACCACGTCCAAATCTCCGAGTTCTTTCGAAGCGCCTACGGGCCGACCGGGGCGTTCAACGCAAAACCGTTTGAAGGCAATCGAAGCTGGGCCGGCGCGAGACCGGAGCTTCGGGTAGTTGGCTACGATGATCGCGGCGTGGCGGCTCATATCGGCGCATTGCGCCGGTTCATCAAAGTCGGTGAAATCGATCTGTTGGTGGCCGAACTTGGATTGTACGCGGTACGTCCGGATCTCGAAGGACTCGGAATCAGTCATTCCATGCGCGTGATGTATCCCGTGTTGCAGGAGCTCGGTGTCCCCTTCGGCTTCGGTACGGTTCGACACGAACTCAAAGAGCATATCTTTAGGCTGCTCGGCCGCCCAGGAATGGCGACAATCGTTCCGGGCATTCGCGTGCGATCAACTCTTCCGGATATCTATGCCGACCTGCCCCCAACTCGGGTCGATGACGCGCTGCTTGTGGTGTTCCCTATAGCGCGGTCGATGAGCGAGTGGCCCACCGGTACAGTCATCGAGCGTAATGGGCCAGAGCTGTGAAACACACCAGTTGCTTCTTCGAAGCGGACAGCAAGCGCCTCACGGACACCGCTCGCCACAGCGTCCATCTGACGTTCGATGACGGGCCTAATCCATACTGCACGCCGGATATTCTCGATGTGCTGGCGGAGCACCGCGCGCCGGCGACGTTCTGCGTCATTGGCACGTACGCGACGAATGAGCCAAAGCTGATCCGTCGGATGATCGCGGAAGGGCACGAGGTCGCGAACCACACGATGACACATCCGGATCTGTCCAGATGCGACCCCGACGAAGTGCAATTTGAAATAATGACCGCGAGTAGCGCCATCAGGAGCGCATGCCCTCAGGCCTCGGTGCGACGCGTGCGCGCGCCGTATGGCATTTGGACCGAAGCCGTGCTGGCCAAGTCAGCGAAGGCCGGACTTAACGCTCTCCACTGGTCAGTAGACCCGCGCGACTGGTCCTGTCCCGGCGTGGATACGATCGTCGAAACAGTGTTAGCCTCTGTCCGCCCTGGTGCGATCGTTCTCCTGCATGATGGATGCCCGCCCGACGAGGTGGGACGGGGCATTCATGCCGGTCTGCGCCACCAGACGGTGAAGGCACTTTCCCAACTTATTCCAGCCTTGCACGATCGCGGTTTCGCGATCCGCCCGCTTCCGCAAACTCATTGAACAATTGGCCTCCCAATGAACCTGCTTGCCACAACTAGTACTATTGTCGTCTCGTCTTATGCGTTGCTCTCTGCGGTCTACAAGTCCGTGCAGGCGTTCCATGCCTCGCCGACACAAGTGTCGTTGGTGTCATCGGATGGGGGCGACCCTGAATCGATGCCCAGCGTGGATGTAATCGTGCCCTGCTTCAACGAGGACCCGCGCACGCTGTCGGCATGCCTAGAATCCATTGCGAGCCAAGACTACGTCGGGCAGCTACGCATCTATGTGGTCGATGACGGTTCTGGAAATCGGGAGGATGTGGCACCCGTCCATCATGCCTATGCGTACGATTCAAGGTTCAACTTTATTCTCCTGCGAAAGAACGTTGGAAAACGGAAGGCACAGATTGCCGCGATCCGCCGGTCATCCGGAGATCTGGTCCTCAACGTCGACTCGGACACCATACTCGCGACCGATGTGGTCAGGAAGCTTGCACTGAGGATGCAAGATAATGCGATCGGCGCTGCCATGGGGCAGCTGACGGCGAGCAACCGGAGCGCCACTTGGTTAACTCGGTTGATCGACATGGAGTACTGGTTGGCGTGCAACGAAGAGCGCGCAGCTCAAGCTCGTTTCGGCGCGGTCATGTGCTGCTGCGGTCCATGTGCGATGTACCGACGATCAGCTCTCGATCTGCTGCTGGATCAGTACGAGGCGCAATTCTTCCGAGGAAAGCCGAGCGATTTTGGTGAGGATCGCCATCTGACGATTCTTATGCTGAAAGCAGGATTTCGAACTGAGTACGTTCCGGACGCGTACGCCGCAACAGTCGTTCCAGATAGGGTAGGGCCGTATCTGCGCCAACAGCTTCGCTGGGCCCGCAGCACTTTCCGAGATACGCTGCTTGCGTTGCGCCTTTTGCCCGGTCTGGATCGATACCTGACATTGGACGTTATCGGGCAAAACGTCGGCCCGCTTCTTCTGGCGCTTTCGGTGGTAATGGGCATTGCGCAGCTCGCCCTGACGGCCACTGTGCCATGGTGGACAGTTCTGATAGTCGCATCAATGACCATGGTGAGATGCGGCGTAGCTGCCTTGCGTGCCCGTCAACTGCGATTCTTCGCTTTTGCTCTGCACACGCCCATCAATATCTTTCTGCTACTTCCGGTAAAGGCCTATGCGTTGTGTACGCTAAGCAATAGCGATTGGCTCTCACGCAAGCCAGCCAAGGCACCTGGGTTTGGCGGAAACCAGGCGCGTGATTCCCAACCAGACCCAATCCGGCCTACGGGATCCGCAGTTCCGATTCGCAGCTCGTGCCGTCCAACTAGCGGTGACACGACCGCACTTGCAGCGGCAAGCGATGCGGACTGAGAAGCGGATAGCTTATGAACCCGGATAACAGTTATCAATCGTTAGAACGAGAATTGACGGCCGATGATCCATGGCGGCTGGACGGCAATCCGTTCGAGCGAGAGCGTCATACGCAAATGCTCCGGCTGTCGCTTTCCAACGGCTTCATCACGAATGCGCTCGAGGTCGGGTGCGCGGCCGGCGCATTCACGGAGAAGCTGGCGCCCCATTGCGAACGACTTACAGTCGTTGACGTCGTGCCGCGAGCGATCGGTCGGGCGAGTCAGCGGACGAAGCGATGGTCGCACATCACCTGGATAGTCTCTGACATTCAGCGGTTCTCTCGAACGGAACGGTTCGACTTGATCGTGGTGGCGGAAGTGCTTTACTACCTCCGCGATATTGCCGAGATGCGTACGGCCATCGGCAATTTGGTGGGAATGCTTGCGCCGAATGGTCATCTGGTTTTCGGATCAGCTCGTGATGCCACCTGCCGCGGTTGGGGACATGTTGCCGGCGCCGAAACGATCATCGCAATGTTGAACGAAACATTGGTCGAGGTCGAACGGGTGCAATGTCAGGGCGAGTCGGCCAACGAAGACTGCTTGCTCGCTTGTTTTCGGAATTCGGTCTTCCCATCCATCTAAAAACCGACCTTAGCATCGAGGCACTATGCGCATCTGTGGCATCAAGCTGACGCACGACGGGTCCATCGCTCTTGTAGAGGATGGACGTCTGGTCTTTTGCATCGAGCATGAGAAACGCGAGAACAACCGACGGTACTCAGCCATCAAAAATCTCGACACAGTTGTTCTCACATTGGCGGAATATGGCCTTCATCCCCGCGATATTGACCAGTTCGTCATCGACGGTTGGGACGGGGAAATCGAAACACAATTCCAGGTCCTGAGTGGGTCGGAACGTCTGACGCTCAAAGGCGCACCGTATGTTGAACGTCCCGAGGGGCTCCTATCTTCACACGAGGGGGATGGGCTGGTGCTCGAGGGCGAAAGTGTCTCCTATAAGAGCTATGCGCACGTCACGGGCCATGTTGCCTCCGCTTACTGCACTAGCCCGTTTGCGAAAACGAGAGAACCGGCTTTCTGCCTCGTGTGGGATGGCTGCATCTTTCCACGACTTTATTATGTAGAGCCGGGCGGGGGCCGCTTCCTCGATTGCCTCTTCCCGATGATAGGCCACGCTTATGCTGTCGCGGGCCACCACTTCGGGCCCTATCGGCAGCCGAACCGGACCAACTGGGACCTTGGCGTTGCGGGCAAACTGATGGCCTATATCGGTCTGGGGGTGCCTGATGAAGACGTTGTGACGGTGTTTAGGGAGGTCTATGAGAAGCGCTTTGCGGCGGACACGGAGCCCGCTCGGCGTTATCGCGCGAACATAAATAATGCCGAAGCATCGCTTGCGGCTACGCACGAATTCTTCGAAGAAAGCGCACTTCGATTGGACGCCAAGCGACCCGAAGATGTACTCGCATCGTTTCATATTTTCCTTGAGCGTCTGCTCGTGCGGGAGATGGGCCTTGCTTTGCTTCGGCATTCGTCCTTTCCGGGGCCGCGCAATCTATGCATAGCCGGTGGTTGTGGTCTTAACATCAAATGGAACAGTGCGTTACGTGCGACCGGCCTGTTCGATGCGGTCTGGGTGCCGCCTTTCCCGAATGACAGCGGTTCAGCAATCGGAGCCGCTTGCTCGGCAATGGTGGCGGACAAAGGTTTCGTACCCCTCGAGTGGTCGGTCTATAGTGGTCCGGCCCTTGCAGGCGGCGATGCATCAACGGGATGGTACGCAGCGCCCTGCAGCATAAGCGAGCTTGCCGCACTCCTCGCATCCGATAAACCCGTGGTCTTCCTTAACGGCCGCGCCGAACTCGGCCCACGCGCCTTGGGTGGCAGAAGCATTCTTGCTGCCGCGACATCCCCGAAAATGAAGGACTATCTCAACGACATCAAATTCCGCGAACACTTCCGCCCGGTTGCGCCGATATGCCTGGAGGACCGAGCGCCGGACATTTTCGATCCTGGATCGCCGGACCCTTACATGCTCTTCGACCATCAGACGCGGCCAGAGTGGCGAGACAGAATCCCCGCTGTTGTGCACCTCGACGGATCCGCACGATTACAGACGATTGGCAGAACATCCCAGCATAAGGTTGCTGAACTGCTCATTGAATATGAAAAACTGACGGGCATTCCGCTGCTTTGCAACACCAGCGCCAATCACCATGGACGTGGCTTCTTCCCCGATGTCGCAGCTGCCTGCGAATGGGGTCGCATCGAACACATCTGGTGCGATGGCCTGCTCTGGACCAAAACGCTCGAAGTCAAGGTGCCGTTGTCCGAGATGGCTCTGACAAGCTGAGATGAACGCATGTCGAGCGTAGCGATCGAGTTTGCCGCTGTAAACAAATCATACCGCGGCAAAGCCGTTGTCAACGAGCTGGCATTCACCGTTGCAGCGGGAGAGTGCTTCGGACTGCTCGGACCAAATGGTGCGGGCAAGAGCACTATTGTGCGTATGATACTCGGCATGGTGCCGCCGGACTCTGGCCAGATTACGGTGCTCGGCAAGCAAGTACCGGCGCACGCTCGCTTGGCACGCGCAGGCGTGGGCGTGGTCCCGCAATTCGACAACCTCGAGAACGAGTTCACGGTCCGCGAGAACTTGCTGGTGTTCGGGCGCTATTTCGGCATGAACGCACGTGAAATCGATGCGGTCATTCCATCACTGCTCGAATTTTCCCGCCTCGAGAGCAAGGCGGATGCGCGCGTTGCCGAGTTGTCCGGCGGCATGAAGCGCCGACTGGTGCTGGCACGTGCGCTGATCAACGACCCGCATCTGCTCGTTATGGACGAACCAACGACCGGTCTTGATCCGCACGCGCGCCATCTGATCTGGGAGCGTCTGCGTGCGCTCCTTGCGCGCGGCAAGACGATCCTGCTGACAACCCATTTTATGGAAGAGGCCGAACGCTTGTGCGATAGGCTCTGCGTGCTTGAGGAAGGACGCAAGATCGCCGAAGGTGAGCCTCAGGCGCTCATCATCGAACAGATCGGTTGCGATGTCATGGAGATCTATGGTGGCAACCCGCAGGAATCCATTGAACTGATCAGGCCTTACGCGCAGCGCATCGAACTAAGCGGCGAGACGATCTTTTGCTATGCACCGGATCTGGAGCAGGTGCGGAAGCAGTTGAGAGGAGCTGTGGGTTTGCGCCTTCTGGAGCGTCCGCCGAATCTCGAGGATGTGTTCTTGCGGCTGACCGGACGCGAGATAGAGATATGATGAGAATGACTTATGGCGCGGCCATGCCCGCTAACGCGTTTAACTGGGTTGCGGTATGGCGACGCAACTATCTGGCATGGAGGAAGGTAGCGCTTGCGTCGCTTCTCGGCAATCTCGCCGATCCAATGACCAATCTACTCGGTCTTGGCTTTGGCCTCGGACTCATCGTCGGTCGTGTCAACGGGACTTCATATATCGATTTTCTAGTGGGCGGGATGGTCGCGACCAGCGCGATGACTTCGGCAAGCTTCGAGACGATTTACGCAACGTTCGCCCGCATGCACTCGCAACGGACCTGGGAGGCAATGCTCTGCACACAGCTTACTCTTGGCGACATCCTGCTCGGAGAGGTGGCATGGGCAGCCAGCAAGGCCGTTCTGGCTGGCACAGGCATCACAATCGTTGCCGCGGGACTGGGTTACGCGGCGTGGCCTTCCATGCTGTATGCGCTACCCGCAATCGCTCTTACTGGGTTCGTGTTCGCGAGCTTGGCGATGGTCATTGTATCCCTAGCGCCCAGCTACGACTATTTCGTATTCTACCAAACACTCGTCCTTACACCCATGGTGTTCCTCTGCGGCGCAGTGTTTCCGATCAATCAGTTGCCCGCGGCCTTCCAGTTCGTAGCAGGCCTGTTGCCGCTGGAGCATTCGATTGAGCTCATTCGCCCGGCGATGCTCGGGCGGCCAATCGGCAGCGTCGGTATACATATAGGTGCACTCTGCCTTTATGCGGTCGTGCCATTCTTGTTGTCGGTTGCGCTGCTTCTCCGACGCCTCATGCGCTGAGAGTGCCGCAGTGGACAACACGACGCCGCAGCGAGCAACCGTGAGTCGGGTTGTTCCAATAGAGCCCTCTTACAATAGATGGAGAGTAAGATGCTGTGTCTCGGAGTGAGCGGCGGATTAGACAAGGTTTTTGAATTCCGACCCGAGCTTCCAAGTACATTTCTTCACGACGGCGCTGCTGTGCTCGTGCGTGACGGTCGCGTGATAGCGGCCGTCGAAGAAGAACGCCTCAATCGCGTCAAGCATTCCAATAAATTTCCAAGCAACTCGATCCAATACTGTCTCGATGCTGCCGGTGTTCGACTGCGCGACGTCGATCGCATCGCGTTCTATGCGACCGAAGCGTATTGCAATGCAATGCTCGAACGCCTGTTTGTCTCGCAGACATCCGACGCCATTCCGATGGATGCCAGGCTGCTGCTTCGGACGATGCTGGCTCAGGAGTTCAACACCGAAGTTGATCCATCGCGCGTCTCATTCGTGAGTCACCACCAGGCGCACGCAGTAAGTGCATTTGCAATGTCCGGATTTGAGCAGAGTCTGGTCCTTGCAATCGATGGCGGAGGTGAGTTTCTCTCAGGTCTCGTGGCGATCGGGTCCGGAACCGAAGTCAATCAACTCGAGAGCTTCCCGGAGAGCAACTCTTTGGGGCTATTTTATCTCGAGACGATCCGGTATCTGGGTTATAGCTTGTTCGATGAATACAAGGTCATGGGCCTTGCTCCTTATGGCGATCCCGCGCCTTATCGCAAGCTGTTTGAGCGGTTCTACGAGCTCTCTGAGAACGGGGGCTACCGGCTCTACCTGGATCGCATCGGACCGGCGTTGGTCCACAATATTCAGGTCCGACGAAAAGGAATGCCATTCACCCAGCAACATCGAGATGTCAGCGCGTCACTGCAGGAAGCGCTCGAACGAATCGTGTTTCACATAGTTCGGCATTACCGCGAAGCCACGGGCATGAAGCGGCTGTGCTTGGCTGGCGGCGTGGCCCACAACTGCACCGTCAATGGTAAGCTGTTGTATTCGGGGCTTTTCGAGGAGATCTTCGTGCAACCTGCGGCGCATGACGCAGGCTGCGCCCTAGGCGCTGCGTTGATGGCATCTGATGAGGTTGGACGGCCAGCGCCGCGCGAGCGGCTGAAGGAAGTCTATTGGGGGCCAGATCTCGGGACCGACCGTGCCGTGGAGCAGGAATTGGCGGCATGGGCTGGACATCTTGACGTCGAACGCAGCGATGACGTGGCGGGCAGAGCGGCCGATTGGATGGCAAACGGCGCAGTAATCGGATGGGTGCAGGGTCGGTCGGAGTTCGGACCACGTGCGCTGGGTAACCGCAGTATTCTCGCCGATCCCCGACCTGCGGCGAACAAGGATCGCATAAACGCGATGGTCAAGAAGCGCGAGGGCTATCGACCGTTCGCGCCTTCCGTATTGGAGGAGGATGCGCGCGAATATTTCGATCTCCCGGCCGGAACGGACGAATTTCCCTTCATGAACTTCGTAGTTGGCGTACGTGATGCCAAGCGCGGTTTGCTGGGCGCCATTACGCATGTTGATGGTACTGCACGGCTACAAACAGTGTCGCGCAGCTCGAATCCAGCCTACTGGCGGCTTATCGATGAGTTCAAGAAACGGACGGGCATCCCGGTTGTGCTCAATACCTCCTTTAACAACAATGCCGAGCCGATCGTGGATTCGGTTGCAGATGCCGTTGCGACATTTCTGACGACGGAACTCGATGCTCTCGTAGTTGGGCCGTTCCTTGTCAAAAAGCGCGCTGCAACGCTCGAGGATTGGACCTCGCTCGCGGTTTCACTGCCGCCTTATTCATCGCTGTATCGCGTCCGCGCACACACAGCACGAGATCGACAGGAGACGGTATGCGAGATCCGCACGACCTTCTCCGGCGGCGGTGGTGTGCGCATTTCAGATAGCGTGTTCGATCTGCTGATGCGGATCAAGGGCGAAGCCGTCCTCCGCGACCTCTCCAATTCGATGACATTGGATCAGGCCGAGCGCGAAGTTCTCGTCAAAGAACTACGGAGCCTATGGGAGCAGCGGCGTGTTCGCCTGCATCCTCCCTCACGCGCGACTCGGGTGCAGAACGACTGCGATCGTATGGCAGAGCCAGCATGAACGTCGATCGATCAATAAGGCCGCGATGACCTCTGGAGATCTTACGCAGAGCTACCTACATTCTGATCCGTCCGGTATGTCGTGACGAGGACGGTAGAATGCTAGTTGATGGTGGTTCCGTGAAAGAAAGGTTCGTTGTTTCCCGGCGACGTACTGGTTTCGGTGATTGCCTGTGGTCGCTCGCGTCAGCTTGGCAATACGCCAAGCGGACAGGGCGCACGCTGGTTATCGACTGGCGCGGATCCTGTTATCTCGATGACCCCTTCACCAACGCCTTTGGGGTGTTCTTCGAGCCAATTCAGGACATCGCCGGTGTACCCGTGATTTGCGATGATCGGATCAATCAACTCTCTTTTCCGGGACCGTTTTTTCCAACTTGGTGGAATCGGCCATCCATCGACTGCGTTTATCGACCATACGAACAGATTTTCCGCGAACGCGATGAGCTGAGGCAGCTCTTCGAAGCGCGGGATGACACTCACGCGAATACTGTGGTGTGTGATGCTTGTTTGATGTGGGGTTGTGATCAAGATGCCGAGCGACAAATATTTCGGGCCGTCAAACTGCGGTCTGAAATTCAAGCTCGGATTGACGCGATCTATCAGGGGCACTTCAAGGGTCACAGCGTAATAGGCGTTCATGTTCGACACGGCAATGGCGAAGATATCATGGGGCACACGCCATACTGGGCCGATCCGCAGCGTGCGTTGCGGCAGGTATGCGCTGCCATCGAAAAGGCCAAGGCATCGCCCCACGAAAAGCCAGTGAAAGTGTTTTTATGTACGGACAGCCCGAAAGTTCTGGATCGGGGGTCGGCCATGTTTCCCGACCTCTTTACCATCTCAAAGCGCTTCCTGGCGGTTCAAGCAGGGCCATTGCATAGTGCGGAACTGGGAGCGGAGGGAGGGTTCTCTGCTCTCATCGAGATGTACCTCCTCGGTCGATGCGATACCGTGATTCGCTTTCCGCCGACCAGCGCCTTTACGCGCTATGCGCGCCTTGTCGCGCCGCGCATTATTGAGTTCGATTTGAATGATCCGAATCGTCTCATCTTGATCGATGAGTCGCCCGAGCATCACCCGATCTTATAAGCCGCATGCCCTTACCCTCTCGCCGATCGTGCCGCGACTTTGTGTTTGTTCTGTTGTTGCGCCGCCGGGTCTTGCCGAGGGTGGCGGGCCTTTGGTCGATTGGGGCGCCTTGAAGGTCGTCGCTCTAATTTAGCTCATTGCGCCGAAACGAGCTCACCGCTCGAAGCGAGCCGGTTCCGGACCACTGAGCCAACAAACCTGACGTACGGGGCTGGTAACGTTCGATTAGCGGGCGTAGCGGGCATTGTTGCGGGTGCGGCGGTGAGTGCCGTTGTTCTGAGATGTCTGCCCGCGCAACAGGCTGTCGTGCTCGTTGTCTTAGGGGCCCGCAGATAGTCGAGTGATCCCAATTCGATCGAGAGACGAAAGGCTGCCGAACCGCAACCTGGGTCGTGGGACGTGACGAAGCCGCGCGACTTCATTTCCCGCGAGTCGAAGGCGGTCAGACAAAAAAAGGTGCCAGCGGCTGATACGTCGGATCGTTCGGCTGACAAATGACAAACTGTTCGCTCAAGGATGCATTGAAGCATTTCCAACAAACTTGGCACTGTTGCCGTAGTTGCGCTTGGGTAAGAGAAGAGACGAATTTGACGGGAGCGCACGTCCGCCGGGGACAATTGGGGAGCTCGAAGACACGATACGGATCCGTCGCCCGTGTGGCTGTCAGAAAGCACACGCGCTTAGTGTCTTTGATCCGCTAAGCTGTTAGCGAGCGCGACATCGCGTCGCAATCGTATCGGCATTCTTCGTATTGCCCTGGCCCAAATCCTGCACCGATCCAAGCTCAAGTGAGTGCGGCAAGGGGAAGAAAGATGCGTATGGGCCGGCATGTCAGACAACCATGCGCTCCACTGTCGCATGTCGGAAGTCGACGTCAATATCCTCTTCATGTTGGTGTGAGCTGCATGCTGCAGGAAAGGCTGGAACCTGCTGGTGCCCAGTGGAAGTTGCGACTTCGGCTCGACCGCCAGAGGTCGAGTTTTGCGCTGGCACACCATCTCATGCGCGCGGCAAGCTGCCGATGATGATTTATATCCGCAAGGGGCGGTGGCTGAACGCGATCTCGAGGTCGAGCTGGCTACCGCCCGATCCGGCCGCGCCGCGTGATCAAACTCAAAAAGTTTGCGCGCAAGCGGTTGCTGGCATTGCGCAACAGCGCGGCCGGCCCACCCTAGGTGCCGGAGGGCGCGCTGCTGACATCATCGGCAACGCCAGTCGTCAACGGGCGCGTTCAACATCAGTCACGGCCGGCCGAGCCTGTTGGCGTCGCGGCGGCGTTCGTTCCTTTGACCCACTTGCGGCCTGCATGGCCACACTGGGTAGGCATATCACTCCAACATTCCGGGACGTCGTGGTGGGAGAGCGTAAAGCTCACCTTGCGTTCGAATGAAGCAAGCGAAACACGAGGGATCGCGATCCGCGGCGTAGGCCGTATGTGATCGTCTGCGAATACGTGAGAAATCATTGCTCGTTTTTGTTGGGTCTGCACCAATATTATTCCAACAGAGGATTTGTGCGCGATTTTGTGAAGGAGCGTGAATCGAATGAAGCCATCTTGTTTACCATCGTGCCATGAAAAGATGTTATCTCCTAGCGTCCGAATGGACACGAGATTGAGTGTGAGATGCAAGACGATGTTTCGAAGTGCGAACTAAGTGCAAGCAAGAAGGGCGACGTCGGCGTTGTCACAGTGCATATTGCTTCCGAGTGCGAATGGCCTGGCTCGGAAGGCGAGGCGAACCATCCCGTGGTCGTGCCCTTGAACGAAATCGCCCTCAGAGGAGTGTTCGAAATATCGAACATGCTTGCCAGCCCTTCGCGGCTCGAAGTCGCTCTGGCAAGCGTTATCGAACTGCTGCAATCCTCACTGCAGATGCGGCACGGTGTCGTGTCTCTCCTGGCAGACGACGACGTGGCGGAGATTGCGGTCGGCGCCGGTTGGACCGAAGGAAGCGATGAACGCTACCGCATGCGCCTGCCTCAAAAGGCGATTGAGGAGATTGTGGCGACGGGTATGCCGTTCGTGGCTGAAGACGTTGCAACGCATCCAGCGTTTAGCGCTGCTGATATGGATGTGCTCGGGGCCAGCGATCACATACGGTTATCCTTCATCGGAGTTCCCATCAGCGTCGATGGAAAAGTAGTCGGCACCCTATCGATCGAGCGTGTGCCAGACATCGACTCGATGTTCCCGCTCGATTCCGATGTCCGGTTACTCACCATGATTGCCAACCTGATCGGACAGGCGGTGAAGCTCCATCGCTTGGTAGTGCGCGACCGCAAGCGCCTCATGGCGGAGAGCTATCGGTGGCAGAAGGAGCTCCTCGAATTTAAGCAACCGGCGCGAGAGCGTAAGAAGGTTCATATCGATGGTATTATCGGTACCAGCCCGGCGCTACGCGGACTGCTCGACAAGATCGCGGTGGTGGCCAAGTCGAATGCCACAGTTCTGTTGCGAGGTGAATCAGGCACCGGCAAGGAGCTGGTCGCCAAAGCTATTCACGAGTTGTCTCCGCGGGCTAAGCGGCCGTTCATTAAGATGAACTGCGCGGCGCTGCCTGAGACAGTGCTGGAATCCGAATTGTTCGGTCATGAAAAGGGGGCGTTTACTGGTGCCCTTAACTCACGCAAAGGGCGCTTCGAGCTTGCCGACAAGGGTACGCTCTTTCTGGACGAGATCGGCGAGATCTCGGGCTCGTTTCAGGCAAAGCTGTTGCGGGTTCTTCAGGAACAAGAGTTCGAGCGGGTCGGTAGCGGCCACACTATGAAAGTTGATGTCCGCGTGATCGCTGCAACCAACAAGGACCTGGAAGGGGCGGTGGCAAAGAACGAGTTTCGCGCCGACCTTTATTATCGTATTAGCGTAGTTCCCTTGCTGCTGCCCCCGTTGCGCGAAAGACGTAGCGACATTCCGCTGCTTGCCACTGAGTTTCTCAAGAATTTCAACAGCGAAAACAGTCGTACGTTAACGTTCGATCCGAGTGCCATGGACGTGCTGATGAATTGTGGTTTTCCGGGTAATGTGCGTGAACTCGAAAACTGCGTGCAGCGGACCGCAACACTGGCGCCAGGGCCGTTCATCGTCAGGCGCGATTTTGCCTGCTGTCACGGTCAATGCCTCTCTGCCCTGTTGTGGAAGAGCGGACTGGATCAAACGAAGCCGCGGACCGCGGTGATCGGTGAGCTATCGGCGAAACCAGTTATATCGGCCCCTGACACAGCTGCGTCGATTGCCGTTCTAACTCCACCTGTCGAGGTCGCGCCGGCCGATGGTGCGATCGTGAGTGGTGCGAAGCTGACGGATCGCGAGCGCCTCATTGCTGCAATGGAAAAAGCTGGCTGGGTTCAAGCAAAGGCCGCGCGCCTTCTTGCACTAACGCCGCGCCAAATCGGCTACGCGCTCAGGAAATATGGCATCGAAATCAAGCGCCTGTGAACGGCTGCTGGATTTGGTCTATGCTGCCAGGACCGCGAGTGTGAAGTGACGAGAGGACCTCCCACGTCCAAGAAGAAACAGCATCGGAGATCCGGCGCCGATGGCAAAGTGGTGGGCCGACGATCGGGCTGAATACCTGCGACTATGTCCAGTAGCTCGAGCAGGTTGCGGCGCCATAGCATGAACCGAGCAGGATTGATCGGACTGTCAGAGACGGGAAACTCAGCCTTGGGACCTAGCGGAGGCTCATTTGCAGGTAGCTCCACCGAGAATGATCGAGCGTCGGACTTTCGTTTCGTGACGACGTATTGAAAGTGGCCGGACCCGTCCAGCCGTTCTTGCTCATGCCATAGCTCGGAATTGATGGGAGGATATCGGGCGCACCAAGCTTATGCATTTCCTCGGGGAGCGGAGTATGAGGAACGGATGTCGTCCATCTCCAAACGGATCGAAACCGGGCGTCTTGCCCCTCGGCGACTAGCTCCCGGCCTAACCGATTTTGTCGACCGCAGCGGAATTAAGCATCGTCGTCGGGGGCTCCCGGATCCGCAAACCACTTCTTCCGAATCTTTAGAAGGAAGGCCTGCGAGGTATCGGCAGATATCGCCGTCTCGCGCGGCGTCCAATTCGCATCGTGCCGGTCCATGTCTGCGTCCATCCCAACATGACATGCGAATGGACTATTGCAAGTACCAGAACCAGCTCGAACCCAGTACGTGGCGGCCCGGATCCCAGAAGTTCGGTATCCCCTCTCGATAAGGCGGTTACCATTGGCAATCACCCCTCGGTGTGGCCGCCGAAGTGAAAAAGCGAAGTGTTCCGGCCCCCGCACAAGTACAGACCGAACGATACGGCCTTGAGCTGGCTCCTTGAGATGATTAGGGCAACGGCAAGGAATTTAGGCTGAGCCCCCCACATGCGAGGGAGTTGAACGGTCAGAATGGCCAACATGTGTTTTGCCGCGTTTGGTGGATCTTGTGCTATCTCGGCGGTCGGATGCAGCATGAATCTTCTTTGCCGGGCGCGGCTAGGAGCTTGACGAAGAGCCTCCTCTCGAGTGGTTAATTAGCCAGAAAGACCGTTGAAGTTTTGTATCTGAAAGTTGCGCGTCGTTGGTCCTATGGCGGGAGATCAGACGATCCGCTGGGTGGGGTGCAGAAGGACGACCACCTCTGGTGTATCCCTGCCGGCCATCAGGCCGACAGTACAGATCGGTAGGAAGATGTAGTCCGGGAGCTGGAAGAACGAGGGCCGCAGCCTATGCGAGGCCGCTAGATCCGTGCCAGGGGGGCCACACCACGCCACCGCTGAGGGCGACACTATAATCCGGGCCGCCGTCCTAGTTCGGTACGTAGATTACAAATAGCGTTGTTCGCCAGATCAAATACATTCTTTTCTCCTGTTCGCAATGAACGTTCCAGGTGGGCTCGTAGCCTAGCCCGGAGCAACGCCTCAGCATTGTGGGTCAGAAATGGATCTTTCTCTACGAAACGCCATGACTTCTCAAACGCCGCGCTTACCAGAGTATCGAGTGTGTTCTCCTGCTTGGGCGAAGTGTGATCCATGGATAGAAACTCCAACAAGATATCCTTTTTCAGCAACGACTCGCTGCTGGTCAGCGAAGGTAGGTTGAAAGCGGCGCTTAAGCGGGTCGGGGAGTACCTGCAGTCATTCAGCTCGTGAACCCATGCCTATACAGGTGCTTGTTGAAGCGATGATGACTGCTGCTGTGCAAAGTTGCTTCAGTACTTCACAAATTCGGTATTCTAGTAAATTTTGCTGAGGTTGGCGCCTCACGTGATGGATAAAATCTATCGTCCATCCGTAAAACGAATCCGTTAGCTCGGCGGCGGCGGGCTAAAACCCCATTGGCGTCACAGCTGCTAGCCGAGCACGATAGCGCCGATCGGGCGCATTGGAGCGCCCAGCCAGAACACACCAAACGTGTTAAGCAGCGAAGCGGTTTCATCAGCCGATGGAAAGAATGCCTTCGCGATGGCGCTAGCATAGAAGCCGAACAGGAAGAAGTCGAACTGCTCGGGAAAATTTCCGCTCATGGCGCGCAAGATCGCACCGTGGGGACCGCTAACACCAGCAACAGGATCAGTCCGCCGAAGGCCAGGGTCAGGGCTTCGGAAGCAGGCTCGAGAAGCAGCCAGCGCTGCCATTGGACGAGACAAATGCGGTCTATAAGTCTCGAGTAACGGCCATATAGTCTCCGCAACCCCCTTGCGCATACCCGGGCGGAAACGCAAGACAGCTCGCGGTCCGACAAGCAGTGCCGGATAGCGGTCCTCGAGTTCGGCTGGCATGGTCTGACTCACGTGGATCTTTCACTTCTACTATGTGCGTGGGCCTGGGATGCTCAGGCGGATTTTTCTGAGGTCCGACGGCAAACCCCAAGTCGGTAGCTTGATATTCCAGGAGGCCGCTGCCATTTGGCGCAGCAGAGGCCAGCGCGAGGCTGACATATCCACTGCTGCGGAGGGCGCTTGCGGCCGAGTGGCTGTCGTGACTTGAGCTCACATGTCCGCTTAGGATTGCGGAAGCCGAGCAAAACGACCGGAGTTCGTCTTTGGAAAAGTCGAACAGTCCAGGTGGATCCATGCTGGTTGCAAGGACGATCGCTCGCCGGTGCGGTCGATAGGATGCTGAAAGACGTGCAAAACGATCCGCCGTCCGAGATCCTGCTAAGGACAAGGCTGGAATTTCCTTTCAAGCGCGCCATCGCGTGAGAGT
This sequence comes from Bradyrhizobium ingae, assembly GCF_055791185.1. Classification (NCBI taxonomy): domain Bacteria; kingdom Pseudomonadati; phylum Pseudomonadota; class Alphaproteobacteria; order Hyphomicrobiales; family Nitrobacteraceae; genus Bradyrhizobium; species Bradyrhizobium ingae. Next base: position 29,838 of record NZ_JBVUBB010000010.1, read on the forward strand.
TGCTCATGGAGCGGCCACATGCGCGGGCGAGGCACATGAACTGCGGTGGCAAGCAATCCAAGTTCCGTCAATTGCTGAAGTCTTGCTCGCCTGATCGGGAATCAAAGGTTCTGAGTACACTATGCTGAATCTTGCCTAAGGCCGTTCGCGGCAATTCCTCCGTGAAAATAATTTCGCGGGGCACTTTGAAACGCGCGAGATGCGATTGCGCATGCATTACGAGAGCCTCTGCGTTCGTCCCGGCTCCGGGGCGCGTGATCACATAAGCGACCGGTACCTCGTCCCATAATGGATCCGGCCGGCCAATGACCGCGCACTCTGCAACGTCAGTGTGCTCCAGGAGTACACGTTCGACCTCCGCCGGATAGATGTTTTCCCCGCCGGAAATAATCAGGTTTTTCTTGCGGTCATGAATCCAAAAATAGCCGTCGCGATCGCGAGAGGCGATGTCGCCAGTGCGATACCAGCCGTCATGCATTGCTTCGCGCGTGGCTGCTTGATTGTCCCAATATGCGTACAATACGTTTGGGCCGCGCACTGCGATCTCACCAGGCGTCCCTGCGGGCAACTCGCTACCGGCATCGTCCATCACGATCGCTTCACAGCACAGTCCAGGTAGGCCGGTCGACCCCTCGCGCGAAAGGTCACCGCCGAGCCTCGTATAGATCGCAATGGGGCTCGTTTCCGTAGCGCCGTAAATCTGCAGCACGGGTACGCGGCGTGCAACCAAGCGATCGATCAGGTGCTGCGGCACAATCGTTGAACCCACCGAGATCGCTTTCAGCGAAGACAGATCGGCCGTCGACCACCGAAGGTCGCCAGTCAAGGTTTGAATGATCGCAGGCACCAAGGCGGTCAAAGTCGGCCGATCATGCTCGAGTGCGGCAAAGGTGGCGTCAGTCGTAAACCGCGAAGAGATGCTAACGGTCGCGCCAAGATGCAATGCCGGCGTCGTCTGAATGTTGAGCCCGCCGACGTGGAAAAGCGGCAATACTGTCAGCACATGATCGCGGGATGTGAGGGCGTGCATATGCTGACTCATCACGCCGTTCCACAACAAGGCTTCCTGGCTCAGCACTGCTCCCTTTGGCCGGCCCGTGGTCCCTGAAGTATAGACGATCAGAAGCGGGTCGGTCAGGTCCGCGTTGGGGGTGTAGCTGTCCCGCTGCATCTGCTCCAACAAGCCTTCCCACGTCCGCGTGCCGGAACACGCAAAGTCGAAGCCCACGGTCGTTACCTGGGGCAGTGTCTCTGCTAGAATCGGCAGAAGTCCTTCAAAAGCCTGCTCGATGACCAGAAGCTTGGCCCCCACGTCGGACAAGATAAAAAGCTGCTCGGTAACCGCCAGCCGCCAATTCAAGGGCACCAGTATCGCCCCGAGTCGCGCGCAAGCGTAGAGGAGAACGAGGTAATCAGGGCGATTGAGGCTGAGGAGAGCAACGCGATCGCCTCTGTTGACGCCGAGCTCATTTTTCATGGCACGTGCTGCACGGCCGATGCGTCGATTAAGGTCGGCGTAACTTAAGGTCTCGCCTTCGAAATGGATCGCAGGCTTGTTAGGAGCGAACGCTGCGTTGCGCTCAATCAGTGTGCAGAGATCCACTATTGTTGATCCTCTCTTGGGGTCTTTCCAGGGCTCTCAACTGAGTTGTCCGATCAGCGTTTGTCAGCGCCCCATTTGAAAGTTGTAATTGTGTTTTACGCTTCTGAGGCCGATGTAGCCAAACGGACCAGACGTCAGGGCCATTCAACAACTGGCTGCACCGAAATCGCCGGGATAGTGGCGCCCAGAGCTCCGCATAACTCAGGCCGCCGCAGGGGCGGGCTTCGAACCAGACGCGTTCGGCATTGTCGTGGGGTCCGATCGGCTCCCATTTTTCATGTCATTCGCGCCTCACGCCTTAGCACGACTACTGCGGTATCACACTCGACTCGAGATCACGGAAGCTGGTGTAGTTCTGCCGAATCCACTGATGCAGTTCGCTCGAGGAATCCTTTTCATGGCGTAGATAGCCAGTGAAAGACAAACCTAATCGCCAGATAAAGGCGTTCAGAAATACCGGCAGCGCCGCGAAGCGGAGCATGCGGCCACGCTTCATGGCTTCGAATAATTCGCCGCGGACAACGAACTCGTTATGCACGGTGATCAGTATCTGCGGCGGAACCAGCCGCCGTAGCATCTCATGGGCGCGCGCTGAGGCACGGTCGATGTCAGGCATGAACAGGACGATTGGCACGACGTGGTGCAGTATCGCCTCGCTCAAGAAGTCAATTTCGCGGCACATTTTGAAAAACTCGTCGAAGGCGTGGAAGCCGAGGTCGATCACCTTGGCCACGCTATCATTGAGGATCAGTCGATCAACGAGTTGCATCTTGCCATAGGTATCCATGACATCCGCTGTCTCAGTGGCAGTGGGGAGGTAGTCGACCAGCGACGGCTCCCTCAAATTGAGGTCGAAGGAGAGCACTGTACCGTTCTTCAGCTGCAAGAACTCGCTCAAGAGCCGCGCGACCAGCGTCTTGCCGACCTGCGGGCTCGCAGAGCAGATGATGTAGACCGGGGTTACCAAAACTGCGATCCAGCGCTGCATAAGTCCTCGATTGACTACCTCTCGCCCGCGCGGGTCACCGACTTGGCGCCGGCGAGGTCTGTCAAGTTGATGCGGTCATACTCGCTCCAGACATTGGCGAGCCAATGTCTGACGTAACCGCGCAGCACGAAAGAGTAGTCGGCGGCGTCATCGTGCGGTCCTTTGTTCGCGACAAAATTGACGAACGGGACGGAAGCGACCTCGACCTGTTCATAGGCCATCTCGTTGAGCTTCGGGATCGTTAAGTCAGTGACGTCTTTGATGCGGCGGAAATAGGAATTGTACGTCGCTTGGTCCCATTGAAAGAACTGCGTGTCGTTGATGAAGTTCTTGACCAGGTAGTATTTTGCGCCGGCCATGAAATTGCTCGTTTCGGCGATCTCGTCCAGCGAGGCGATAGACGATCCCAATACATGGAATACGGCAAAGGTGATTTGCCCCGATCGCGCGGCGTCCAAAAAACCTATATCGCGCAGCGACGCGAGTGCTGGGGACATCAGTCCTGCGCGCACGTCGATCACGCTGACGGATAGGCCGGAGTTCAGCGTGTCGAAAATCTTCATCTGGTCCGCGGTCCTCGTCATATCCACGATTTCGGTGATCGCGGGATGAAAGCGCTTGAGCGTCCCGCGCGGGGACTCGGTGTCAAATGCGCGTGTCTGCACATTATTCGCGCTGAAATAATCCAGAAGCGTCCGAGACACGGTCGTTTTTCCGACCCCGCCCTTGTCCGCGCCGATCACAATAACAACTGGCTTTACCATAGAAGTCCTCTCAAGATGCTCGTTCAATCCATGCGATCGCGAAGCGCGCGGCCTGCGTGTCTGCGGTCGTGCCTTCGACGCAATCATGGCCCAATGTGGAGTTCGTTCGATTTGTGAGAATTGACAGCCGCTACTGTTGAGGATGCGGCTGTCCATCGTCGCTCGGGAAGAGATGGCATCCTAGTTCATGTTTGCGTTTCCATCTCCGAGTGGCCTACTGAAGCGATAGCGACTTCGCGTTGTCATACAAACCTCCGGAACGAGCAGCATCATCGGACCAATCACAACCGAAAGCACGATTGCGACCGCAGCGACAGAAGTACGCTTGTCCCAACCCCTGCCTTCTCGAAGATCTCGATGCGCCAACAATAACGGCTTCAGGCCGCGGCTTAAGGTGCTGGAAAGAGCGGATGCGCATGGGTCGGTCCTACTAGTCAGGTGAGACGGATCGCCAGACCGGCATTCTCGAGCGCTTGTAGGATCTCACTTGCAACATGTTGAGCGCCGCCCTTGTGCTCGCCGATCTGGCTAGATGCCACGACGCCGGTGATTATGGAGTACGCTTTCTGTCGCTCGGCGAACGTGTCTTCAACATAGTCGCCGCATGCCTTGCAATCGATCACAGGACGGCCGCTCCATGGGTCATGTGATGCGGTTTGATCTCCGGCATGACATTTGGGGCATTGCATGTGTCAGGCTTTCGGCGTGCTTTGGTTTGCGAGTGATCTTTGTCGGTGAAAGCAACTGTGCTTCCGGAGGAAGTGAGTTGCGCGTCGGAAGGCTCGTCCAGATGAGTTGGAGTCATCGTTTTCGTGAAGCGTAGGTCGGCGCGGGGTATCTTTTGTCCAAGTCGTCGCGCGCGAAGCGCGACCTACATTCTGAAGATGCCATAATGTGGCGCTTCGATTGGAGTATTAAGCGAAGCACTCAATGCGATGGAGAGTGCGTTTCTGGTGTCTATGGGATCGAGAATGCCGTCATCCCAAAGCTCGGATGTTGCATAATAGGCACTCGATCGCTCCCGATACTCTTCCAAAATCGGCTCTCGAATGGCCGCTAATTCTTGGTCGGACAAACGCCCACCGTCACGGGCCAATTGCCTCGCCTTGACATGGGTTAGCACGCCAGCCGCTTGCTCCGCCCCCATGGCCGAAATCTGAGAGTGTGGCCAGGTAAACATAAAACGTGGATCGAAGGCTCGACCAGCCATGGCGTATGTCCCCGCTCCATGAGAGCCGTTGCAAATCACGGTAAGTTTCGGGACCTCCGCTCCGGAGACGGCCATGATGAGCTTGGCACCGTCCTTCGTGATGCCGCGCTCTTCGTATTCCCGTCCAACCATGAAGCCGGTGGTGTTCTGCAGGAAGAGCAAAGGCGTCCGGTTGTTGTCGCAGAGTTGTATGAAGTGGGCGCCCTTCAGAACACTATTGTTCTGCAACACGCCGTTGTTTGCGATTACCCCGATCTGGTATCCATGGAGTCGCGCGAAACCGCATACCAGGGATTGGCCATAGCGGGGTTGGTACTCGTGGAACCGGCTGCCATCAACGAGGCGCGCGATGATCTCCCGCATGTCGAACTGAGCGCGAGGATCCTTTGGAATAATGCCGTATAGTTCGGCTGGATCATAGGCGGGAGGCTCCGGAGCAGATTGAGCAATCGCTTCTTTCGCTGGACGCTTCATCTGAGCAACAATGTCCCGCGCAATGGCAATTGCATGCATCTCGGAAGTCGCGAAATAGTCACTCGTTCCCGAAACGCTCGTATGCATGCGAGCGCCACCGAGCTCTTCTGCAGATACCACCTCTCCGGTGGCGGCCTTTACGACTGGAGGTCCGCCGAGAAAGATGGCCCCGGTCCCCTGCACGATGATATTGTAATCGCTCAGCGCCGGAACGTAGGCTCCTCCCGCGGTACAGTGCCCCATTACGATGGCAACCTGCGGCACCCCCATCTTGGAGAGGATTGATTGGTTACGCAGAATCCGACCTGCGTGATAGCGATCAGCGAAGAACTCTGCCTGCAAAGGCAAGAATCCGCCAGCGCAGTCACAAAGATGAACCACCATCAGGCGGTTCTCAATTGCGATATCCAAGGCGCGTACGATCTTTTTCACGGATAGTGGATACCAAGCGCCGCCCTTCACACTGGCATCATCCGCATGAACAATGACCTCGCGACCCGCCACTATGCCGATGCCGACGATCTGCGCTGCACACGGCACCTCGCCCTCGTAGGCCTTGTTGGCAGCGAGCGTCGAAAGCTCGAGAAACGGAGTGTGGGGATCAAGCAACGCCTCGATCCGATCGCGAACGAATAGCTTGTTTTGCTGCCGCAGGCGCCCGAGGTCTCGTGCCGGTCGGTCGAAGCGAGCTGAACACTGGCGCTCCTTCAATTCGGTCGCAAGTCGTCGGTTATGGAGCTCGTTGAGGCGAAATTCTCGCGACTTGGTGTCCACCCGGGAAACAATCCGCTGCACGTCAGTGCCCTTCCTCGGAAAATGTAACTAGCGCGGAGTCTCGCTCGAAACTGTCGCCTACGCCAAAATGAATGCGCTCGACCACACCGCCCCGGGGAGCGCGTACGACGAATTCCAATTTCATGCTTTCGACCAACATCAGCGTCGCGCCTGCAGGCACGACATCACCACGCGAAACCTTGGTTGCAATCACGACTCCAGGCATCGGTGCGCGAGCCACAAGATGGCTCGCCTGATCATGCAAGCAAGCGAGCGTTCGCAGTTGATCACGATACCGTAAAATGTACGTCCTGCCGCGGATATGCAGATAAAGCATATCGCCGTCGATTGCGAATTTGACCGGGACGGTGTCGCTCGCAATGACAAGGGTACCGCTACCGTCGAGTTCGTGTGAAAACGACACCGGGGCAAATACCTCGTCGTCCAGGTGAAGACGATAGCCGTGTTGGCTAGGTGAAAGCCATAATTCATAGTTCTCGCCATCAAGCGCAAAGGAGTGCTTCACCTCAATTTCTCCACATGCCGATCTCTGCGTGGAGCGTGGGCACGGCGTCCGCTGAATCGCGAACGGGCCTCGTCAGGAGCGCGGCGGCCGCTAGGACGGCGGGTAGGTCGCTCGCACATTGGCCAGCCGCCACGTGCGGGTTTTCATCGAGATAGCCGGTATGAATCTGTCCGCTCAAAAACGTCTCGTCAGCGAACAGACGCGCAAGGAAATCTACGTTTGTCTCGCAGCCAAGAAGCACCAACTCGCGCATTACGCCTTCCGACACTAATGCGGCGTCACGGCGCGTGGACGAATGTACAACGACCTTTGCGAGCATGGGATCGAATGCCGTCGTGATCTGCTGACCTTGAACAATGCCGCTGTCGATTCGTACCCCCTCGCGCTGAGGGTACTCCAGCATGAGTATCTTTCCGGTCGTCGGAACGTAGTCGCGTTCAGGAGCTTCAGCGTATACTCTGGCCTCAATCGCGTGGCCTTTAGAGACGATATCGGACTGTGAAAGGCGAAGCGGGCGACCTGCGGCGATATGAAGTTGCTCGGCAACGAGATCGACGCCGGTGACCATCTCGGTTACAGGATGCTCAACCTGAAGCCGAGTATTCATCTCGAGGAAGTGGAATTCACTCCCATCGAAGATGAATTCGACGGTTCCAGCATTTCGATAGTTAGCACTACGAGCGATGCCGACCGCGATTTCGCAGACCTCTTTGCGCAACTCTGGCGACAAGGCAGGTGAGGGTGTCTCCTCAATGATTTTCTGGAAGCGGCGTTGCACCGAGCACTCTCGTTCGAAAAGGTGGATCACGTTTCCGAAGGAATCGCCTAGCACCTGCACTTCGATGTGGCGTGGGTTTTCAGCATATCGCTCGACATAGAGCCGGCCATCATCGAAGTAACGTAGCCCCTCACGGCGCGCGTGAGCGATCGCGTCATCAAGGGTGTCGAGATTGCGAACAATCCGCATGCCCTTGCCGCCGCCGCCAGCGGAAGGTTTCACCAGTAAAGGTAGGCCAAGGGCCCGCGCTCTGAAAGGGAAGGTCTCTGGATCGTCTTCCTCGACGGCGGAAGGCGCGACGGGAAATCCACTCCGCTGAACAAAACGGCGGGCGCGAATTTTATCGCCCATCAGTTCGATGCTTTCCGAACTCGGCCCGACGAATGCAATGCCTGCCCGTTCAACAGCTCTCGCAAACTCCGCGCTCTCCGACAGAAATCCATAGCCGGGATGCAAGGCGCCGACCCTTGCTCTACAGGCGCAAGCGACAATTTGATCGGCATCGAGATAGGCCGCGATCGGGGAACAACCGTCGATGGCGATCGCGATATCCGCCATGGAAACCGCTGGCGTGTCTGCATCGACGTCGTGATAGACGATTGCGGAACGTAACCCCAATTTGCGCAACGTCTTGATGATGCGCACGGCTATCTCGCCCCTATTGGCGATCAGGACCGTATCGAAAGGTAGTGTCTGCATCGCTTATTCGTCCGAGGAGGTCGGAATTCCGACGTTCGATAGCTGTTGGTTCACGAGCAAGTGCACGCGATCGTCACGCAAAGCCGACATAGCCGCGATGCTCTTTGGATCGGGCTCGAGCGGGGCCGACCGGGACCAATCGAAGCCGCGCCGAAGTCATTTCGAGCCTGCTTTTGCCTTTGCGCTATCATGCGTTGACATTACGTAGCGACACTGATCACTCAAGCTGGTGAACTTCGTTCGGAGACAAGCAGTGATTGCCTCCGCATCCGGTATGACGCTGCTGCAGAGCCGAAACACGTCCGGCGTGCAAGCCCTCTGCTCCTCCTCCGTTGCAGGTTTATCTCGGGCGACGGCGCGCTCGAAGGTGAGAGAGAGCATGGTCGCAAACGCAACGAAAGCTATTGCATTGCAACCGGTTCTATAGGCCCAGAGAGCGAGGGGACACAGGCTTCGAGTCAAGAGATCCTCTTTGACGGTAGATTGGCGCCGTATTGAGCGTCGTGCGCGACGGTCAACGGCTCCTGCAAGAGAGAGAGTTGGCTAAGGATTCAGATCAGCGACTACCGCGACAAGGCCACGCGGCTTAACTCACGGGAGGGGGCGCTGCTCTGAGCCATCGTGACGGTGACTTCAAGTGAGCTCGAATGCATCCGAAAGCGACAGATGAGGGGCAATTGCAACGCGCGTTTCGGAACGGAGGTGAACTGCACGTCGCACATTGTCATCAAAGTGTCCCGTGTCGGACATCCTCGTGACGCGTAGGAGGGGTGCTGTATCGGACATGTCGGGTTTGTGACGATGAGCACGAACCACGATGCGAGATCGAATTGGCAAACTGAACGGATTGCTCTTGCGATGGGCGACAAAGAGGTGCGCATGCTGGGCATCGAGTTCGGAGTCCGCGCTCTCTTTCGCCTGACTTGGCCAAAAGGTGGCAAGCAATTCGAGGTCTAAAGGAAGTCGGCGATCGCTTTTTCGGGCGAGAGTGTCCGGATCCTGATAGCGTCGTTCGCGGTGAACAAGAAAAGGGTGGGACATTGGCGATCCTTGGATTCCTTGGAGACGTTGGCCTCGCTGGAGACCACCATCACTTGTTCGAGATCGTACAATTTGACGCCACGTGCGATTCAAGCCCTCCGAGCGGTTGGTTTGACGAAATTGTGTGAATTCGTGTGGCGGCGGCAGGCACCTCATTCGCGACAATGTTTCGCGGGCAAGGCGACAAGAAAGATGGAGGGTGAAACGATTTCGCGGCTCAGCCCACCAAATCGCAAAGTTGATCGTGGCCGATCCTGAGTGATTGCGAGGCAGAAGCTGACGTCAGTCGCCAAACCGGACCACTCGTCGACAAAAGGCAAAAAAAGGCCCGTTCGCCGTCCACCCACGCGGAAATGACGCGAGCGGTCAAGCAGGCAAAGACGGTGGCATGAGAAGGGGTAGCGCGTCCGAAGCGAGCCGAACAAGCAGCTGTCAGCCCAACTTCGACGTGCTCTATTGCTGCGTTGCGAATTGAAAGCCCATGTCCTCAGGCTCAATAAGGAGAGAAGGGTCGCGGCTGCAGCCAACTAGATTTGGTAGGCACCAAAGGAATAGCTTGAATCTTACGTAACGTCACATTGTAGGCGTGGAGAGCAGAACATGAACGGAATATGAAAGGTATGCACCATGCATGAATGGCGCGTTTTTCAATTGAATACGCTCCCCACTTACATGCTCGGCAGAGAGCATGGCATCGTGACGCCGGCTGCCGACTATCCTCTCGCCAATAATTGCGGCCGGTCTAAGGAAGACGAGCAAGAGCAGGCCAAAAATATATGGGCGGACTGCTTCGCACCTCAGGATCGGATCAAGTACATCCGTAAAAATCGCTCGCAGTTTGAGTTCCGCGACTACAATCAGATGATGGACGTCGTGCGGGGCCGCTGCTTCACCGGTTGCGCATGGGAGCTAGTCGACTCGCGCAATCGATTCAGGGTAAGGGCGTGGCGCGTCGTCCTATTGTTCTGCCTGGCCACATGGTTGGCCATTGTCTTCGCCGTGGTTCGAGCAGTCAGTTGAACGTTGGCACGCGAAGCCATCACAAGCAGAGGGACCTGAGCATTGGTTCGGATCAAGAAGTGTCGAGGAGCGTGCGAACATCTGCGAGTCCGGCACTCGCTGGCAATCCGTCGAGCCAAGAGTTCGTCAAACGAGGTTGTCGTCCGCCCATCGGTGCAGAGGCCGGCATGGGCGATGCGTTGGCATATGTGAGCGCACCAGCGGTGCCGGAAATCGGTCGGTCTAGCGCGACTTCGACGATCGAGTGATGAGACCAGATATCGGCGATCTGCCGAAAGTCGCCTCGGACGCGTCGAGCCGCCCACGCTAGGGCGAAAGCAGCTCGAGTTCTCTTTTTGGAATTGTCGTGACTGTTCGTGTTACAACGAGGAGCGAGGTCTATTAGTATTCAAGTGGCAGCCACAAGGGCGATAATCAACTTAACGAGAAGACCAAGTTCGATTTGAGTAAAAGATGCACGTCCTAGGATGAGTTTGGCGATGTCTGTCCGGTTGGAAGGAGTTCGCAAGCTTGGGGGTAACGCCAAGACTGCTTCATCAAAAAGCCGTCCCAGCTTCAAAAGCTGTTCCGGCTCGTACAGTGTGCCGTACCCCTGCTCGATGCGGTTCGCTTTCCCTCCTGTGACTGCACTATCAGTTTGTTCGTCAACTTTCGAGTACATGTCGAGCTTCGCCGATACCAGCTCGTTTGTAAGTGCATTGAGGAGCCGAGTTGCTTCAAGCGCGCTCTGGTCCTCGCAGATCAATCTTGCAATCTCTTCGATTTGTAACTCGATCCTCTGTTTAAGGTGTTGAACACGGGAATTGCAGCAACGTGAGAGCGCAGCACGCTCTCCAGGCGGCGCAGTGGGGATATGTGGGTCGGCATCAGCTTTCAGTCGAACGGGAGATGAGTTGGCGAAAGCGAGAAAAGGAAGAGCGAAATATCGAAGGAGCTGCGTAAAAAAACCAAATGCCATCACCCGATATGCTTGGTTCAGGCGCTCAACTGCCCTCGATTTTCGAGATACGTACACTGTCAAAGTCATAGCTGCCTCATGCATCGTTCTGGTACACGAATCGTCTATTGCGACGCGCTGGCCTCCAGCGCGCGGGAGGATGCTGGCCGACAAGACCTGCTGACAACCGTTCGAAAGGCCTTCCTGGAGCCTTAGCGTTGAACAGGTGGCGAATGAGCCCACCTGGAGCAACTGCCCTCAACAGTCGACGATTAATCCTCACGACCCGCTCCATCTCCGAGCTCAAGCGCTGCGTTGACTAGCAGCCTTCATTGGGATTGGTAAAATCGATTGTTGTGATGCAGCGCATTCACCCCATGGATAGAATGAGCGAGCATGGCGTATTCCGGATTACGTTCGCGGCAATTGAAATGCCGTTGATGCCGCGCTACGACCACGTTTCTTTCGCGCCTGGTCGAGCTTAGCGCTGCGGAGTTGCCGAACGGTGGGCCAAGGAGCGAGTTTTCTCGCGCTACGACACAGACTAGGTGAAGCAGAGGAAATGGTCGCCTTCGAATAAGTCTGACTTCGAATCGAGGGGGGGAGCTGACTGGCGGATTGAGGCAGAATTTCGGCAGCAAGCGCCTCGATCACGGAATGCGGAATCCCTGCGCGTTGGTCAGGGCACGATGCAATGCCGAGTAATCACTGGTCGTTCGATCGCCGCTCGTTGACACGATGGCGCCGCGCCCTCGAAGCATAGCTGGGTCGGCAGCTCACGTTCGAGGCGCGGGCGTATGGCTTTGACAAGTGGTTCTGTCGAAAGTCTGGCGAAACTTGCTTTACATGGCTAGCTGGACGCAGGTTGAGTTTTCAGCAAGCCTGAGTGTGGCGGCGTTCCGAGAACAATTCGCGGCATGAATCCAAGGTCGTGCACAATCCAGCGGATGTCTGGCGCGACCACAATGATCGTCACGCCATGCGCGATTGTGACGGCAATCCTGGTCGGGAGATCCCAGAGTTCTCCGAACTGGACTAGGTCCATGAGACGGAAGAGGCTCGCTTGGAGGAGGTAAAGGAGCAGCGTGCTCTGACCCAGGTCCATTGGGATAAAGCGAGCGACCCGACTTGAACCACAACAGTTCCAGCATCGCAGCATAAGTCCGGCGGCGACAGCAGAGGCAGCTGCAGAGCCGATGAACATTAGCATTACTTGTTTGGCCGACGGAACATCGTCAATCAGAACGAGATTGTTGTAGGCATAAGTCTCCTTGCCCCAAGCAAGAAAGCACGCGCAAGCCAGACCAAAGAGCAAGAGGAGCGAAAGAGAATTGTGGCGGACGGAGGCGCTCGTCCGCCAGTGCCGGTTCGGTTCTGCCCTATTTCCGTTCTCAATGGAAGTTGACCGCGACTCTCGATGTCGCTTTGTAGATTTCAACGCTCTTCGGATGCGGCCGGATCGACGCAATGAGTCCATTGTCGATCCGGAACGTGCGTACTATCTACAACGTTAGCTAATCGGATTCCTGGCGCACGGCGATCTGCTTCAGATGCCTAGCAATAGAACGTTCGTGGAGTGGTTAGGACTGAATTCGCGGATCGCCCGTGTTCAGCAACTCTCGATCGTACCCGCCATTTTGAAAGTGGTATTAGGGCCTAGTTGCGCGATTAGATTGTGCGCGCTTGTCATGCCTTTTGAAGACGCGTCACTGCAACCGGCAATGCAAGCGATCATAGCCTCCTGCGGGCGGCAATCGTCTCAAGGTTGTATCTGGTAAGATGCGGTAAGTGGGGACATGCCGGGCTCCTACATTTCCCGCGGCCGCCCCATGAGGGTTCAAAGAGCCTGCCCCCGCTACGGATCGCTCAGACAAGCGGAAATCTGAAACTCCCGCCAATGCGCAGAAATTGTCATGTTGCGGAATATATGGCAGGTTCTATTTAAGCGTAGTTTAATCGACCGGACGGTCGAATGTCGCAGGACCCTCTCAAGCCGCCTCAGTTCGACATGGAAAGACATGAGGATTCGGTGGTCCTTTGGGAAGACGATGATTGGGTCTTCTGCCGCGCGTGGCGTCCGACCGCCGACGGTGACCGGCAACTAGTTTTGATTGTGCGACCCGCTCCAGCGCACCCTCCGCGTGCTGCGCACGACCGCCTGGCCCATGAGTATGAATTAAGGGAAGGGCTCGACCGCGAATGGGCGGTGCGGCCTCTGGAGCTACTCCGCGAAGCTGGCCGAACCACTCTGGTTCTGGAGGATCCGTCCGGTGAACCCCTGGTTCGCTTGCTGGGCGCACCTTTGGAGCTGGACCGCTTTCTGGGGCTGACCGTTAGCATCACCGTAACTCTCGGTAGCATTCACCGGAGCGGCTTGGTCCATAGAGACGTGAAGCCCGCGCATATTCTGGTGAATTGTCTAGACGGACAGGCCCGGTTCACCGGCTTTGGTCTTGCTTCGCGTCACCCGCGCGAGCGGCAGGCGAGCGAACCGCCCGAGTTCATCGCAGGCACACTGCCCTACATGGCGCCAGAACAGACGGGACGGATGAACCGCTCGATCGATTCTCGCAGTGACCTCTACTCACTCGGCGTCACGTTCTACGAGATGCTCACCGGTGCCCTGCCGTTCGCCGCGTCAGATTCAATGGAGTGGATCCACTGTCATATCGCGAGAAAACCAATACCACCGAGAGAAAAATCGGAAGGCATCCCGGAGCCGCTCTCCCAGATAGTGATGAAGCTACTCGCCAAGACCGCGGAGGATCGTTATCAGACGGCCGCCGGCGTTGAGCACGATCTGCGGCGCTGTCTCGCCGAATGGTCGAGCCACCGACGTATCGAACCATTCGAGCTAGGCGAACGGGATACACCAGATCGCCTGCTGATCCCCGAGAAGCTCTACGGGAGAGGCTCCGAGATCGAGGCGCTGCTCGCCGCTTTCGATCGGGTGGTGAAGAGCGGCGCGCCAAGGTTGGTACTTGTCGCCGGTTACTCCGGCATCGGCAAGTCGTCTATTGTCCATGAGCTGCATAAAGCTCTGGTGCCATCGCGCGGGGTTTTCGCGTCGGGCAAATTTGATCAATTCAAGCGTGACATTCCCTACGCGACGCTAGTTCAGGCATTTCAGGGTATCGTCCGGCCTCTTCTCGGCAAAAGTGAAGCTGAGCTCGCGACTTGGCGCAACGCACTCCTGGATGCGCTTGGTCCCAACGGACGACTGATGATCGACCTGATTCCCGACCTAAGGCTGATCATCGGCGAACAGCCCGCCGTTCCGGAGCTTCCGCTCCAGCAAGCACAAACTCGCTTCCAGCTGGTCTTTCGCCGGTTTGTCAGCGTTTTCGCCCGGCAACACCATCCGTTGGTGATCTTCCTGGACGATTTGCAATGGTTCGATGCAGCTACACTTGACGTGCTCGAGCATCTCCTGACCGAGACTGATTTGCAACTGCTGCTCATCGGTGCGTACCGGAGTAACGAGGTTGATTCCAGCCATCCGCTGAAACGCAAGCTCGATAGCATTAGTAGCACCGGCAGGAACGTCGAGGAGATCACGCTGCTGCCGCTGACCCCCGGGCATGTCGAGCAGCTGATCGCGGATGCATTTCGCTGCGAGCCAAAGCGCGCAGCGCCACTTGCGCGGTTGGTTCACCAGAAGACTGTGGGCAATCCGTTCTTTGTCATTCAATTCGTTTCTGCTCTCTCCGCAGAAAAACTATTGAGCTTCGATCACAGCACGGCGCGCTGGACTTGGGATCTCGAACGCATCCACGCAAAGGGATACACCGATAACGTAGTGGACCTGATGGTCGGGAAGCTCACCCGCCTGCCGGCCGCAACTCAGAACGCGCTACAGCAGCTTGCCTGTTTCGGTAACACCGCCGAAACTTCGGAACTTTCAATTGTTTTCGGGACGTCAGAGGCGCGGGTACATGCGCTGCTGTGGCCAGCCATCCATCAGGGTCTAGTCGAGCGGCACGCGCACACAACTTACAGTTTCATTCACGATCGAGTTCAGGAGGCGGCCTACTTGTTAGTCCCGGAGGTATCGCGCGCTCCGGCTCATCTGCGGATTGGCAGGATGCTCGCGGCACATACACCTGCGGAGAGCCGTCGAGCGGCTATCTTTAATATCGTTAATCAGCTCGATCGAGGTCTGTCGCTAATAACCTCCAGTAAGGAGCGAGAACAGCTCGCAGAGTTCAACCTGATCGCCGGCCAGCGTGCCAAAGCGTCCGCAGCTTACGCATCTGCGCTGACATACCTGATCGCCGGTATTGCGCTGCTCGCGAAAGATTCTTGGCAAAATCAACGCGAGCTCACCTTCGCACTGGAGTTGAACCGGTCCGAATGCGAATTCCTGATCGGCGAGCTGGATGTCGCCGAGGAGCGCCTATCCGCGCTTTCCAAGCGCACTATGCATGCGGTCGAGCAAGCAAGTGTAGCATGTTTGCGAGTGGACCTGTACCTAACGCGCGGCCACAATGCGCGTGCGGTGGCGGTAGGTCTCGAGTATTTGCGCTGCGTTGGGATTGAGTGGTCGCCACGTCCAACGCAGGAGGAGGCTCAATCCGAATATCAGCTGATGTGGTCAAAGATCGCTGATGGCCAGATTGAAAAAATTGCAGATTTGCCTTTAATGAAGGACGAGACATGCCTTGCTATTTTAGCCGTCTTGACTCGGATCCTGCCTCCGGCCGCGTTTACTGACGCCAACCTGCCTACCTTGGTCATATGCCGAGCGGTGAATCTTAGCCTCGACCACGGCAACTCTGACGCTTCGTGTGCGCACTACGCTTGGCTTAACCGGGTCTTAGGTGGCCGGTTCGGTGACTATCAAGCCGCTTATCGTTTTGGTCAGCTCGCCTGCGATCTGGTCGATCGTCGTGGGTTGGTCCGTTTTCAGGCTCCGGTCTACCTGGCCGTCGGATCCACCGTGATCCCTTGGATCGGACACATCCGGGCCGGTCGCGACTTGATAACGCGGGCGTTCAAGGCGGCCACCGAAGTCGGCGATCTCGTTTATGAGGCCTATAGTCTGGCGCATTTGACCTCAAACATGATCAGCGCGGGCGATCCTCTGAAAGACGTACAGAGCGAAATAGCGAGAAACCTCGCTACCGTTCGTAAGATGAAGTTCCGCTTCGCGGCCGACATCATCGGTCTGCAGCTCGGATTCGTTCGCACCATGCGTGGCCTCACGCGCAGATTCGGCTGCTTTGATGGTCACGAAATTGACGAACTGGCCGTCGAGCGGTCGCTCGAGCAAGGTCCAGAAGTAGCCGCTCTTGGAGCCATCTATTGGACCCGTAAGCTTCAGGCGCGTTTCTTTGCGGGTGACTACGTCGCCGCGATCAATGCGAGGTCAAAGGCAGAACCTCTAATATGGACCGTACCGACGGAAGGCTCAACAGCGGATTTCCACTTCTACGGTGCGCTGGCTCACTCTTGTCATTGCGACGGTGCAGTCGCGAGTGAAGAGCAAGAGCATCGAGGTATCATAGACGCCCATCACAAACAGCTTCTGGCGTGGGCGAGGAATTGCTCTCAGAATTTTGAACACCGAGCTGCTTTGGTTGCGGCCGAAATGGCAAGGCTTGACAATCGCGATGTGGAAGCAATGCGGCTCTACGAGCACTCCATACGATCCGCAGCGGCCGATGGTTTTCTTCACCATGAGGCGATCGCCTGCGAGCTTGCGGGGCGATTTTACGCTGCGCGTGGGTATGAGAGGATCGCAAAGACTTATCTGAGAGACGCACGGCACAACTATCTGCGTTGGGGAGCGGATGGGAAAGTGCGACAGCTCGGCGAGTTGTTTCCTTATCTGAATGAGCAGGATGACGCGCGAGCCCTGTCCGGCACGAGCATAGGAGCGCCGGTTGAAAATCTAGACCTTGCTACGGTAATCAAAGTCTCGCAGGCGGTCTCCGGTGAGATCATTCTGCAGAGGCTCATTGATAGGCTTATGCGTACCGCCATTGAGCAGGCCGGTGCCGAGCGAGGTCTGCTGATTCTGCTCCGTGGCAATGAACCGCGGATCGAGGCAGAAGCCACAACCGGCAGTCAAGCGCTCGTTGTGCACATGCATGAGCAATCGGTGACCGCGGCAGCCCTCCCAGAATCGGTGCTCCACTATGTCATGCGCACCGGTGAAAACGTCATTCTCGAGAATGCTGCCGTCCAATCTTCATTTGCTAACGACCCCTATATCCGCGAACACGGGTCGCGTTCCGTTCTGTGCCTTCCCCTCATCACTCAATCCAAGCTCATCGGTCTGCTCTACCTCGAAAACAACCTGGCGCCTGGCATCTTCGCGCTAGCGCGGAGTTCGGTGCTAAAGCTGCTCGCCTCGCAAGCAGCAATAGCCTTAGAAAATAGTCGTTTGTACCGTGATGTTCAGGAGCGTGAAACGAAAATCCGCCGCCTGGTCGATGCCAACATTATCGGGATCTTCATCTTTAGCGATAAGGGTGACATTATCGAGGCTAATCGTGCCTTTCTCGAGATTGTCGGATACGACCGCGAAGATCTCGTCGCGGGCCGGTTGCGCTGGAACGAGCTGACCCCGCCAAACTGGAATGAGCGTACTGAGCGCGCTCAGACAGAGATACAAGTTACTGGAGCTGTCCGAGCGTTCGAGAAGGAGTACGTCCGCAAGGACGGCACTCGCGTGCCTGTTCTGATCGGGGCGGCCGCTTTCGACGAGCGACAAGGTGTCGCTTTTGTCGTCGACTTGACTGAACGCAAGCGGGCGGAAGCCGAAGCCCGCGAGAGCGAGCGGCGGTACCGTGAGACCCTGATCGAGCTCGCACACGCAAATCGCGTCACCACAATGGGACAATTGACGGCCTCGATCGCACACGAAGTCAACCAACCCATCGGTGCGGTCGTCAGCAACGCGGAGGCCGGTCTAAACTGGCTCGATGCGCAGCCGCCAAACCTGCAACGGGTCCGGCAGACATTCGGTCGGATTCTCAGCAATGCCGTGCGAGCTGGAGAGATCATCGATCGGATCCGGGCGCTAATCAGGAACGCGCCTCCACAAAAGGCCCCCTTGGCGATCAATGATGTGGTACTTGAAGTTGTAGCCCTGACCCGCGTGGAAGTGATGAATAACAGTGTCTCGGTGCAAACCCAACTCGCGGGCGCCTTGCCGCTCATTCGGGCAGATCGAGTTCAACTCCAACAGGTGATTATCAATTTGATCATCAACGCCGTCGAGGCGATGAGCGGAGCAGAGGAGGGAGCGCGGGAGCTGGTAATCAGCACTGCCAGATCTGGCTCGACTGGTATACTGGTTAGCTTGCAAGATTCCGGTCCAGGATGTGATTCGAACAGTGTAGAGCGCCTGTTCGAGGCCTTCTACACCACCAAAGCCCAAGGTATGGGCATGGGACTGGCCATCTGCCGTTCAATCGTCGAGGCCCATGGCGGACGCATGTGGGCGAGTGCGAAAGAGACTAGCGGCGCCGTCTTTCAGTTCACTCTGCCTGTCCAGCCGGATGATACCGATCCCGCCTTACAAACTGATGGAATACCAGCGGCATGAGACACGACGAGAGTCCAGGCAAAGGTCAGTCCGCGTAGCGATTGGTTCTGTCTCGGACAATTGCGTCCGTTGTCATTCCGCCTTCTGATGCGCGGATTTGTCGAGCCTGGCCTCCTGGCAGATCGAAACGGTCCGAAGCGCTGAAATTTCTCAGGTCGGCCGGAACTATCGAAATCGCACGGCGGCAAACTAGAGAACGATTGCGCTTCTGATCGAGGACGGGTGACCTGGGTTTAGGGCGTCGGAGAGGTCGGCCTTCAGACCCGACTTCGGAATCGAAAAACTGATCGAGCCTACAAGTTCCACAAAGAAAACCGTTAACTCCATAAGCGGTGTCCCTGCAGCCTACGTCGAATGAATACTCTTGAATCGGCGTTTCGCGCCGTCTTTTCGTCGTTTTGTCAATCGGAACGTCATCTCCCGCTCCAATCGGCCGGTCCTCCGTGCGGGATCGGCAACCACGAAAACATCTCCCCCCCGCTTCCTTTAAGTTGCGCTCACTGCTTCAGACATGGCGCAGGCGCAGCCTCTCTCTCGAGACGCCGTTGTAGGCATGGATGCGAACGCCGTTTCGCGGCTCCGCACCAATCGCCATTCGCGCGTGGAAGGCTCGTGTTTGGTCGGGTGTACCAGAGTCAGGACAATTTTGAAGTCGCGTGCTCGCTCAAAATAGTCTGAAGAGCACGCCGTATCCTGCCGTGGAAGAAGTCGCTTACTGGTCGCTGAAATTTTGGAGCTTGTCAGCTCCTGAACAGCTAGCTGACCTATTGAGGAGTGTCCCAAAAATCTGAACGTCAATTCCTTCTACCAGACTGAGAACGACACGGACTGGCCGATGTCAATATGAACTGAAGGGGTGCCCGCTTGCTGACAGTACGCGCGACTAATCTGCTGGGCTGCAGAGCTCGATACTCGGAGTCCGGGCCGAAGCTTTCACGTCTTCACTCGGCCGTTTCCCGTGGGCCAGGTTCGATGTCTTCCAGCTGCGCGGATTTGTGAGGTGCCATGGAGCGAACAAACAACAATTTCAACCTGTTCGACTTTGATGTGGAAGGATTCGCGCGGGCGTACGGTCAGCAGCCGCTGGCCGATCAGCGCTCCGGCAATACCGTTCAAGGTTTTGAGGAGCGATTGGGCGAGTTGCAACTGAGCTCGTCTAGCGAAAACTCCGCAGAAGCTAGTTCGCCTGATGCTCACCCCGGAGGGAGTGGAGCGATCCGGTGGGGCGACATCGGAGGTTCGATGCGGATGCCGCGACAGGCGGGGAGCGCGTTCAGGTCCACGCGGCGCAGCGTTGATATCCCCTGCGCTCTCCCTCGAGATTGGATCGAAGAACAGCCGCAGTCCGATCTGCGGGGTGATCGCTTCGGCAGTGCACGGTACATCCCGTCATCCGATTCGGAGTCCCCGACCCAAGCCAAGAGCAGCAAGAAACGGGGACTATGGTCGCGCATCAAGTCAGAAGTGGGGAAGGCGTTCGGAGGGAGACGCAGCGGAAAATCGTCTGGCTTCCAGGCGCAGCATGATATCCTTTCAACGAGCATTCGAGTTGATCACGCCAAGCAACCGGCCCGCATACGCGGCGTCTTCGAGGAGGACGAGGCGCTCTTGAACGAGTTCGAGAGCCAAGCCCCAGGGCTGAGCGCTGGCACAATTCGGAATGCTCGAGCCGACATTCGCAATTTCAGCGCCTGGCTTAACGAGAATGGAAGGGCACAAATCGCCTACCGGCTGGGTAATCCAGCGCTGGAACCGGGATTGGATCGCGATTTAGAGGCCTACGCGAAGGCTCGCAATATCAACAGAAGGCGCACGGATGCCGCTTTGAAGAAGCTTCGGGATGTCAAGGCCGGAAAGGCTGTGACAACCGATAGCTTTCGATTGGCTCCTTATGCCGTGGACGCGACCCTGATCGACATGTGGAGGGCGGCGGAAAAAAGGACACATAGGGTCGAGCCGGAGACTGTGAACCGACAGGCTAGCCGTCTTTCCAGGCTGAGTGACTGGCTGCAAACGCGAGAGAGGGGAGCCATGGCTGGCAGGTTCTTCACTCAAGGGCTCGCTCAAGACGTCAAGGAGTACAGGCAGCAAACTGGGGACGGCAAAATCGACGCCGATTTGCTCCGGCTCCAGCGATATCAACAAGTGGTCGACGCAAATCAAGCGCTGGGATTAGGTCCTCCTGAGGATGCTGCCGGGAATACAGTTCGACAGCCCAGCCCACCGCAAGATCCTCTCGCAATGCCGGCCACACCAAGTGACGGGGCATGGGATCTCTGGAGGGAGGTCATGCAACAACCCGATTCACCATCAGCCACACAGGTTCGTGGACCGCAGCCGAGCCCAGCCCAGGATCTTGCCGCAATGCCAGAGACTCCGAGCGAAGGGGCTTGGGGCGTCTGGAGGGAGTTTATGCAAGAACCCGCGTCATCATCATCCGCCGCGCGGACGCCGTCGGACATCTATGGCGATCTTGAGCCACTGGTTAATCTGAATCCTCCCACACCGTACGAATTGTACGACGATGCGCACTCTACGCTCGCACTTGGCGGGGCCAGACCGCCGTCGTTCGTTGGGCCATCAGTTCCCCAGCAGGAGGTCGGGGATATCGGGCCAATCATCGGTGAGGGGTGGCGCCACGGCTCCCAACCGGCCTCGGACGTGGTCATCGACATCCTCCATAACATTGATCGACTGCCAAACCAGTTCGGCCCGCGGCAGGTCGAGATCCACGGAGAGCTTTACTCGGTTACGCTGGGGCCGGGAGGACGCAACGACGTTCGTCTCATCCATCATCCGCGCGCTAGCCAGATAGATGAAGCTGGGCCATCCGTTCGGGCCACTGGGCAATCCCTTCGGCCTGTACCCGATCTTGGCTATCTCATCCGCGGTGGGTGGCAACACCGCGAACGCTTGCTTCCGAATTACCTTGCCCGAGCCTTGGAAGGCGAGGGCCTCATGCCCGCTGTCGGGCGCCCAACCTATGTCAACATCCACGGTGTGCCTTACAGGGCCGAGTTGGTACAAACGGACAGCGGCGAACGCGTTCGGATCCATCCTCAGCTTGGCTGAAGAGCGCGCTTTGACGGCAACGCATTCTAGTTTGGTAATCCTCGGCTTTAGCGAAGGAAGGTGAGCCCTAGTAGCGCAAACTCGATAAGCGGCAGGCCGCAGACCTGCCCAGCTCATCCAGATAGCGCGGGCGAGGATCTCGAAACCGCGTAATCGCCACGACGGGCCCAGAAAGGTAAGTCTTAAAGTGATCCAAAGCGTAGATGCAGCCCATCAACACAATCGATTTTACCAGTCTGATAGGATGCCGCATAAGGCAAAAGTCGGCTTGGAGAAAAGCCTTCAGTCAGATCGGAATGGTTATCGATCCTTGCTTAGATGGCCTGGAGAAACAGTCGATGTACGTCGAGCGTCAATACCAGCGCACGTCAAGTCCGGCCACGTGCTTCGGTTGGCATTCGGCCGAATTCCGTGGATCCCGTTTCGATAGAGCAGAAGAAAGCAGCACCAGATTTCGTTCGGGACGGACATCGGCCCTCTGTGGCAAAGGTTAGCGGTGAATGCCCTCGCCGCAAATGGACCGTCGGCAGCAACCCCTCCCTCCCTCTGCCGACGGAAGCTGGCGCGATGTGTGCAGTCGCATCGCTCCTTCCGAGACTGACTTCTGCCCGGCCACCGAAAGTGGCCGGGCATCTTTTGTGTGGCGCGGACGAGTGAGCGCTTGGAAGCGGTCGTCCGCAATTCAGTTTCGCTTCATTCCGGCAGCAGCGCATTTCCTCATAGTGGGGCAGGTGCATCATGAATGACTCTCAAGACAACAGACGATCATGCAGTTCATACTGGTAAATCACAGGACGCCAAGCAGCTCGTCGACCTGCATCGAGTGTCATCGACCTCTAGGGGGCGGCTACTTGCGAGATATGTCCACGCGGCAGCCCTATTGCAGCTACGCTTGTTATCTGTGCTACCGGGAGAAGAGACTATGCGTGCCCTGGCTCGCGATTAGATGCGGCGTCCGTCAGCTCGCGCGTGATTATTTTGCTCACATCGAAACTGTCGTTTCCTTTGCTGCCGCTACATGCTGGTATTCGATCGCACTCACCGAAGCCGCACTGCGTCTTGGCGAAATGGCACTGTTGAAGCGACCTCATACGTAAGAACGCGTGGTGTTAACTGGTCCGACAGCGAATCGTAGGACAAAAGCCATCTCGCAACAATTGTTTGAGCATCTTTGGCAATCGAGCGTCGCAAGAAAGTAAAGCGACTTTGAGAATCAATTTTACTGAAGTTGGGGGATATTGATCCGCATGTGCGGGATTGTCGGCATTCTCGGGCGCGAACCGGTTGCAGAGCAATTGGTGGATTCGCTCAAGCGGCTTGAATATCGTGGCTACGACTCCGCGGGTGTTGCCACGCTCGAAGGCGACCACCTTGAGCGCCGCCGCGCCGAAGGCAAGCTGAAGAACCTCGAGGCGCGGCTGCGCGACAGGCCGCTCAAGGGGACGACCGGCATCGGTCACACCCGCTGGGCCACCCACGGCAAGCCGACCGAACATAACGCCCATCCGCACGCCACCGAGCGCGTCGCGGTGGTTCATAACGGCATCATCGAGAATTTCCGCGAGCTGCGCGAGGAGCTCGAAGCGAAGGGCGCGATATTCCGCACCGAGACCGACACCGAGATCGTGCTGCATCTGGTCGACGATCTGCTCACGCATGGCAACAAGCCGGTCGAGGCGGTGAAGCTCGCATTGAGCCGGCTGCGCGGCGCGTTCGCGCTCGGCTTCATCTTCGCAGGCGAGGGTGATTTGATGATCGGCGCCCGCAACGGTCCGCCGCTCGCGGTGGGCTATGGCGATGGCGAGATGTTCCTTGGCTCGGACGCGATCGCGCTTGGGCCGTTCACCGACACGATCAGCTATCTCGAGGACGGCGACTGGGTCGTGCTGACCCGGAGCAGCGTTGCGGTCTTCGACAAGGACGGCCGCGCCGCCCAGCGCGACAAGATCAAGCATGCGGCCTCGACTTCGCTGGTCGACAAGGCCAACTACCGCCACTTCATGGCCAAGGAAATCCACGAGCAGCCCGAGGTCGTCGGCCACACGCTGGCCCGCTATGTCGACATGGCATCCGAGCGGGTGTCGCTGCCGGTGAAGCTGCCGTTCGAGTTCCGCGACATTCAGCGCGTCACGATCACGGCCTGCGGCACCGCGAGCTACGCCGGCTATGTCGCAAAATACTGGTTCGAGCGCATGGCGCGCCTGCCGGTCGAGGTCGACGTTGCCTCCGAGTTCCGCTACCGCGAGTCTCCCTTGCGCAAGGGCGATCTGGCTATCTTCATTTCGCAATCGGGCGAGACCGCCGATACGCTCGCCGCGCTCCGCTACGCCAAGGCCGAAGGCGTGCACACGCTCGCCGTCGTCAACGTGCCGACCTCGACGATCGCGCGCGAGAGCGAGACGGTGCTCCAGACGCTAGCCGGTCCCGAGATCGGCGTCGCATCCACAAAAGCCTTCACTTGCCAGCTCATGGTGCTCGCCTCGCTCGCGGTCGCGGCCGGCAAGGCACGCGGCGAATTGTCCGAGGAGGACGAGACCAGGCTCGTGCACGGCCTGGTCGAGATCCCGCGCCTGATGGCAGACGCGCTCGCCACCGAATTGCAGATCGAGAAGCTCGCGCACAGGATCGCAAAGTCGCGCGACGTGCTCTATCTCGGCCGCGGCACCAGCTTCCCGCTCGCGCTCGAGGGCGCCCTGAAGCTGAAGGAGATCTCCTACATCCACGCCGAGGGTTATGCCGCCGGCGAGCTCAAGCACGGGCCGATCGCGCTCATCGACGAAACCATGCCGGTCGTCGTCATTGCGCCCCACGATCGCGTGTTCGAGAAGACCGTCTCCAACATGCAGGAAGTCGCCGCCCGCGGCGGCAACATCATTCTGATGACGGACGCCAAGGGCGCGGCCGAGGCGACGGTCGATACCCTCGTCACCATCGTCATGCCCGACATGCCGGCAGCCTTCACGCCGATGGTGTATGCCGTGCCAGTGCAACTTTTGGCCTACCACACGGCGGTGGTGATGGGCACTGACGTCGATCAACCACGTAATCTCGCCAAGTCGGTGACTGTGGAATAGGCGCGACAGCACGGTCATCAGTCCTCAAACTCGGCTGAAACATCATGATCGAGCAGTTCATGACCGACCAAGAGCTCCGGCAGTTCAGATTTGCTGGCAGGCGTAGCCACATGTGATCAGGCCTGGCGCGCATCTTTTGTTTCTGTGTCGTGTGAATCTACCACACTTTTGCAAAGTTGTTTTCGTCAAGCTTCTGCTGGCTTGGCTGCTTGCCGGACAGCTTTGTCTAACGAGAGCTAGGAGCAACGTGGCATTCGGCTTTCGGATGATGACGGCGAGCATGGGTGGCGCCGCAAAACGAAGAGGTTGTTCATGTTACTCCCATTGCGCTATTGGGCGATGCTGTCCATGCTCGCCGCCGTAGGCGCCGGCGCACAAGCGAAAGATCGCCGCACGGTCGCCGAACCTGTCGCACCTGGTTATGTCTGCGCCCGCCTGGCGCCGTCGAGACAAAACGACACAGCCGGGCTGCAAGACGCCATTGCTCACTGCCCTCCTGGCTCAGCGGTTTACTTGTCCGGCGGGACGTTCCTGTCGGGCCCCCTCGAGATGAAATCCGGAGTAACGCTGTGGATCGAGCGCGACGCCACGCTTGTGGCGGTTGCCCAGAGGGAGGCCTATGACAAAGGCTTCGGAAATTGCGGTCGCATCGAAGGCAAGGGCGATGGCTGCCGGCCATTCATCAGCTTCTCCAAAACACGTGGTGGCGGCATCTATGGCGAGGGCATTATCGATGGCCAGGGCGGTGCGCTCATGGTCGGCACTACCGAGAGTTGGTGGCAGCTGGCTCGGCGCGCGCAAGCCGAGGGCGGCTATCAGAACGTCCCACGCCTGATCCAGATCGATCATGCCCATGACATCACCTTCCACGGCATCACACTGCGCAATGCGCCCAATTTCCACGTGGCGATGAACCGGGTCGAAGGTGCCACCTTTTGGGGTGTCACGATCGATACACCGGCCGACGCCCGCAATACGGACGGCATCGATCCCGGCGCCAGCCAGGATGTGACGATTACTCACTGTCAGATCCGCACTGGAGACGACAATGTGGCTATCAAAGCAGGCAACAATGGTCCCACACGCCATATTTCCATTATCGACAACTACTTTGGCTGGGGGCACGGCATGTCGATCGGCAGTGAAGTGAACTCAGGTGTCAGCGACATACTGGTGCACGGCCTGACCCTGGACGGCACGACGTCTGGCCTGCGCATCAAGAGCGATGTCAGCCGGGGCGGTCTGGTGGAGAGGGTGACCTATGAGAATGTGTGCCTGCGCGGCAACCGATGGCCCATCTATTTTGATACACGCTATGACATCCATGCATCCGGTAACCGAATTCCGCTCTACCGAAAGATCGCCCTACGCCACGTGCGTGGCGGTGATGGTGCGCTGGTGATGCACGGGCTTGATGGAGGTCATAACCTTGAGATTGCGCTCGACGATGTGCGATTTTCCGATTCTGCGACCTGGCAGGTGGAAAATGCGGATGTGGTGGTGTCCGACGTGTGGCCGCCGTTGCGGAGTGGGCAAGCCCCACTGTCGTCGGGTGCATGGGAAGGCTGTGCAAAGGCATTCCGCTAACCACCTCCCAACGCCCAGGACGGCCCCGCGCCCCGGTAGTACTCATCGCTTCATTGTAGCATCCCACTTGACCGAACAAGAATAGCAGGCGCTCGGAATGTGGCTGTCGTTGTTACTCGGGGCCTAGTCGAGGGATAAGCTTGGCTGTCCTAGGATCTGACGAGGTTCGCGAAGCGGTCGCAAACCTTAATGGGTCGGATAATGCCCCGTGTGCGCGCGAGAGAACGACGGCAGACGGATCAAATTTCCACGACCGGCCCTTAGTTCCTATTTTGACAATGAGTTCGGCAGCCAGTTGGTGTCATCGGCAAAAAAAGATTTCAGCGACCATTGCCTAGCTTCATCGTCCGTCAATTGATGGGAGTAAGGCTCCCGTCCTCTGAGATTGGCGCCGATTCCGGTGGATTGGTATTCGGCATAGTAGGCTGTCATCAGTCTGTTGGTCTTGTCGCGATCCCACTCGATCCAGCCTTCCGCTATCACCGGAGCATTCATCTTGGTGGATAAGAAGATCACCGTAGCATAAGAGCGCCAAGGGCGGCCAAGAGCGATGCCACGTGCGGCGGGATCGGCGGTCAGAGTGCAATGGTCAAAAACATAGGCGCTGTCCTCCTCCGGCGAGTCTTTGCTTTGTGCGGTGTACACCACTGCCTGATTGGCGATGCCGTGCAGCTCACAACGCTGAAAATAGGCCTTGGCGTTTCCGAATATATAGTCGACATGTCCCTCGATATAGCAGTCCGAAAAATATTGCCGTGCTCTTCGGCCATTAGGCCCTTTGTTGGCGAACAGCGTGTCCTGTGCGCCGAGTAGGCGGGTGTGGGTAATAACGTCCTTGTCTCCAGTAATAGCCAGCGCCACCGCCTGCGACGGCGGATTGACCGGATTTAGGGAATAGTCGTTTTGTACCGTTAGATTGTCGAGCCGGAAGTCATCGCCAGATGCGTCCATTGTAGCAGAATGAACGGTTCCACCCACGTTGATCGCGCCGTCGCCAAAGACGACAACCGTGTCTTCCGGCTTCTTCCCGGTGCCTCTGATATGAACGCCAGATTTGCCGACCTTCACCTTCTCGCGATAGATGCCCGCCGCAATCAGAATATCGCCGCCGCGAGCTGGCAATGCGTCTATGGCGTCCTGGATGGAGCGATATGCCTTGTCGGCGGATGGCGAGACAAGAATTTGCTCCGCACAGGTTTTCGGGAGCTGAAAGCAGCTGGTCAGAATGGCAGTGGAAATCAGGAAATATCGCACAACGGTCCCCATTCTTTGTCGGGCCAGTTGCTTACTTGCGGTTGCAATGCTCGCCCAAAGCAGCTGCGTCCAACATATGCCCATAGAGGCAGCTCCTACCCGTCCCACACCTGGATGCATGGGGCAACTTCAATCGTGGATGAGGATCGCGCCGCTTCTGCGTCGGCGTGAGGACGAATATGAAAATTGTCCGAGCTCGACACTTGGTTTCGTCGTATTGCGCCCTGCCTTGCTTGGTGTGGCCCATGTCCGAAACACGACATTAGGGTGAGAATGTTGCGTCGGCGCGATGCAAATCGTTGCATCCTCTCTTCAATCGTGGCTTGCAGGCCCCTGGCACGCAGATTGCTCGGTAGTGGCGCCGTCACGGCGATATTGCAGTCGCTGGCGAGGGAGTTCAGATGAGGCCAGGCCAGCTGGTGCGGACCAATGCCCTTGCCAAACTCTGGCTTCCCAAGCCGGCAGTCCGGCCCTGCATGTTGCGATGAAGGTTGTGCCAACAACTGCTGGAGCAAGAACGTGGATCGCATGGTGAGCGTGGTCGGCGATCGATGGCGCGACCATGCCGGTCGCATCCGAGAAACACGAACCGCTATGACTGCTCCGCCAGAGGAAAACAGATGAAGCTTGGAGTGTTCTATGAGCACCAACTACCGCAGCCCTGGGAAAATGGCGGCGAAAAAAAATTGTTCGACAACGCGCTGGAGCAGATCGAGCTCGCCGATCGGCTCGGATTCGATTACATTTGGCAGGTCGAGCATCACTTCCTGGAGGAATACTCCCACTCGTCCGCACCCGAAGTCTTTCTGGGTGCCGTTTCGCAGCGTACGAAGAATATCCGTATTGGCCACGGCATTTGTCTTTCGCCGCCGCACTACAATCATCCAGTGCGGGTAGCTGAGCGCCTCGCGACGCTCGATCTTATCTCTGGAGGACGCGTCGAGTGGGGGACTGGAGAATCCGCCTCGCTCATCGAGATGCATGGGTTTGGAATAGAGCCCGAGCAGAAGAGTGCCATGTGGCGGGAAGGCGTCGAACAGACCGCCAATATGATGACGATGCGGCCGTATGCGGGATACGAGGGGCGATTCTTCAAAATGCCTCCCCGCAACATCGTGCCAAAACCGATACAGAAGCCGCACCCACCGCTCTGGATGGCTTGTTCGCGGCGCGACAGCATTTTGCGCGCCGCCCGTTATGGTGTAGGCGCGCTGGTCTTTGGGTTTGTCGAAGCGTCTCAAGCAAAACTCTGGCGGGACGAATACTATGAGACAATCAAGTCCGACGAATGTGTTCCCATCGGTCATTCGGTGAATGCTAATATTGCAACGCTCAACGGTATGATGGTTCATGAGAGTGTCGAGGAAGCGATGCGTCGCGGAATCGATGGTTTCAAGTTTTTCGGATACTCGATCGCACATTATGCGATATATGGTGAACATCGTCCTGGTCGCACGAATTTGTGGCGGCGCTTCCAAGCAGTCAAAGACGACATGAAGGAGACGCCGGGCTCGGGCAGCATCGGTCGGCCTCAGGGCGTTCGTGACCATCTCATGAGCTACGCGGATGTCGGTATCGACCAGATGATCTTCATCCAGCAATGCGGACTGAATAAGCACGAGCATATCTGCGAGGCACTTGAGCTGTTTGCCAAAGAGGTTATGCCCGCACTAAAGGAGCGGGAAGGCGAGCGCGTCCGACGTAAAGAAGAGGAACTGGCACCCTACGTAGAGGCGGCGCTGGCCCGCAAGCCCTTGATGCCGGAGCTGCGCGAAACGGACATCCCGAACATCGAGGCTATGGGCATCGTACTCGAGCGTCGCACCGGTAAGAACTACGCTTCGGCGGGCGGCCCCTTCGCGGATCCGACCCGCGGAGGGGCCATTCCGATGGTTTCACGGGAAACCTATGCCAAGGCAGCCAAGATCGACTGATGGCGAACCTCACCGCGGAACTTGCCTGATTTCATCTTCGGCGCCGCTCGCATCGGCGACGGCGGATCACCACATCTGCAAGCATCTGAGCCCCCAATGAAGATATCACACGCGTTCAAATTCGAGGCGGCCCACCGTCTCCCGAACGTGCCGGCCGCACATAGGTGCAGCCGCATGCACGGCCATTCCTATCGAATTGAAGTGCAACTCGATGGACCGGTGGATCCGATCACAGGATTTGTCGTAGATTTCTTCGACCTCGAGGAGGCCTTCGTCGAAGTGATGAATGCACTCGATCATCGATGTCTGAATGAGATCGAAGGATTGGGGAATCCCACGGCGGAAAACATTGCCATTTGGATCTGGGAAAGACTGAATCGCAAATTTCAAGGAATGTCGTGCGTTCGAGTCTATGAAACATCCGATGCTTGGGCCGAATATGACGGGCGATGACAAGGGAAGCAGCCTATTTGGTCGGCCGCTAGGGTTGATTAGAGCGGCTCGAACATTGAGTTCGAGGCTGCAATCCATAAGCTCGCGAAATCGAAATCTCGGCTGAAAGAGTTCGTGAGATGGCCTTGGTAGTGAGCCCCGCATCCAGCGCGGCTATCTGCAGCCCGAGGACGCGCGGCAGCAGCAGGGTGAGGGCGCGAGGACAACACCTAGGTCAAAGCTTCGGCCAAGCGTGCCACGGGCATACAAGCACTACGCAAGGCGAGGCCCGGCACTGGAGGCAAATCTGGTCGGGCCTCTGTGCCGCCAATCACGTGCAGGGGCCGACTGACGACAACGAATGATTGCACGGCAGGCTGACGACGACTTTACGAAATCCTGACGGAATTAAGACGCTAGCGCGTTCAACCTGGAAACACCGGCACGACTTGGGCACGGACCGTCCGGGGCGGAGTGCTGATCATTGTTGTTCGACCTCTCCCATTTGGGAGAGCCATCATCGCTGATGCGAGTCGAATGAAACAATTGGGAGTGATGCACCGTGAGGACTGTGGGAGACGTTGACGGGTGATGGTTGGAGCGCGGCAAGTAGTTTGTTCGACGACGCTAAAGAATATCGCAAACTTGATGACGCTGGATCGAGCGGACGCCATTCCTCAGAGCACACAATCGTGACTGGTTAGTCCGCGAAATGCTTCGTTGACTGAGTGAGATGCACGGAAATACGCTGATGCTAATCAGCGTTGATGGCCGAGACCTATTCCCAATTGCAATGCCTTCTGCCGAAGCGCACCAACAGATCTTTTCATTTGCTTCGAGATCCTCGCAACCGGAGTCTTCGCCTTCGAATGTTGCTTTAGCAGCCTTAAATCAGCAGCAGTGTAGGACTTGCGAGCCAAAATCTTTTTTGCTTTCGCCACACCATTCTCCTCTATCGGGCGGCTTACATAGCAGGTCCGATCTAACAGTCAAATCGTCTTTAAAATAATCAACCAAACCGCGATACTTGCATTCCGTCGCGCGGTCAATCGCAGCACGCCGGGAAGGGCTTCACTGGCATCTGGGCTGAGTTCAAGGGCAACTGCGCCATCAAGTCCAGGCCGCTTCCGATGACCGATGACGAGTGCGATGTTTGGATGCGGACGCCGTGAGACGAGGCGGAGGTTGCCACGGCCTCCGCCGGTCAAGGTGCTTTGAAGACATTCCAGTCATGCAATGAGACCCGCCGAGCTTGCCTGATCAACGGAGGCGCTTCGGCAACTTTGGAAGTTTGTCGGAATTGAACGGTGCTACCTGCTCGAACCGTTCAGGTGGCCGCTTACGCTAGGGCCGCTTCTCGTCGTTTAATCGGCGCACTGCCCGGGACATCGTAGTCGATCCAGACGTACGAGCCGAGTACCTCGTCGAGGAAGTTGAGCGCTGTGTCGTTATGCACGACGCGCGTTCCCGAGTCCTTCGAAGGCCGCGCATATCGCTGGCGGGGAAGTCGGGGCGGAGTTTTCCGTTTTTCAGCGCTGATCGCCTGTGCGCGCGAGAAACAGGACAGGATCTGGAACATCGTTCTCCTGATAAACCACACTGCGCGATCCGATCGCATCCCGAACGCGTTGCAATTCGAACCCCTTCGTTGACTGATGCGTACGCCGGTCGGCATCTGCTTCTTTCGCCAAGGAAGTTGGCAAAACCCGCACGGTGGAATCGGCGTCACCTATTCTGATCCGGCGCTCAACCGGTCAAATTCACCGTACAGAGATAGTAAGTCGCCGCGAGGGGGCTGATCTACGCCCGAATCTTCATATCATCAATCTTGCCTTGAAAGATTTTTGCCACCGTAGTACTCCTCCGCCGCCTTCCGGCAGACACCTGCGTAGAACTCATCCGCATCCTCAATCGTGTAACCTGCGCCTGCGAAGCAACCGCGCGCTATTTCGTGGAGCGTGTGCCGAATTGAGCTCGTGTCGTCGTACACAGCGTTCAGGCAGGCTGCGATCACTATCACTTCTTCCTTTGAGAGGCGCGGCTGACCACTCATCAAGCGCGCGTGGTTGATGCAGGCGACCGCGTTGGCGCACGTGAATGAGTCACCCAATCCAGAGCAGTCCTCGAACCCATTGCCCTGCTCGTTCAACTTGAAGTGCGCGATGGGCAGGTATTTCATGCCCGCGATCTCCGGATGGTTCACATCCTCGACTACTGCGGGATCGTGTCCCGACCGCATTTCCTGAAGGCGAGTGTCGAATTTCTGCAGCCGCTCCCCAACCAGGCTTTTATTGCGCTTCAGCGGATTCTTGTTCGGATCTTCGAACATCAGGGTCGCATCGAGCCTCTCGGTTTCTCCTCGTGACAGGAAACCGTGTTCGGCCAGGGTCCGCATTACGACGTTCTCGGAATGTCCCCAATGCGCGTCCGCTGAATAGACCTGTCTAACGTTTAGGATGGCCTGGCCAGCAGCAAACTGGACCTCCTCGCTAAGGCCGCGGTCGTTGGCGAGCAGCGCCTCGAGCGTTTCGGTGCATCGCTTAGACGTTAGTCCCTTCTCGCCCTGGACGGCTTCTCGCCAGTGTTGCGCGCCTTTGTTAATAAACGGGTGAGTTATCGACCTCGACGTGTAGCCGTAAGCGCCGGTCTCCTCGTTGAGCACGCCCGACAGCGCGTATTTTTTCTTTTGATCGTACAGCGGGCTCTTCGTTAGGTCTGGATCCTTCGGTACCTGCGGCGGTTTATACTTGGCCACGCACTCGTCGTTGATGAGATGCCCCTTTATGCAGGCTAGGTTTAGAACGAGCGACTGGTGCGCCTGCGTTGTGTCCACCAGGCGGGCGACGTGCACGCGAGTCGCCGCCCGGTAGTCGATCATGGTTACGAACTGGTTGTTGCCACAGGTGCGGATTGGGTTGAGGGGACGCCCATTCAGACGCTGAGCTTCGGCGTCGGCGGCGTGATACCCTGTGTAATACTCCCTCGCGTTCGCCTGGGCTGTCCTGAGCCGTTCGTTGCTGGTGAAGCCCATTTTCCCGTCATGCAGGGAGGTGGTGGACAGGAAGAAGTCGTTGGCGACCTTGTCGTAGGCGTAGCCTGCACCCGCGAGGGCCAAACCGAACTTTACCACGCGGGCAAGAAGGCTTGGTCCGTCTCCTATTCCGCCTTCCGTCGCTCGTTCCCCTCCATACTCTCCCTCGCTGCCCTCGGGCGGTGCAGTGTTCCGCAGAGGTGGGGCTGTCGTACTCCTGGAACGAAGCGCAGCCAGTGAATGATGGGCTTCGTCGATGGCCATTCTCATACCCGCGATCTCAGCCGACCCGTCAAGGATCCTCTCCCCAAGCGCTAAAAAACCGGTAAGTTGGTTATTGCCCATTCGCATCTCGCCACTCCTGGATAATGGTTCAACAACTCACAAGCAAACACCGGGCGGCGGCGTCAGCCCACTCAAGGTATTGATTACGCTTTGAAACAACTCGCATGCAGCAGACGGCAGTCTGCTCCGTTTGGTCCTTGTTCGGCTTCTGACAGCCGCAAAACGCTGGTCGTGTTCAAAACAGAAACGCCTTAACTGACATCTGCCTCACGGTATCAACGCCCAAACGTCTGAAACCTGACGGGCTCGTTATCCCCCTCAAAGGAGCAGCGCGGGCGTAAACGGACGTCCGCGGCGAGAGGACGCTGTTCCTGTCCGCCCGCGCTGCCAGGAAAATTAGCGGTCACATGACTTTGCACCGAGGTCGAATGAGGAAGCACTGAGTCACATGCCCCTAACTTCCAGAGTCGACGATCGCTGAGCACGATGCCGACTAGCCACGGGAAGGAGCATGCTCCGGGCATTACCAAGTCCAGCACTCTTTGTGCCAAGGTAAGATCCGCAGTTCGCATCATGTTTGCGTCGGATTTGTCAGCTTTTCGACTTGCCCATGTCTTAGTATTACAGTTGTTTTTCGGTAGGCTTCTGAATCTATGGGCAACCATGATTCGGAGATCGTGGACACGGGCAGCGTCGATAGAGGAAACGCTTGCGTTGTGGGCGGCGTCGCTTCGGGAGATCAAGAAGCGGAATCGTCCGTTGTTCACGCAAGAGCGTGTTGCCACGAATGCCGGCCTGTTCCTGGAAGGCTTGCTTGGAGATGAACAACGCAAGACTGGTTGGATGCGCGCGGAAGCGGCTGGCCGTTGCGGCTTTTCAGTTGGTCAAAGCCACGGCTTGAGTGGAGAGTGGAGAGTTCGCGTAACGCCTGTCGAGATCGCGCCCCAGCGCCGGCAATGGCATCAGCCAAAGCCCCATAGCCGGGATTAGCGAAATCCAGCGCAGGACCAGCACGACGCAAGCCCCCTGCTGCCCGAGCGAATTGTTAGCGCCTATGAAGGTGAGCAGGTTTCGGCGGTTGCGAGGTTCATATATCAACTCAACGCGCTGCAGGAGCCCGCTCCATTGCTGGATTTTCGATCCGACCGATGTCGGCTCGGGGTAAAAGACGAAATCTCCGTGCCTTTGGCGCATTTCCGTTTTACCCCAGAAGCAGGCATCGGCTGTTTATGAGTGCACTCCCCAGATGCTCTGCAACGAGTTGCCGCAATGAAATTTCTAAAACAGATGCGTGGCGTTCATGCGCGTCGTTGCAATAAGTTGATCAATCCTCCTGGACTGCGCCTCCAGTCGCTTTCGAGTTGCCCCGCTTTCGATCCGGCCAATGAGAAGCCGAATGCATGCGTTTGCGCGTTCAAGGAAGACAATGACGTCACGCAGATCGTTCGCCGTACGAAATCCTTCACTGTGGATCTTCGAAAGCAAGGATGCTGCAAGGCTCATGACTTCGGAAGCTTCCGAATGCGACCGGTCTTGTTCGGACCTGCCTGGGTCGAGTTGAGGAAAGTTCAGGATCGTAGCCATCTAGTCAATAAATCTGAATAGGTGATCCCGCGGTCATGGTTACCTTGCCGAAGGAATCAAAACAATAGTGGATGAAAAATGACAACAGCCGCAGAGCGAGCGCAAGCAAAAACGTCGGGCTGGCACATGCGCAATGAACTCTCGCTATGAGCGTGCCGGCACTAAACGCGCTTGGCTCTGACGGACGGCTCGACCGTAAGGCGGTAGGCGATTAGCCGGGTGCCATCGAAAATCTCTAGCGTGCTATTGCAGACCGGACAGCAGTACTCGCCTTTCTCTCCGGGCTCAGACCATAGTTCGAGACGATGGAAGCCAGCGCCGCACTCTGAACAAGTCACGTCGCTTTTTCTCATGACCGCATCTCGCGCTCCAGCTTGTCACGAATCTTTAACACGCGCTTCGTTGCCAGACGAGCTTGTTCTGAATCTGGCAGGTGCCCGGTCCATGGTAGCTCATGCCCTTGGGGCGCCTCGTCCGCATGCCCAGGCCCAATCTGGTGGCCACGACAGCGGTAATCCTGCATGACAGACCACAAAAACGCACGATATCGGCGCAGATGCGCATCTAAGTTTGACGCGAGAATAATGGGGGGCAGTCGCGGCACTTCCGCTCCGGCGCGGAAATCCCCAATACGTGGCGGCTATGTGCAAAGAGGCTCATCTCATATCAAGTTGCGATTGTATGAAACGTACAGACCCTTGAAGGGAGATAAATTAATGCGCTCTATGAAGCGCGGGTTGCCCGGTGCGTTGTGCTATACTTTCGATGCTGCCGTTCTTGAGTGCTCATAGCGTTCAGGCGCGGTGCGTGCGTCATTTTTATCTCGACCCCTCCCATTTGGGACATGCGCATCGCGGCTGATGCGCTTTGAATGAAGTCATTGGAAGTGATGCATTTGGACAGTTGATATTTGAGTAGCGGAGATTGCGGTGTCGGATCATTTGCGAATCGCAGCCATCCCCCGTCGCCGGTATCTCGTTCTTGTGATGCTCTGGGCTGCGCTCCTGCTTCCGTTTATCAGCCAAGCCAAAGCCCAATGTACGGCGCGAGACGCCCTGCAGAACCGACTGAAACTTCTGACTGCCGAGCAAGTTCGCACGCCTAAAGCTCCGATTGTATCCGCGGCCGATATCCAGACCTGGAGAACAATTGAAGTCGGTACCCTCGCGGGCTCGTTCGCTCTTGTTGGGGCATTGGATGCAGCAGGTTGCAAGATCGGCGGCCAGGCTGAGGAAATTCTCGCCCGTCCCGCCGCTACCGTTAGCGCGACCAAAACGGACGTCGAGCTGGTGGCGGTATCTGCGACAGAACTCGGCTTTGAAGGCGACACCGCGAAGCTGGCGGCAATTTATGCGCGGGCGCAGCAACTGGGCTTCCAGCTTGCAACGGCAGAAATCGGCGCGCAGTTGCGGCTGCAGTATTTCGAGCAGCCCGTCGGGGAATTTCGCATCATCGGAATGGAACCGATCAGGACCTGGGGCGGCGAGCCGGTCATTCTGAACGTTGCGAATGGCGGAGCCGGGCTCATCCTCATTGGGCAAGATGGCAGAGCTGACGCCGACATACCCGCGATGTCCCGTATTGTTTTCGTGAGATCTATTAAGGCGGCGCCAACGCAAGGGATCGGCGAGGCCGCGGCAGTCGCGCATCGTTGATGCTGGCGGCGAGACGAACGACCATCGCATCTGACGTATTTCAAGAAAGGTGAGCTCAATGTCCAATCGATTAACGATCGAAGCGCCGACCTACGAAGTGAGCGGCTCGTCGATCACGACGGGCCGACTGGCGGCTATCACACCGGCTAACGCTGAGGGCGGCTAAGATGTTCAGGAAGCTTCTTATGCCTGCGCTACTCCTCGCGGTAGGGTTCGGACAAGGTCCCGCGCAGGGTCGCGATGAAGGCCAGTATGTGAACTCGCCCATGAAGACGTGGTTCGAGAGCCTGCGCAGCAAGAAGGGCGAACAATGCTGCGCCGACGCCGACGGCAGGTTTATCGCCGACGTCGATTGGGAGAGCAAGGATGGACATTACCGCGTGCGGATCGAGGGAGAATGGGTCGACGTTCCCGAAGATCGCGTGATCACCGCACCCAACCTGGTTGGGCGTACAATGGTGTGGCCCATGTATATGGACGGTCATCCGATCGTCCGCTGCTTCATGCCGGGAAGCATGACCTGAGGGAGAGATTTGTGCTGATACCTCGAGGTTTTGCAGGCGTCCATCCCGCGCAATTGTGGAATGACTGAGAAGCGTATCGTGAAGCAAAAGCAGGGAGGGCATCCATTGCTGACAAATCCCCGATCTAAAAAAATCGAGAACCCACGTCGGACACGTGTTCTGGCGACGTGTGTTTGTTCTGTTGTGGCTCTGATCGGCGCTAGCGGTGTCACGATGGGCACAAGCGGGATCATGCTTCCTGAGACGATCGGATGGTACGAATGCAACGTGTTCGGTTTGCCTGGCCAGGACCAAATAGGCGACCGGAGCGGGCATGCCCCGATCAGCCAGCAATACACGCGCCTAGGAACCTACGGCATGTTGAAGGGCGCGGTGTATAGCGCGATGATCATCGGCGAAGCGGACGGCCCTCAGACATCCTACTTTTCGGTGGGGGATCCACCGAACCAGTGGCGGACTAGCGGTGACGCAACTCGTCGAATCGAAGGGCACCGTCATGATGAAAGACGGTATACCTTCCGGCATCGCGACATCCGGTCGAGTGCTCGTCAAATTCGCCTCCGGCAGCCTGACTGCACTATCGGGAAAGGCGCTCAATTTCAGCAGCAAATCGACCGGCCCAAACAGGTTTGACCTGGAGTTCACGGAGTGAGTGCAGTGGCGCATCGATCCACGAGCATCATGGGAGAGAGACGATGATCGCTCTGATGAATCTGCCCTGCAAGCTCACATGCAAGATCCGTCCAAACTGCCACGTTGATCTCAGCCGTATCCTCAGAGACGGAGCGCGTTTCGAGCATTTTCGTGCTGATTCCTGATTGCGTCGTCCACTGGCACTCTCGCTGTAGTGTGAGACGCCTTTTGTAGATACTCAATCGTTTCTCCAATGAGAGACATCGAGAGACAATTGGTGTCCTTTACAAAAGTGTGCCGGCCAATCCCGGTGGGCACCACCAAGTTGAGCGCGCCATCTCTGTGTTTCTTTGTGGCGTCAAACGCGCCCTCGACCAGTGATCCGTCCAGTTTTGCATGATAGATCGGCAGCCCCGCGTTAGTGAGCAGGTGAACAATGCGCAGCGCCTCCCGCTCTGTTATCAACGACAATCGCGACGCCAGAATTGCGCTGAACGCAATGTCAATTGCGACGGCGAAACCGTGATGCAGTTGGTAACCTGTCGCTGCTTCCAATGGATGGCTTAAGGTGTGACCAAAGTCGACCGCACGCTCCAATGTTACCGTCTCGAAAGGGTTCTCGCTGAGCTGAGTAAGCATTCCCGAAATCGACCGCCTCAGAACCCTCTTTGCGACGGCCTCTGGCTCTTGAAATCGCGTTCGCGTCAGATCGGTGACCGTCGCCTCAACATCCTCGAACAACGCACCATCACAAACGCACGCGAGCTTCACGATCTCGGCGATGCCCTGGAGGATGCCATCTTCGCTGAGGGTTCTAAGGAATGTCGGAATGACAGCGACCGCTTTCGGCGGGTAAAAGCAACCGATGTAGCTCTTGAGGACGCCAAAGTTGACGCCGCCCTTGAGTCCGATGCCCGCGTCCACCTGCCCGATTAGGGTGGTCGGAATGCGCACATGGGATATACCCCGACGCAGAAGAGACGCGGCGAGACCAACGATGTCGGAGCACACGCCGCCGCCGATCGAAACAAGAACACCGCGGCGATCGATATCCGCTTCTTGGGCCTGACGACAGACAGCCATGACAGCATCAATAGATTTTGTTGTTTCTGTGCATGCCAGCACGAACACACGCGGCTCGACGTCTAGCACCGACCAACAAGCGCTGAGCTGTTGCGAATAAAGGCGATAAACGGTTGGCGTCATAACGACGAGGATACGATGGTCGTTCAAATGAGTCTTGATCCATCGCGTGAAAGAGGCTGAAGTGACGTCCTCAAACAGGTCGACTCCAAAGCGGCAAGAGCGGCTCGCTTCAAGCGATAGTTCAAGCTCCGGCGCAGCGACGTCGGAATGTTCAATCGGCGAAACGGCCAGCGAAGGTTTCATGTCGATCTCCTGGTAGTCCTCTAACTTGACGATTCTTTCGGTCAGTCGCCCGAGAAATGAGCATTGTCACCAAGGGTCCTCCGATGGTGGTGCGCTCCGACAGCTGCGAGCGAAGGTGCCTTGGATGCTCTTTGAGGTGGATGTGCCGCGTGATCCGGTAGGTGCCGTCGTTCAGACAATCGGCTGTGGATCTGACAAGTTCCCGCGTGCAACCGGTACGCTTGAGTGACTGCAAGGATTGAATTCGCGCGGATTCCTTGCATGGCTTCGAATACCGCCGCGAACAGGTTGACACGATGTGAGTGTTTTCCAACCTTGATGAAAGGCTTGGCACCAGCGCCAAGCGCAATTCCTGGCGCTTGTTTGTCGACACGCAGAAGGGAGAGGCAGAATGGAGAGAAGGTGTCAGCCATCACTGTCGGACCTATTGTGGGACAGCAGCCGGACGCAACCCGACGGCCCCACAGCTTGCATGGTACAACGACAGGAGATCGCAGATGTTGGAGATCATTGATGCCGATCTCCAAGTCTCTTAAAATAGTTTCCGTCCAATCAAGCCGCTCCTCAACGACACGCGGGCGCAACCGAACCATTTGGGTCGGCGGCTGGGCCTACGCTCTGCGACAGAACGACCAAGCGCTACGTCGTGCATAAATCCTGCTTCAGTTGATCAGATCTCGAGAGCTTCAGCACCTGCAAGATTTGGTAGGCGGAGCCCCAAAGTGGCAAGCAAACCCAATCGCGATTGCCGCGCGCCATGGAAAGTTGTCCCCTCGGCGACCTCCTTCTTCTCTCCTCTCTCTCACACATGAGGAATTGCCTCCTCCTTGGATAGCCGAGGGGGCACCGACCGCCGGCACGCCGGCGAGTTGCTCGCCGACGCGCTCAACAGCAGGGTCCCGCAGATCTTCGACACCATCAAGGAGGAGAGGAGCTTGCGGCGCGTGCTCAATGTCGTCGACACCGAGGCCACGAAAGCAAAGCTGCAAAAGATCAAGGACGCCTTCCAGCGCTGGATCTGGTCCGCTCCGGATCGCACCGATCGCCTGGCCAGGGTCTATAACGATCGCTTCAAAACATCGCGCCAGAAGCCTTCGACGGCTCCCACCTGAAGCTTCCGGGTGCCTCTGGCGCCTTTGTTCCTTATGGGCACCAGAAGCGCGGTATCTGGCGCATTGCCTCGGCCGGATCGACGCATCTCGCCCATGCGGTCGGAGCCGGCAAGACCATGAAGATGAAATAAACCCGAACTCGATAACCGTAACACGATTCCGAGGGTTGCGGTCACTTCAAAACCGAACCGCCGTCACGGCGACGATTGTGCCCTCGGCTTGACATCCCGTAGTATGACATATTCAACACTAAGATAAAGCGATGCGGTTTGAGAAGGTTGTCATGCCTGACCCTGATCTTTTCCCAAAGACATTTGATCGCTGCAATTTGTTCGAACTGCCTCTCGAGCGAGAGTGCGCCCACTGCGGGGAAGGGAATGTATTTTCCCGTCGCATTGCTGTTCCGGGCAATTTTGCAGGC
Source organism: Bradyrhizobium ingae (assembly GCF_055791185.1). Lineage (NCBI taxonomy): Bacteria > Pseudomonadati > Pseudomonadota > Alphaproteobacteria > Hyphomicrobiales > Nitrobacteraceae > Bradyrhizobium > Bradyrhizobium ingae. Next base: position 70,194 of record NZ_JBVUBB010000010.1, read on the forward strand.
TCGTGCAATTTTGTTGATTACGCAGAAGTCCCTCCCGGCTCGTCCATTGGACGGCATCGGCATAAGCCGAATGAGGAGGAGTTCTATCTCGTTCTTGATGGGCATGGTGAAATGTGGAGAGACGGCGATGTCTTTCCTGTCCGCGCTGGCGATCTGATCCGCAACAGCCCAGGCGGAGCGCACGGTCTGAGGAACGTTGGTTCAAAAACCATCCGTCTGTTTGTGTTCGAGCTGGCAGTAGCGCCATGATCTCGCAAGAAGATCGAACGGCGCTTGTGGCCAACGCGCAGGGAGCGGATTTATGCCTTTTGGCGCTCGCGCGGACATAAAGGCTGAAGTACGCCATGACAGGCTTTGCTTCTAGGTGAAATGGGCATCAACAATACTTTGACGAATCGCCAAGCGATAAGAACATCCGCGAAATTTGTTTTTGAGATACGCCCTCGGAGCGCGGCGAAAGGAGCCGCGCCGCATCAGTTCAGGCTTCGTCCGTCGCGCTGCGCAGGATACGACGGTAGCCATGCTCGCTCATTCACCGGGGCGCGCGCCAGGTGGCTGTTCATAGGCCTGCTTTGCGCGATCAGGCTCGCGTCCCGGATCGACGCGTAGGACGATCTTCGCGACCTCCCGCCAGTCAGCACCATGCTCGCGGGTCACTGCCGGATCATCGTTGACCGTCGCCGTGAGACCAGTGACAAGTTTTGCCTCTTCGTCCGAATAAGAGCCGAGGCGCAGATAACTCGACTTGGTCAGAGGAGAAGAAAAAGTTTCTGGAACGCTCAGTCGCATGTTGGCATTCGGCATCGTTGAATTCCATAATCGTTTGGCTGTAGGCGCCCTAGCGCTGCGTCATCAAGCGGATTTGAGAGGTCAATATCGAAAGCCCGAAGGCATTCGGGTTGGGACCGTTGTGCTTGGTTGGCATGCCCACTCTGGTTGCCGCTGACCCGCCGATTGACAAATCGCCCGATCCAGCCCTGGCGCGGCCCGGACCCATGACAAGACCAGAGAAGACGCCCAGCGCCAGCTGCGCTGGCTCCATTCATCAACAGGCCCACATTCACACAGACTGTAGAATTGTCGACCTACCAAAGCTGGGCGGCGGCGATCAGGGTGAGCATGCTCCGTCTCGTCTTCTTCGTCATCATCCGCTCCATCTGTGATGGGCCGGGGCGCCATTGATCATTTCCCAGTTACTATTGAGCATAGTACCCCCGAATAAAAACGCCCAGCAAAATGCCGAGCGCTTCTATTCGCGGTTCTTCAGCAGAGCGTGATGCTCAATCATTTCTCGCCAAATGCCCTACCGCAGACGGCGCTGACAGATCCCGAAATCAGGCTTCTTGATCACTTGGTGAAAGACAGGGGTGGCGATCGCTCTCGACGAAGCACGCTCTCGCACTATGTCGTCAAGATCGCGCGGCTTGGAGGGTACTTAGCGCGTGCCAGCGATCCGCCTCCAGAAAACGCCGTGATCTGGCGCGGGCTATCGCGGCTAACCGACATCGAGCTGGGCGCGCCACGATCGGACCCAAAATTGTGGGCAATTGAAAGCAAAGAGACCCCATCTAGCGGAGTGAGTGAACGATCGGCTATCGGCTGCTGAGTATGTGAGCCGATGTGAGCTTCTATGTCTGCGCCTAGTTCTGGAACTAAAACCCTCCATATGATCGATGAAAGCCGCGCCAGCCGCGTCCCTCGAAGTGGCAAGCCCGACTTCCTGCTTGAGATCCTGATAGTCACGTTCATGCGCCAGGGCAATTTAGCCTTCTCTACGAGAGTCCGGAATGCCACATCCTCCGGCAATGTCGAGAGCCAGTATTTGGTAGGCTGGTCCTCGCCTGTCGGCCATTCAATCAGCAACCATTCCTCCAGCCGCTGGGTGGTTTGCCAATAATCACGGTGCGCGGCACGGACCCGGACGCGGGCAAAGCGCGAGCTCAGCTTTTCGTTCGTACCTTGCCGCCACGTGATGGTGCGCCAAGCTTTGGCTCAGCAGGCCGATCACGAGCGCTTTAACGGCGGCCGGCCGATGCCGACGGTTGCGGCGCATCAGTTTCGGGAGAAGGTCGCAGCCCGACCATGGCTTTGGCGGCAACCTCTCCGTCGGCATCCAGGTCCCCTTCGCAAAGCCGAAAGATGGGACCCTATCAGAGCCAGAAAAGGACTCGTCAGCCCGGGCGACATCATCCCGGAATGGCGGGCGACATCGAGCGGAATCAGCAGCGACGGGATCAAACTGCTCGAACAGGACAATCGAAGCCGTTTTCAGCTCGAATTGGTTACTGGCTGAAGCCTCCTGCTCACATTGCTTGCGAGCGAACTTGCTATCGACGGCGGCGAGCTCGCAACTAGCCGTATTGCGACAAGCCATTGGGGGCAGCTGGTTCGACAGCATACGTGTCAGGCTGCGGACCGGGGTGGGTATGTTAGCAGCTCCCTCTATATATCGCCACTACAACAAGTTTCCTCGGTCCGCGCAGGTCATTGATTTTGTCGAGATGAAATCGCTTATCCGGCCGAAAACACGAGTTTGGCGTCGAACTCGGGCACCGCTTCTCGAAGCGCAGCCTCCATGCCTTGAACTGTTTCTCGTACGACATCCTCAATCTGAATTTGCGGATCCCCTAAGAACACGGCCGGCGTGCGGCTAGCTGGTCCAATCGGCGGTGACGGCGGTAGTCCGTGCCGCAAAAGCACCCAGTCCATTGCCAAGCGAGCGGTTCGTCCGTTGCCATCCTCAAAGGGATGCAGACTGGCCAGCCGCTGATGGACCTGAGCCGCGAACTCCACCACGGCCATGGGATCACTGGATGTCAAGTCGCGCTCGTTGCCTGCGGCCCAATCGGCGAAAGCGGCCATTTCTTTGGAAAGTGTTTGAGGTGGCGGATATCTTCTGGCAGTCCAAGTATTCCCGTCGGCAGCCTGCACAACCACCTCTCGCAGAACGCCGAGGCGCGTAGCCTCATCCGCATCTCCCAGCAATATACGATTTAGTTCAAAAATGCCTTCTTTCGTGAATGGGGAATTCTTCTTCGCCCACTCCTGCACTTTGGCTGCAGCATGCTGCCATGAAGAGGCGATTTCATGATTCTCCGCCAACGTTGCGGAAGCGGAACACCGAAGCTTGTCTATGCGGAAGCCCGCATCGGCGGATAACTCGCTTCCGACTTGACTCCACCTGCGTTTTATTTCCTCACATGTTCTAGACAAAGATAAGCGCTCCGGATGCGCTAAGGCCGGAGACCGGAATACCCGGGACATGAGTGCCAGCTGTGTCCCTGTAACGTAGACCGCCAAATTTCCAAGGTTCATGTCGGGAAGATTGCTCAATTCACTATTTGATGCCAAATCTAGCGTCGAAAGATTTTGAAGATTTCCCAGTGTGCTGGGTAGCAGTCGTAGCTTGCAGCCTGCCAAGCCAAGTTTCTCAAGCGCTTCGCAGTCGCCTATTTCATCCGGCAATCCACGCAGTGAGTTGAATGATAGTGAAAGCGTGGTTAGGTTCTTTAACATCCCAATACTACGAGGCAGCTCGACAATTGAGCAATTGTCCGCAATGAGCTCCGTCAAACGCGTGCACTGGGAAATTTCGTTGGGCAACTGGGTGAGCGCGGCGTTCTCCGAAATATCCAAGCGGCGCAGACGACGAATCCGATTGAGCCCAGGGGGCAGCTGCGACAAATTCAGGCCACTTAAATCTACGTCCGTCCCACCTTCGTCAAAACAGCGCAGGATGTGATCCATGGCCGCTTGCCTTTGCTCGCGTGATTGCGACGCACCTGCTTCGTCTGACGTCGATGGAGCACAACACAGTTTGCTGAGAAAGAATGATGATTTGTTTTTCGTGGATGCTCGATTGCACCACGCTTGAAGTTCCGAGCGCAATGCGCCGGACGATTCCGCTTGATCCGTCTGCCGGCCAGAACTGGCTCGCGACATACTTGAGTGTACGTCGTCCTGAGCGCCCCCTAGATGTTGCATCGCTTGATCATCACCTAGCTCCATGCCTGCAATCGTTTCTGCAAAGCGAAGGGCATCTTCTGAGTCTCTCGATTCATCCACCTCGCTAGCGCTTATGGACTGCTCGGATGAGGCAACGATTCGATCGTACATCAGAGTCCTTCCCTATCGGCAAATTGCACGTTGTCGAGCGAGTGCCGCTCAATCCTGATATACAGATTAGCTGACCTTAACCTGACGCACAGGCGCCAAGCATGTGTCCGGCTACCACGCGACGGCTTGGTTTTCGCAATGATTCAAGCGCGCGCTTCACCAACTCTGAGTCGTGATCAGCGAGGGGCACGACTGCTGCGGACGACACCATTGACTATTGCTCAGCCGGCAGATCAGTCAGAGGGAGGCTGGACGGCCAACGGAAATCCCGGCGACGCGATCTTGCGGTACACAAGGATGGCACAACGCTGACCGTCATGGGGACGGTGGTCTGCGGTCGGCCGATCAGGCAGGAGTCGATACAAAAGCAGCTGACCAGCCACTTTCAAAAGCTGCTCGCCTATGACCATTGCATGGTCTTTTTTCACCTGACCTACGCCTACATCTAAGATGTGGAGGAAGTGATCGAATATTTGAAGGAGATGGCGGAAAAGGCGGCTCCTCCTGCATTCAAGTATAAGGATCGCGAGGACATCAAGTCGGACTCGCGGCCGTCAGGCTTTGTCGCCGAATACGAGCGTCCTCATGCGCCAGTCAAGGTCGTATTCCTTGTTCTAGACATGCAGCAGGAAGCGCGGCGCGAGGCTGCGAAGCTGTCGGCTGCAACCAAGTCTGGTTGAGAAACTGGGTATTCCTCCGTTGAGGCTTTCAATTACCCATAAACTTTGACCACTTGGGCTGATCCGCGGATCGGCGAAATCTTGAATCGAAAGAATCACTTGTGATTCCTTGCTGAGCACCTGATTCGCGAGGGGGGCTCTATGGGGCTGACATTAAGGGATCGATCGGCAAAAGGCTGCTTGCGGTCCTTGGAAGGCGAATGTTGGATTGATCGAGAGAGTAGTGGATGCGAGTTTAGGGACGCGCGGCTCGGCCACAGCTTCCGCAAACTGCTCACGCAGATTGGAGGCGCCATTGGTTGCTGCCGCTGATTCATTCTTGCGGATGAATCGCGAGCAAGCTCTCCGGGCCCGCCAGAAGCTGGCCAGCAAATTGCCGGTCGCCGGCGAGATTCTGCGTGGCTCGCTGCTGGAGCGTACGGTCCGACACACCAAAGATTGCCCGAAATGCGCTCGCGGCGAAGGGCGCCAGGCTTGGTGCTGACGGTAAGCTACGCGGGGGAACGACCCGGCAAATCAGTGTTCGCCGCGAACGGGTTGGCGAGGTTCGCCGCTGGCTAGACAATTTTCAGAAGCTGAAGGAGGCGATCGAGACGATCTGCGAGCTCAATCACGATTTGCAGCGTCCGGAGAGAGCCGCGACAAAGCGCGGAGAGCGCGGGGAGAAAAAGCTGTGATTAAGATGCGGCGTGCGCAGCTGAGCTTCGGCGACGCGCGCATCTTCCGTGGTGATACGCGCTCTGAAGGCAAGATTTTCAGCCTGTTCGAGCCATCGACAGAAATCATTCGCAAAGGCAAAGCCGGCAAGCCCAACTGCGGCACACACGTTATCTTCGAGCGCACCACGCCGATTTGTTTTTCGCTGATGCGGCCATTCTGGTCGAAGGACCAGCGGAACGCATGCTGTTGCCCAGCTTGATCCGCAATAACTATGCGCGATTGAACCAAAGCTACGCAACGTTGTTGGAGATCGGCGGCAGTCACGCACATCGTCTAAAACCGCTCATCGACTGTCTTGGTCTATTGACGCTCATCATTACCGACCTGGATTCGGTCGATGCCATTGGAAGTTCCGCACAGCCGCAAAGGGGAGCCGACCAAAAGACGAAAAATGACACGTTGAGGACATGGGTACCGAAGCTCCCGAATGTCGACGCGCTAATGGATGCCGATGAGAAGGCCAAGATACCTACGAGTCATTCTGGCACAAATCCGGCTATGAGCTCTTTCGTCGCAATGCGTGAGTTTGCCGAGGCTTTGCCAGAATAGAGATCTGGCCGGGTTCACGACCGCGCGAAAGCGATGAGTGGCCCGAGATCATGGTTGTCGGCAGCCTGAAGAGCCGAGATGTAAGCTGCACGCGCGACGCCGGCGGCTTGCAAGTCGGCGCCGCCCCATGTGAAGCGTTGGCCGCCAAGCTGTGTGACCATCACGTCAGCGGCCAAACGCGACCAGCGACCGTTACCGTTTGGAAACGGATGCACGGATACCAACCGGTGATGGAAGCGAACGGCAAGTTCGTCCGGCGGATAAGTGTTTTTCTCGACCCAATATCGCGCGTCGTCGAGCACCTGATGTAGCGAAACCTCGATCAGAAGAGGCGCGACGCCGAGATTGCGCTCCGTTGTCCGGAATTTGCCGGCCCAACGCCAGACGCGTTCGAACATGCGCCGATGCAAGTTCTTGAGAAAACTCTCCCGCGTCACAACCTTCCGGCGGCCAAAAGCCCAGCGGTTTGCAGTCGCGATATTCTGCTGCTCGAGTTCATTCAGCTCGCTGCGCAGCGTGATGTGGGTTGGAATGAGATCCTCACGCTCTACCGGTGACAAGGGTGTCGCGTGATCGTCGGCGGCATGTAGATCAGTCATTCGTCATCCCAAAGACGCGCGGGGCGTTTCAGCAAGTCCTCAATTGCCTGCTCGCGGAGTGCCCGCGCGGCCGTCTTGTCTTTCACGGCCTGATCTTCCAGCCGCATGGTTTGCTCGACGGCTTTCGATTGCTGTTCCGCAATCTCTTCGGCTCGCTTCGTTACAACTTCTGCGAGGGGGCGCTCAGGAACAAGCACATAAACCAACCGGCAACCGAGGGCTTCGGCGGCGCGCTGGAGCGTGTTGAGGGTTACACTGCCGCTTTGCTCGGATTTTTCAAGTTCCACGATGCGCGGCTGGGATACGCCGAGTCGCCTCCCATATTGAGCTGTCGTCATGCCGAGCGCGTCGCGGACCGCGCGAATCCAGCCCTTTGGCGGGCGCTGAACGCTCGCGAGGGGGTGCAGGCTCAAAAAACGTTTGTCGAGTTGGCGGATAGCGTCTTTCATGCAATAAGGTATAGCATATTATTTATGAAAAATAGAATAAGAAATATCTTATTGAAATGATAACAGTCAATAACCTATACCTTATTGGATTTCAACGAGTTTTGGTTCGTCGAGGGAGCTTTTCCCCATCAATCCTGTGCAACTCCCAGTTGTTATTGTTCTTGAAATGTTCTGGTGTCCGATACTTTGGCTGAGTCCGTTGTGGCGCACGATTGTTGACTTGCACAGGTCTCGCTGACCCGCTCGACGCGTACCATTGGTTATGAACGACGGCGCAGGTCGGAATTCAGGGATGCCGCGCGTGGTTGTAGCTGAAAGGCCGCTACTCTGTTGAGTTCTACTTTGACCAAGGGCGGGCCGTACCCGTCCGGGGAGGTCCGGGGAGGGGTTGTGAATTGGGGATCTTTGCGCAGAACATTCCACAGTGCCGCCGCTGCTTTGCTTGTGATCGTCTCGCCGAGTCAGCCAAGACCCGCTCCAGTTCTCGTATCTCAAGAGCCGGAGGAAATGCGGGTCCCGCCGGTTGCCGTGGCAGGCAAGGACCTTGCCGCACCTGAACGAGAGCTCGCAGTCGCGACAGAGAACTTTTTAAAGCTCAGTGATCCGAAAGTTCTGACAGCCTCAAATCAGATTCTTGCCAGATACCCCGATTTTGGTGACGGCTACCTGGTCCGTCTTTGCTTTCGTTCCCGCCGAATTCCGCAACATCGTGATAGTGCCGCTTGGCAAATTGAAGAAGTCGCCGAAGAATGTGCGAAAGACGCCGCATACCGAAGGTGAGATCGCGGCGCTTGCTGCCAGCATTGCATCAGTCGGCATGCTGCAATTTCCGGTCATCGAGCCCGAGCTTGGCCCCAGGAACAATGAAGGCCGCCGGCTTGCGCAGTTTCCGCGGGCCAAGCGCAAGTAGATCAAGAAAGACGAGCCGATCCCCTGCGTGATCGATACCGAGCACAACGCGACCGAGATTAGCCTTGCCGAAAACACCATCCGCAGCAATATGCATCCGGCCGACGAGTTCGAAGCTTCTGCCGAACTGAACCAGAAGGAAGGCATGAGCCCCGAGGATATCGCGGGCCGTTACGGCGTCACCGCAGCCATAGTCAAGCAACGGTTGAAGTTGTCAAGCAACGGTTGAAGTTCGGTGCGGTCAGCCCCTCTCTGCTCACGCTCTATCGCAAAGGCGAAATGAACCTCGATCAACTGACCGCCTTCACGATTACCGACGATCATGCGCGGCAGGAACAGGTCTGGGCCGAACTCGGTTGGGACAAGAGCCGTTAGGCCATTCTGCGAGCACTTGACCGAAGGACAGGTCGCGGCGATTGAACGGCGCGTCAGCTTCGTTGGTCTTGAAGCGTATGAAGCGGCAGGCGGCACCGTCATCCGCGATCTGTTCGACGAGGGTGCTGCGGACACCCCAACCAAAGGAAGACAAGCTATCCCTATGCGTCACGACGTACTCAGTGGCGGCTTCAATCAGAGCCTCCGGAATCGTCATCTCAATTCCTCAATTCAAAACAAAACGTGCGTGGAAGTTCAGTTCGGGCCTGCTTGCATTGCAAACGACCCGGCATCACTAAGCCGGAATACGCATCGCCATAAGTATATCTGCATAGAGTTTCTCCTCAGCCTTTTCATTCAGCCCTTTCATGCCTCCAGACACTTTGGTCGGCGCGGGCAGAATATAAGACGCGATCTCCCGCCCTTCTTGATGTACTCAGACAAGAGCAGCTCCCGACATCCACTTCACGCCGACTTCCGCACCTTCATTGACCTGCACAACAGAAACCCGAAGCCTTCAAATGGACCAAGTCCGCAGACCAGATTTTGGCTTCCGTCAAACGCTTCTGCCACAAGGCCCAGCAGACTTTATGTGGCGAACTTTAGATTCACGTGACTAGTGCCGGACGGGGCGAGAGGGGAACGATCGCACTGCGCGGCCCCCGAACGTCCATCTAGCTGGCCGGGTTAGCGTATTGATCGCGACATTAGCCGGTGGATACGGAGCTAACACGACGCGGTCAGCCCTGACATCTTAGGACGCGAGCAGACGGCGCAGGAGAAAAGGATGGTTGAAGCGTCCGGCGCAGGTCGCCAGGGAGAAAGTGCGCCAGCTCCGGCACACATCGTCCGTGCATTCTGACAATGTATCCGCTCATTAATCAAGTTGCGTGGCAAATCTGAGGCGGTCCAGTCGGTCAATGCATCGCCTCCGCGATATTCTGACTCAGAGCTCGACGGAGCTTGAATCGCACGTTACGTCAAGTTGTAGATCGCACCATAGGTGATACCGACCTAGGAAGGTGGCGATTTATGACGTTCTCACAGTGCATGTGGGGAAAGGAGGGTGTTGCTCTCCTCTTCATTTTACTTTCCATCTTCTTTGCTAGCTTTGGGTTCGCCTATGCCGCGCTAGAATCACGGTTTCGGCGACGTGACCAGTACAGACTGGACGTGCTTGATGCGCCCCCCAGTGTCGGCTCTCCAGACGCCTGCGACCGCGAGAGCCGATAAGGGCAGGGATGATTTCCGAGTAGCGGAAGGTTCTCTTATCGTTCATTGGCTCATGCAGTGGAGAGCGGGATGCATACATCGAATACGCAGCTGCTCATGAGAATGACGACCCGCAGCTCCCGCACGCACGTATTTTGAGGGCTCTCCCGCGTCCGCGTGGGCAAACGCACGAGGCAGCGTCTACACCGAGATGATGTTGTACGAGGTAGCAGCCACGAGGAGGCAACTTCGAAAATCCAAACGAATAGCCGCTCCAACTTAGTCCACTGTTCGTGAAGCTTACAAAGCGATTGGCACATTCGACGTGCATCGGGCGAAGCCGTCGTGCTGTTAAACAGAAACGTTCCAAGACGGTACTAGCGATCCGGCGTCGAATGTCCTGTTAAGCGGCGCCAACGGATTAATGGTCGCAAAAGCGAGAGCGTCAATGGCACGGCGCCTTTCTTGTAGCTTGTCGTGCAAACGCAAATTTGCGGAGCTTACCAACTGACGCTACGTCCGATTCAAGTTCTATCGAAGCGCTCGCGCAAATTTTGCTTTGCTGCTGTGGAGCAGGCTATGCGCCTCAGTTTTGCCACGCTAGTCGCTTCAGTCAGAGCAGCATCATCACGGACGTACTGGTGGTGCTAGAGGCGGGACCCGGCGCATTTTACACACGGCAAAGTGCGCCGGGCGCCTCGGTGGATCGCGAGCCGCAATGCGTCGAAGTCTGAATCAATTGCGCCGAAGTGCGTTGTCGGAGGACGGCGGTGGGCTTTGGCGCGTCGTCTCAAGCTGCAACCCGGCTGAAAAGCCAAAGGGGGCTCCTGCACGAACATGGCCTTGTCAGCCCGCATCGCCACCTGAGCCGACCTCAACGCCGCATTTAATTCGCGAGGCAACGAGCGTCTGTACCGAACCGGCGAAGATGTCGGTAAGTTGACGTCTGGCCGAGGGCATCGCGTTCTGCATTGCCGGCCCTGGTCCGATAATTGCTAATTCCTTGTCGTAGATGCCGAGGTTGCGCATCTAATCAAGCCCTAAAGGAGCTCGCTTGCCCCTTCATGAATCAAACGGAGACAGCGTTGCTGGCCCGACCTCTGCGCCGGATCTCGCGCTTTGTCCGTTTCACGACGATAGGTCGCACGCACAGGCTGGCGGAAGGAAGACGCTTGTATTAACCGGCGCTTCGCGCGGCATTGGCCACGCGACGGGCAAGCTGTTTTCGGAGGCTGGCTGGCGAATCATCTCCTGTTCTCGGCGACCCTTCGATGGCCGATGTCCCTGGGAGTCGGGAGTCAATAACCATGTGCAGGTTGAGTTGAGCGATCATCGCGCGTTACCTGGCGCGATTACCGAAATCAAGAAGCGGCTCAATGGAGAGCCGCTTCACGCGCTGATCAACAATGCGGGCATCTCCCCCAAGGCAGCGGACGGAGGCCGACTGAATTCGCTAACAACATCCATCGGAACTTGGATGAGCGTTTTTCACGTCAATTTGGTCGCGCCGATTCTGCTTTCCCAAGGTTTGTTCGAAGAGTTGAAAGTGGCATCTGGCTCGATTGTCAACGTCACCTCAATCGTTGGCACTCGAGTGCATCCTTTCGCCGGTACAGCCTATGCGACCTCCAAGGCAGCGCTTGCCTGTCTCACGCGCGAGATGGCGCATGATTACGCTCCGTTCGGGATTCGGGTCAACGCGATCGCGCCAGGCGAGATCAAGACCGACATCCTCTCGCCGGAAACCGAAGCGAAGCTGGCGCCGATCATACCGCTACATCGTGTCGGTACGCCCGATGAGGTTGCGAAGGTTATTTTCTTCCTCTGTTCAAGCGCTGCGAGCTACGTCACAGGTGCGGAAGTGCCGATCAATGGCGGACAGCACGTGTGATATTTTCGGACAGAGCAGACGCAAAAGTACTCTTAGTCGCGCTGGTTTAAGACGAGACATCGACTTGTCCGTCGTGCAATGTCAATTCGACGGTCGCAAACGGGACAAAAATGCCCGCATAGACGACAAAATGGATGTCGCTAGTCCGACAGCGTAAGTAGAACTTTGCACATGACCTACCGTGATTCGAAATTTGAAGCCGGAGAAGTGTGAGGCGGTCCGACGAGGCGCCGTTGATAGCGACAGCGCTAGCTGCTGGTAGGCTTGGTGCAACTGAACACGGGATAAACCCACGTCGTCTCTCTTGGGGTCGCTGCAGATCGACTACATGCTCAAGACATTCGTACCTTAATAATTTGGCGGGCATTACGAATGCGAGGTGCCGTCTGGCTCGCGACAGCACACGTCTCACGGATAGTGTCGGGCTATCCAATCTCTCGTGTGTGGCACGATGCTTGAAGGGGAAATGCCGAAGTCGAGCGGTATCGTTTACTCGCAGGAGTCGCTATTCATGGCTTACAAGATCGTCGCCTCGCAATGCTCGGTTTGCGGTGCATGTGAGTTCGAGTGTCCGAACGGCGCGATCAGTCTAAAGCGCGACACCTATGTGATTGATCCCAAAAAGTGCACAGAGTGCGAGGGGCGCTGCGATACACCGCAATGCGCCGTCGTCTGTCCAGTCGAGGGCACATGCGTCCCCGCCTGACGACGTCGAAGAGGATGTTGCCCCGATAGAGTCGATCGAGAGATCGTCGGCGCATGACACACTGAATTGTCAAGCGGCGCGGCGAGCTTGTGGTAGACTGCCGGTCAGTAGCGTCGTCGCCAGCGATTAATAGATGATTGGCAGGTTCGCAGAGTGTACGCGGCATCGACCTCGACCAATCGCTATCACTTTGAGGCTCTGATATCCTGAAAGGTCGATCGGAAGATCGCACAAATCCACCGGAGAGGGAACGAACTTGCCCGAATGCCTCCATGACGGCTGGAGGCTTATTGGACCATGACGGGGACAGCCCAGGCGTCGAAGACCCCAAGAGCCCGAATTCCAGGAGATAATGCGCGCGAAGGTCGAAAGAGCTGGTCTCCTCCGTCGACGAGTTCGATCCGAGCATCCGGAAGGCGGCCCGAGGTGGTGATGTTGGAGGTCTGCGGCGCAAGAGCTCGCGGTCGAAGCGGGCTTCAATCCGGTGTCCTTGGCCAAACCGCCAAGGCGGAGCTGAAAAAGTAGATAAAGGTCTCATGCCGCTCGCGGAGGTCGTCTGCGAGCTGGCGCAGGTGGACTACAATTCGGCTATCCGAAGACGCATAACAAACGCCTAATCGAACGCGACACAAATGACATGGGATGGTTCGCCGGGAAGGCCCGGTACGCCCAAGGCTGCACTGACGGGACCGCAGACAGAACTGAACGAGATTGGATTGCTGATGACCCCGTGTGCGCCCTGTTCAAGCCCGGCCTGCACCACAGGATCGGAGTTCCTTTCCGCTACGAGGAGGATCTTGGTGTTCGTGAACACTCTATTGAGTTCGTCCAGAACAGTCTCGCCTCGGTCCCGCAGGATGGCAATGCCGATCAGTACCACGGCGGGAGTCTTCGTGGACGACGACATAGCCTCATCCACCGCGGCAAAAGCATGTGTCTGATAGCGCTCGCGCAAGATGTAGTCGAGCGCGGAACGCACCACCTGCTCAGGTTCGATCAGGAAAATGGTCGGACGGTCTTCACTGGCTGAAACGTCGGTTTCGAACTGCATGGTACCCTCGGCTCGTTCATTGATGCGCCTCAAGCAAGCTCCGGACCGGATTACGATCAGCGATGAGCGGTAGGATAACTGCCGTTTTGGCTAGTCGGTAAGACGAGCGTTGCCTTGTTTCGGACGAGCGAGAGCGACGAAACGTCGAGCCTTGCCGATGTCGGACTTGCAACAAAGCCCATCTGGACCGGTATCTATCTCCACTTACTTCGTTTTTCGTCCCGAACAGGCGCTGGCACGCTCGTTGCTAAAGTCATTACCCGAGGGCGAGACTGTCGAGCATCGTATTCGACTGCGCCGTGATGCGGCGAGCCGGACGATGGATCACGACAGAGCGCAGTAGGCAGATCGTCAATCGGTTGATGGAGAGCAACATGGCGTCACTGAGACAAATCGCGTTTTATGGCAAGGGTGGTATCGGCAAATCGACGACCTCGCAGAACACCCTCGCCGCACTCGCCGAGATGGGTCACAAGATCCTGATCGTCGGCTGCGACCCGAAGGCGGACTCGACCCGCCTGATCCTGCACGCCAAGGCACAGGACACAATCTTGAGTCTGGCGGCAAGCGCCGGCAGCGTCGAGGACCTCGAGCTCGAGGACGTCTTGAAGGTCGGCTACAAGGATATTCGCTGCGTCGAATCCGGTGGTCCGGAGCCGGGCGTCGGGTGCGCCGGCCGGGGCGTCATCACCTCGATCAACTTCCTGGAAGAAAACGGGGCCTACGAGGACATCGATTACGTGTCATACGACGTGCTCGGCGATGTCGTCTGCGGCGGCTTTGCAATGCCGATACGTGAGAACAAGGCGCAAGAGATCTATATCGTCATGTCCGGCGAGATGATGGCAATGTATGCCGCCAACAACATTTCCAAGGGCATTCTGAAGTATGCCAACTCGGGCGGTGTGCGGCTGGGCGGCTTGATCTGCAACGAGCGCCAGACCGACAAGGAACTGGAACTGGCGGACGCGCTCGCCAAGAAGCTCGGCACCCACCTGATCCACTTCGTGCCCCGTGACAACGTCGTCCAGCACGCCGAGCTGCGCCGCATGACGGTGCTGGAATATGCGCCGGACTCCAAGCAGGCGGACCACTATCGCAATCTTGCGACCAAAATCCACAACAATGGCGGCAAGGGCATCATCCCGACCCCGATCAGCATGGACGAGCTTGAGGACATGCTGATGGAGCACGGCATCATGAAGCCGATCGATGAAAGCCAGGTCGGTAAGACTGCTTCCGAGCTCGCTGCGCTGTCAGCGTAATCCAGTCCGCATATTCGGCGTCTTTCTAGAAAAGCGTCGACGCCTAAAGCGCACAGGACAATTAGAAGGATATCCGTATGAGCCTCGCATCTACCCAGAGCGTTGCAGAGATCAAGGCCCGCAATAAGGAGCTGATTGACGAAGTTTTGAAGGTCTACCCGGAGAAGACCGCCAAGCGTCGTGCAAAGCACCTTAACGTGCACGAGGCTGGTAAGTCCGACTGCGGCGTCAAATCGAATCTCAAATCGATCCCGGGCGTAATGACTATTCGAGGTTGCGCCTATGCCGGTTCGAAAGGGGTGGTGTGGGGACCGATCAAGGACATGATCCACATCAGCCACGGCCCGGTCGGTTGCGGGCAGTATTCCTGGGGATCGCGACGCAATTATTATGTCGGTACCACCGGCATCGATACCTTCGGAACCATGCAGTTCACCTCCGACTTCCAGGAAAAGGACATCGTCTTCGGCGGCGACAAGAAACTCGCCAAGGTCATCGATGAGATCCAGGACCTGTTTCCGCTCAACCGCGGAATCAGCATCCAGTCGGAATGCCCGATCGGCCTGATCGGCGATGACATAGAGGCGGTGTCGAGGGTCAAATCAAAGGAATATAACGGCAAGACAATCGTTCCGGTGCGCTGCGAAGGCTTCCGCGGGGTATCGCAGTCGCTTGGTCACCACATTGCCAACGACGCCATTCGCGACTGGGTGTTCGACAAGATCACCTCGGAGACGGAACGGCGATTCGAGCCAACGCCCTATGACGTTGCCATCATCGGCGACTACAACATCGGCGGCGACGCCTGGTCCTCTCGCATCCTTCTGGAGGAGATGGGCCTTCGGGTGATTGCGCAATGGTCGGGGGACGGCAGCCTTGCCGAGCTTGAGGCGACGCCAAAGGCGAAGCTGAACATCCTGCACTGCTATCGCTCCATGAACTACATCTCTCGCCACATGGAGGAGAAGTTTGGTATTCCGTGGTGCGAGTACAACTTCTTCGGCCCGTCCAAAATCGTAGAGTCACTGCGCAAGATCGCGAGCTTCTTCGATGACAAGATCAAGGAGGGGGCCGAGCGCGTCATCGTGAAATACCAGCCGCTGATGGACGCTGTCATCGCGAAGTACCGACCGCGCCTGGAAGGCAAGTCCGTGATGCTCTTTGTGGGTGGCCTGCGCCCTCGGCACGTGATTGGCGCTTATGAAGACCTCGGTATGGAGGTCATCGGGACCGGCTACGAGTTCGGTCACAACGACGACTATCAGCGCACCGCCCAGCATTACGTCAAGGATGGCACTTTGATTTATGACGACGTTACTGGCTACGAATTCGAGCGCTTCGTCGAGAAGATCCAGCCTGACCTCGTTGGTTCTGGCATCAAGGAGAAGTACGTATTCCAGAAGATGGGCGTGCCGTTTCGGCAAATGCACTCCTGGGACTATTCGGGTCCTTATCATGGCTACGATGGGTTCGCGATCTTCGCCCGAGACATGGACATGGCAATCAATTCCCCGATCTGGAAGAAGACCAGGGCGCCGTGGAAGGACACCCCGCGTCCGAGCCTGATGGCGGCGGAATAGGCGAGCCGGGCCAGACGATCGACCACGAATCTAAAAAGGACGTCACGATGACCCAGAATGCCGAAAACGTGCTCGATCATTTCGAGCTGTTCCGAGGTCCGGAATACCAGCAGATGCTGGCCAACAAAAGAGCGCTCTTCGAGAATGCACATGACCCCGCGGAGGTTGCGCGTATCCGCGAATGGGCAAAAACCCCCGAATATCGCGAGAAGAACTTCGCGCGCGAGGAACTGACCATCAATCCGGCCAAGGCCTGCCAGCCGTTAGGTGCGGTGTTTGCTTCGGTCGGATTCGAGGGCACCTTGCCCTTCGTGCACGGCTCACAGGGCTGCGTCGCCTACTACCGAAGCCACCTGTCACGACACTTCAAGGAGCCGACCTCCTGTGTTTCCTCGTCGATGACCGAAGACGCAGCCGTATTCGGCGGCCTCAACAACATGATCGACGGGCTCGCCAACAGCTATAACATGTACAAACCGAAGATGATTTCGGTCTCGACCACCTGCATGGCGGAAGTGATCGGCGACGATCTCAACGCATTCATCAAGACATCGAAGGAAAAGGGGTCGGTGCCGGCTAAGCTCGACGTTCCCTTTGCTCATACGCCTGCCTTCGTCGGTAGCCACGTCACCGGTTATGATAACGCCCTGAAAGGCATCATCGAGCATTTCTGGGACGGAAAATCCGGGTCTGAACCCAAGCTTGAGCGCGAGCCGAGCGACAAGATCAACTTCATCGGCGGCTTCGACGGCTATACCGTAGGCAACATCCGCGAGATAAAGCGCATTTTCGAATTGTTGGGGATCAGATACACGATCCTTGCGGATAACAGTGACGTGTTCGACACACCCACTGACGGTGAGTTTCGCATGTATGATGGCGGTACGACTCTGAAAGATGCCGCGGATGCGATCCACGCCAAGGCGACTATCTCCATGCAGCAATATTGCACGGAGAAAACGCTACCGTTCATCGAGAGTCACGGCCAGGAAGTCGTTGCGTTCAACCATCCGGTCGGCGTCAGTGCGACCGACGACTTCCTGATGACGCTGTCGCGCATTGCGGGCAAGGCAATCCCAAAGGTGCTCGAACAAGAGCGCGGCCGTCTGGTCGACGCCATGGCAGACTCCAGCGCACACATTCACGGCAAGAAGTTTGCAATCTATGGCGATCCCGACCTTTGCTATGGCTTGGCGACCTTCCTGCTCGAGCTAGGTGCCGAACCGACACACGTCCTGTCAACCAACGGCAACAAGGCCTGGGAAGAGAAAATGCAGGGGCTCTTCGCCAGTTCGCAGTTCGGCAAGGACTGCCATGCCTATCCGGGTAAGGACCTCTGGCACATGCGCTCGCTGCTGTTCACCGAGCCGGTCGATTTTCTGATCGGCAACACCTATGGCAAGTACCTGGAGCGCGATACGGGCACGCCGCTGATCCGCATCGGCTTCCCGATTTTCGATCGGCACCATCATCACCGCTATCCGGTTTGGGGTTATCAGGGAGGCATGAATGTTCTGGTGAAAATACTCGATAAGATTTTTGAGGAGATCGATAAGAACACCAACGTGGTCGGAAAAACGGACTACAGCTTCGACATCATCCGCTGATGTGGGCGTGTCTCCGCCTCATTGCGGCTTGTCGCCGCCGTGAGGTGGAGATGTTGGCGCCAGCCGGCCTATCGATCGTGCCCGAACCAGAAAACGTCGGCGGAAGGAGATAACCGTGACTTCGCTATCGGCGACCATCCAAGGCGTCTTCAACGAGACGAATTGCGTCGAGAACGCCAACAAATCGGCCGCTGCCCGCAAGAATGGCTGCACCAAGCAAGCACAGCCTGGTGGAGCCGCCGGAGGTTGCGCTTTTGATGGCGCCAAGATTGCGCTGCAGCCGTTTACCGATGTCGCTCATCTGGTTCATGGCCCGATCGCGTGCGAAGGAAACTCCTGGGACAATCGCGGTTCTGCTTCCTCTGGCTCCGATCTCTGGCGCAGAAGCTTCACGACCGACATGCAAGAGATCGATGTCGTGTTCGGCGGCGAGAAGCGGCTATACAAAGCCATAAGGGAAATCATCCGGAAGTATGATCCCTCGGCTATCTTCGTCTACCAAACCTGCGTGCCGGCCATGATCGGCGACGATATCGATGCGGTCTGCAAGATCGCCACAGCGAAATGCGGCAGGCCCGTCATTCCTGTCAACGCGCCGGGATTTGTCGGTTCGAAGAACCTTGGAAATAAGCTCGCCGGCGAAGCGCTGCTGCGATACGTGATCGGCACCCAAGAACCCGATTACACGACCCCCTACGACATCAATCTCATCGGCGAATACAACCTGTCCGGCGAATTCTGGCAGGTCAAGCCGCTGTTGGACGAACTCGGGATTCGCGTTCTGTCCTGCATCTCCGGCGATGGCAGATATCGCGACGTGGCCTGCTCACATCGGGCGCGCGCGGCAATGATGGTGTGCTCGAAGTCCCTGATCAATGTCGCGAGTAAGATGAAGGAGAGATACGGCATCCCATTCTTCGAAGGATCATTCTACGGTATCCAGGACTCCAGCGAGTCGTTGCGCGAGATTGCGCGCATGCTGATCGAGCGGGGCGCTCCGGCCGAGTTGATGGAACGCACCGAGCTCACAGTTGCACGCGAGGAAGCAAAGGCGAGGGCCGCAATCGAGTTCTTCAAGCCACGTTTTGCTGGCAAAAAGGTGCTGCTCGTCACCGGGGGCGTGAAATCGTGGTCGGTCGTCGCAGCTTTGCAAGAGGCCGGGCTCGAGATCGTCGGCACTTCAGTAAAAAAATCAACCATGAAGGACAAGGAGCGCATCCAGACATTGATGGGCCATGATGCTCACATGATCGAGGATCTGACGCCGCGTGAAATGTACAAGATGCTCAAAGAAGCAAAAGCCGACATCATGCTCTCGGGCGGAAAGTCGCAATTTGTCGCCCTGAAAACCGCAACGCCATGGCTCGATATCAATCAGGAGCGCTGTCACGCCTATATGGGCTATCTCGGCATCGTAAAGTTGATGGAAGAGATCGATAAGGCACTCTACAACCCAATATGGGATCAGCTCCGTAAGCCCGCGCCGTGGGATGATGCCGACGTGAGTTGGAAATCCAAGTCGCTTGCGCGGGTAGATGTAGCGACTGTCGATGTTGATCCGAATCTGGAGCGCGTCGAAAAGGCCCGCTGCGCGAAAAGATCCTTCCGTTGCCAAAATCTTGATCTCGGTGTCACCAGGGAGAGCGTTGTCGCTCACGGCTCGACTACGGTCGATGACATCGCTCAGCACACCAAGGCCCCCGACGTCTGCGGCGCCAGTGAGCGGTCCATCGCGGACATGACTGCGGCCCAGCCGACTTCCACGCGGCAGGCGGCAGAGTAGGACGGTAAAGCAGGTTCCAAGCCATGGCTATCGTTACCACTTCCAACAAGGCCTGCTCGAGCAATCCGCTCAAGATGAGCCAGCCGATCGGCGGCTCCTTTGCCTTCTTGGGGCTTCGGGGCGCAATGCCGCTCCTACACGGTTCTCAAGGCTGCACGTCTTTCGGCTTGACGCTGTTTGTCCGCCATTTCAAGGAGGCGGTGCCGCTGCAGACCACCGCGATGAGCGAGGTTGCCACGGTTCTCGGTGGCTACGAGAATGTCGAGCAGGCGATCCTCAATATCTACAACCGTACCAAGCCCGAAATTATCGGCATCAATTCGACCGGAGTCACCGAGACCAAGGGTGACGACGTCGAGGCGTTCATTCGCCTTATCCGGCAGAAGCATCCGCAGCTCGAAAAAGTGCCGCTCGTCTACGTTTCGACGCCGGATTTCAAGGACGCGTTTCAGGATGGCTGGCAAAAGACCGTGGCGCGCGTAATCGAGGTGCTTGTCGATCCTGTCGATGCGGCCGCACCGCGCGACCTCTCGCGCGTTAATGTCCTGCCTGGCTGCCACCTGACCCCCGGCGACCTTGACGAGCTGCGGACGATTTTTGAGGATTTTGGGCTGAGGCCATCCTTCCTGCCGGATATCGCCGGTTCGCTCGACGGTCACATTCCCGATGAATTCTCGCCGACCACGATCGGTGGGATCGGGGTCGACGAGATCGCGACTATGGGCCAGGCGGCTTGGACGATCGCGATCGGAGCACAGATGAGGCGCGCGGCCGAGGCCATGCAAGCCAGGACGGGCGTGCCGTTCCGGCTGTTCGAGCGGCTCTGTGGCCTCGTCCCCAGCGACGTATTCATCGCATCTGTAAGCGAGATCAGCGGCAAACCAGTGCCCCCAAAATACCGCCGGCAACGTGGCCAGCTTGCGGACGCCATGCTGGATGCGCATTTCCATATTGGCGGCCGAAAGCTCGCCATTGGGGCCGAGCCGGACCTCTTGTTCGACATTTCCAGCATGCTCTATGAGATGGGTGCACAGCTGACCGCGGCAGTGACGACAACGGCCTCTCCGGTGCTCGAACGTGTCAGGATGGGAGAGGTCATCATCGGCGATCTTGAAGATCTGGAGGAGCTTGCCAAAACGCGCGAATGCGATCTCCTGATCTCCCATTCACACGGCCGCCAAGCGGCAGCACGGCTGAACATTCCATTCTACCGTGCCGGCTTTCCGATGTTCGATCGCCTTGGCGCAGGTCACCAGATGACGGTCGGCTATCGCGGCACGCGCGAGCTGATCTTTGACCTTGCCAATCTCATCATTACCGACCGCGAGGACAACCGCCAGCCGACGCCGGACACCTGGCGCATCACCGACAACGGCCTGCATGTCGTTCCCCCGCGGCCCAATTGAGGCGAAGAGAGGAAATACGCCGATGAAAGTCGCATTCGCCACCCAGGATCTGAAGCGCGTCGATGCCCATTTTGGCTGGGCCAAAAACATCGCCATCTATGACGTCAGGCCCGAGGGGCACAGCTTCGTCGAAGCCATCCAGTTTGACGGCGACCTCAAGGACGACGGCAACGAGGACAAGCTCGCGCCGAAGATCGAGGCTATCAAAGACTGCTCCATTCTCTATGTTGCGGCGATCGGCGGCTCCGGCGCTGCGCGCGTCGTCGCAAATAACATCCATCCCATGAAGGTGAACCAGCCTGAAGCGATCGACGATCTCTGTGTCAAGCTTGAAGCCGTATTGAAAGGCTCGCCGCCACCCTGGTTGCGTAAGGTGCTTGCCAAGGGCCAGGAATGCTCGTTTGATTTCGAGGATTGAGGTAAACGACTATGACTGAGGCGGCTGAATTGATCCAATCCGGCCTTGCGGGAAAGGCGCCCTTTGTGAAGGAGCTCGTCAAAATCTGGCGCGCCGAGGACGGCCATGGCGCTTGGGAGGACAAGAAGGACCTAGAGCTGCTCGAGCCCTATATTCTCGACAGGGAAAAGCGCCGTACCTTGCCGATCGTCGGTGACCCCGATCCGGACACGATCTGGCGGCTTGAATTGTTCTTCAACGCTGTCGCCGTGTCCATTGAGAAGGCGACCGGCGTGATGGTCTCGCCGATGCTGAAAATGCACCATGAAGGCTTTGGCCGCATAGTGCTGATCGGCGGCCGGCTCATTGTCGTGAACAAGCAGCTGCGCGACGTGCATCGTTTCGGTTTTGACAACCTCTCAAAACTTGCCACGGAAGGTGACATGTATGTCGACCGCGGAATCGAGATGATCCGCAGGTTCCCGGAAGTTGCGAACTACTGAGGTGACGAATGAGCGATCTTGAAGCACTGAAAGCCGAGATCAAGAAGCTTTCCGCTAAGGCGACCCAGGCAAAGATGGATCTGCACGATTTCGCCGAAGAATTGCCGGTCAACTGGACCTCGGTCTTGAGTGTGGCCCAGAAGGTCCACGACGCCTTCGACGAGCTCGAGCGCAAGCGCGAGGATCTCAAAGCGCAGGAAACGGCAGACGGATGGTAACCATGTCATTCGCAACGCGCGACGGCCGCGACTGGAAGCCGGAGTATCTGGCGTCCATCGACTCAAAGAAGTGCATAGGCTGCGGCCGCTGTTACAAGGTGTGTGGCCGCGAGGTCATGATGCTGAAGGGTATCAACGGGGACGGCGAGATGATCGACCTCGAAGACGATGAGGATGAGATCGAGAAGAAGATCATGGTGCTGAACGATGACGGAGCGTGCATCGGCTGCGGCGCATGTGCCCGGGTGTGCCCGACCAACTGCCAAACCCACGTTTCAGCTGCTTGAGTTGAGCCATCGGGAACAGAGAAGCGATAAACGTCTTTAGAGATCTTCTGCATAGGGCCAAGCCTGTATAACGTCAGAAGGCATTGATATGAGTGCGTGAGTGCTCCGCCTATGCCGCTGCAGGTGTTAAAAAAGTAGTTGGCCCTGGCGCCTCTCGTCGTCATTGCCGCGCTTGTCCGCGAGAATTCGGTATGTCGCGAAAACTTGATATACCAGTGTCGCCGAGATATGACGGTCAAATCGGAGCTAAAGCCGCCCCAACTCTTGCTACTCGATCCCCTGTTCGCGTGCCTTCATCATCGCGGCAATCCGAAACCGCTCCTGGATGGAGATGGGGTTGGCGAGCATATCGGCCTCAGCCTTTTTAAAGGCGGCGAGAACGATCTCGGCTTCCTCGCGCGTCAGCGGGACGCGGCCAGCCATGTGGGTAGCGTCCGGTACTGCGGCCAGGATTGCTCGGCAGTACGGATGATCCTTGACCTCGATGAGCTCACCAGCTTCGAGCTTTCCGCCAAGCATGATTGCCAGCCCTAGCACCTCGAGCTTGCGGCCGTCCTGAGTGGTCTTGACGAGCGTTGCCATGTCTATTCTGCCTCCTGCGCGACGCCCACATATAGTTCCCGATCCAAAGCTGCGGCAGGGCTTGTCGAGCTTCAAGTGCGGTGGCTTTTGCCGGATCACACGATCATCGGCGCCCAAGCGAGACGCGTCGGCACCGCTGAAATCCGCCACATGGAAGGTCGCCTTGGGCCGCAGCCCATAGTCGGGCGGGTCCGCACGACGCCGGCTGGAATCGAGCCCCGTCAAACGGAACGAGAGCTCTACCCGTCTTCACTCTCGCTCCTTTAGCGAAGTCTGGACGTAGGATGGGCATTTTAGTCGTTGAGCCGCTCAAATTAGCCGTTTGAGCTTGAACTGCCGCAATCTGTACGGTGGGGACTTGCATGGGAGACTTTCGCACTGTTGATCGTTCGATTGGCCGGCCTGGCAGGAGCGCCACGTCAACAGCCCTGGCAATATGGGATGAGAAGCGATCTGACGCGAGAACCTCACACCGGGCGGTTCTCGTTGCGATTCTTCACCGGCTGCATTCTGGCGAGGCCTTCTTCGAAGGAGAGTTCGGCATAAGAGGCATCGATGCTCTTGGCGGCATCGAGCAGATAATCGAGCTTGCCCGCAGTATCGAGCTTCTTGATGTCGTTCTTCTCGACCCCAGTGAGATCCATCATCTCCTTCCAAACTGTCGACTCGTCACATGGCAGTATGCGAAATGTGACGTTACCGATCTTGATGCGGTATTTTGCCAGAAGATCGATATTGTTGCAGAACATGAAGTAGGTGCCGTTCGGGCTCAAGGCGCCATCCAGTACCTTTGCGACATCGGCAAGATAGGCAAGAGAATGCAGGTAGCCAGCCAGTACCGGGATTGTGGTCTCTCCCTCGTCTGCGACCGTCAATACCTGCTCGATCGAATAGTCGGGCGGACGCTTCTCGTCGGCAACCTGAACCTGGAACCTTAGCGCGATATCGCCGCGGAAGCCGAAGCGGCCCGGCTTCGTGGTGTCGCCCTTCAGCACCGCATTAAGCAAGCGGCCTTCTTTATCAAGCCGGCCAAGAGCGGTGTTGTCGATCGACGTCATGAAATCCTCCTGGTTTGTTGTGGCTGGCGCAGGTGTCGAACCGCGTGAACCCACGTTCGCCTCCATGCAAATTGTTTGCCGTCGGCCCACCTATGCGGCGAAAAGCCAAAAGCAACGCCTCGTCTGCGCGGCTTTGACAGACATACCTTGCCGGCAGCGTTACGGCACCGTGCCAAGACTGTTCCCTAGCTCCAAAGCGTCGTGTCGCAAGCCCGACACGCCCTGCGACGCAAATGACCGACATCAGCAAAAGCCAAGCATTGTCGGGAGTGTGGTTGCTGGCATGGGACTTGCCAACTTCATCTCGAACTGCCGTAGCTGGTGAGGGAAAGCGATGATTAGTCTGACGAAGAGCGCGGAGAATGCGGTGAAGAGCGCGATCTCAGCGGCAGCGCAGCCGGGGAAGGGCTTGCGGATAATGGTCGAAGGGGGCGGCTGCGCCGGGTTCAAATACGCGATGGGGCTTGCCGATGAGCCAAAGTCCGATGAGACCGTAATCGAGCAGAGCGGCATCAAGGTGTTTGTCGACAAGAAATATCACCCGCATCTTGCCGGAACGACGATCGATTTTGTGGTGGCGCTGGAGGGCTCTGGTTTCACGTTTGACAATCCCAACGCCAAGTCGGGCTGCTCATGCGGCAAGTCTTTTAGCTAGAGCCGCATTCCTGACGGGTCGCCACGGAGAGGTGTCAAAACATGCTTATCGAGACTGAACAAACGAGACAATCGGCGGCCGCGAAACTTACCGAATGTGAGCGTATCGTCCGCGCCGTGCTCGACGAAATTCGGCCGAATCTGAAGCGTGACGGCGGAGATTGCGAGCTCATTGAGATCGATGGCAACAAGATCATGATCAAGCTTACGGGCGCCTGCGTTTTCTGCAAGCTCGCCAGTGCAACACTCGAAGGCATCCAGGCGCGTCTCATCGAACGGCTTGGCAAATTCGTCCGCCTGATCCCGGTCGCGGGATCCACCAAAGCCCGACACTAAAGAAAGCATACGGTGCAGTCGGTCTACCTCGACAACAACGCGACGACCCGCACGGATCCGGCCGTTGTCGCTGCGATGTTACCATTCTTCTCCGAGCAATTCGGCAATGCCTCATCCGCCCATGCAGCAGGCAGGCAAGTTGCAGAAAGCATAAGACAGGCTCGCAGGAGTGTGCAGGCACTGATCGGTGCTGCTTTTGATCACGAGATCGTCTTTACCTCGGGCGGTACCGAATCGGATAACACGGCAATCCTTTCGGCACTTGCCGTGCAGGAGCGACGCGACGAACTCGTCACCACGACCGTGGAACATCCAGCTGTGCTCTCGCTCGCAGACGAGCTCGGCCGTCGCGACAACAAATGCCATCTAATTCCTGTTGACTGCTCCGGCCGGCTCGACATTGATGCTTATCGCCGTGCCTTGTCCCCGCGTACCGCGGTCGTCTCCGTCATGTGGGCCAATAATGAGACCGGCACGATCTTTCCGGTGGAGGTCCTCGCCGAGATGGCGCGATCTATCGGCGCACTCTTCCACACTGATGCGGTGCAGGCTGTGGGGCGAGTTCCGATCGACGTGAAGGCGACCCAGATCGACATGCTGTCGCTTTCTGGCCACAAGCTGCATGGTCCAAAAGGCGTTGGCGCGCTCTATGTGCGCAAGGACACTAAGTTCAGGCGACTGATCTTCGGCGGACCGCAAGAGCGCCGCCGACGTTCCGGCACCGAGAACGTCCCCGGTATCATCGGGCTGGGTAAGGCTGCGGAGCTTGCTGCCGTAGAGCTCGGGCAGGATTGCAGGAAAATAGCGGCGCTGCGCGACCGGCTCGAGCAGGGCGTCATCGACTTCGGCAAGTGCGTGGTGCTCGGCGACAAGAAGTGCCGTCTGCCAAACACGTCAAATATCGCCTTCGAGCATCTCGACGGTGAAGCAATTATCCATCATTTGAGTCGCGCCGGCGTTGCCGCGTCCCTCGGATCAGCCTGTGCGTCCGGCTCCATGGAGCCGTCTCACGTGCTTCGAGCGATGCACGTACCGTCTGCCTTGTTGCACGGCGCGATCCGGTTTTCGCTGTCTCGCGAGACCACCAGCGAGGAGATCGATCACGTCCTCGTTGTGCTTCGAAATATCATCGCGAAACTGAGAGAGACCCCACCCGCGCGGTCAGAGCGTGCAAAAACGACCTTTCGATCCAATGAGTCTATCAGATGAAAGTCATCATTCGTCGTTCACCTGAAACTGGTCTCTCGATCTACGTCCCCAAGAAGGACCTTGAGGAGCGGATCGTTGAATCCGAGCACGAGACGCTGTGGGGCGGCTGGATCAGAATAGCTAATGGCTGGGTGCTCGACCTGCCGCCGATGACGAGCGACACCACCTTGCCGATTACGATCAACGCAAAGAGGCGTGGCGGCGACAGAGAAGAGACGTGAACGTGCCGGCTCCGCGGATCGAGTTCGTTGGTCAGCCAGTTGCCGAAGCCATGCTCCGCAAGGTCGCGGAGGGGCTTCGTCGTGGCAATGTCGTTCCCTATCTCGGGCCCGGCTTAGTGGGATCGTCGAACACGAGCGTGCCGATGAATCCGGAGGACCTGGCGGCATTCTTCGGCACCAAGGTGACGTTGCCAAGGCGCACGAGAGGGAACGCCTGGGCCTCCGCACAGTACATCGAAAGCACGAGGCATCGCATCACCGTAACAGCGACGATGGCGGACGCCTTTAGCGTGCCGATCGCGCCAGCGCAACTACAGAGGTATCTTGCAACACTGCGGCTGCCGCTGATTGTTGACAGCTGGTACGATGGCGCGATGCGAAATGCGTTGGCGGGACACAGCAATTGGGGCGAGATCCAGGGCATCACCCGCGCCGGTCTGCGTGAGGATCGCTGGTATCGCTTCTACGATTCCGCAGGCCATGAAGTCGATTGCTCTCTTGCAGAAAGCTGGACAACGATCCTCTACAAGCCGCACGGCAGCGTTGCGCCGGCCAAGAATTTCCTGATCTCCGATGCCGACTATGTTGAGGTGCTCACGGAAATCGACATACAGACGCCGATTCCCGGCGAGGTGAAGGCCCGCCGCACCGGCCGCAGCTTCCTGTTTCTGGGGTGCCGCTTTAACGACCAGCTCCTGCGCACCTATGCGCGACAGGTGTCAAAGCGCTCGTCCGACGTTCACTATGCCGTGGTCGAGCCCGACACGCTCTCCAAAAATGAGCTCCGCTTTCTGGTCGACCAAGGCCTAACGCCACTCGCAATTCCGCTTGCACGTGCCGTTGAGATCCTTTTGGGAGATTAGGGAGGTTTCTCGCGTGGGCATTTGACCAGCGCTTGGCCAGGCAGCTCTTACACCGTCTTGCTGCCACCTAACGAGCCATGTTTCCAGCAAAAAAAGAGAAAGGAGCGGCCATAGCTTCAGTCAACATCTTCTCGCGCCGCGACGTGCGTCTCGATCACAACGCATGTCGGCTTTCCAACACGCCGGGGCAAGAGGCACACCAAAGCGCTTCCTAACTCGTTGGAAAAGACTATGAAAGTTGCGCGCAGAGCCGTGGCACGCCGATTGCTGAGCCTCAGATACCGAGAAATGTCTCAGGCTTGAAGGGAGAACTGGGTAAATGGGGACTCCAATGCATCGGGGATCATCGAGCGACGCCATTGAAGACGGCGAGATCACGCAGTCGATTGCCGAGCACAAGGGCTGTGGCAAGAGTAGCCGCAGCGGCGGAGTTAGATGCGGCTCGCCGGCAGGCCGCAGTGATCTTCCAGCTGAGACATGGGAAAAGGTGAACAAGCACCCCTGCTACAGCGAGGAAGCGCACCATCACTATGCGCGGATGCATGTCGCGGTCGCGCCAGCCTGCAACATCCAGTGCAATTACTGCAACCGCAAGTACGACTGTGCCAATGAATCGCGTCCGGGCGTGGTCAGTGAGAGGCTCACGCCTGAGCAGGCGGCCAGGAAAGTGATGGCCGTTGCCTCTACCATCCCGCAGATGACCGTGCTCGGTATCGCCGGTCCTGGCGACCCGCTCGCCAACCCCGAAAAGACTTTCAAGACCTTCGAGCTCGTGCACAAGGTTGCGCCGGATCTCAAGCTGTGCTTGTCAACCAACGGTCTCGCGCTACCCGATCAGATCGACACCATTGCCAAGCTCAACGTCGAGCACGTCACGATCACCATCAATATGATCAACCCCGAGATCGGGGCGAAGATCTATCCTTGGATTTTCTACAATCACAAACGATACACGGGCGTCCAAGCCGCAAAGATCCTCACTGATCGCCAGCTTCAGGGCCTGGAGATGCTCACTCGGCGAGGCATTCTCTGCAAGATCAATTCGGTTATGATCCCCGAAATCAACGATCAACACCTCGTCGAAGTGAGTAAGGCAGTGAAGTCGCGCGGCGCCTTCCTGCACAACATCATGCCGTTGATCTCTTCTCCCAATTACGGAACCGTTTTCGGTCTGAAGGGCCAGCGCAGCCCGACGGCACTGGAACTAAAGGCGCTGCAGGATAGCTGCGAGGGTGAGCTGCATATGATGCGCCACTGCCGGCAGTGTCGGGCCGATGCGATCGGGCTGCTAGGCGAAGACCGCAGCGCGGAGTTCACCACCGAAAAGCTCGCGACGATCGACATCAAATACGATGTCGAGAGCCGCAACGCTTATCAGGCCAAAGTCGAGGACGACCGCGCCGCCAAGGCCGCGGCCAAGCACGCTGACCTTGTGGAACTCGCAGTTGGCTTCGGCGATACGAAGGTCCTGGTGGCGGTCGCGACCAAGGGCTCGGGTCTGATAAACGAGCACTTTGGTCACGCCAAGGAGTTTCAAGTCTATGAGCTCTCCGGCGGCGGCGCCAAGTTCATTGGCCATCGCCGCGTCGATCTGTATTGCCAGGGTGGCTATGCCGAAGAGGGAAAGCTCGAGACCATCATCCGTGCCATTAACGATTGCCACGCAGTATTCATCGCCAAAATTGGTGGCTGCCCCAGGGCGGAATTGATCAAGGCGGGCGTCGAGCCCGTCGATCAATATGCTTATGAGCCTATCGATAAGTCGACGATCGCCTGGTTCAAGACCTATCTCGACAGGGTCACAAGCGGTGCGATCAAACATGTCGAACGCGGCGATGCTGCGATCCGCCAAGGCGCATTGATTTCCGCGGCATGAGAGAGGAAAAGCATGCCGTTCAAGATCATCGCTTCTCAATGCACGAGCTGTTCGGCGTGCGAGCCGGAATGCCCCAATGTCGCGATCGCGGAGAAGGGCGGAACATTCATGATTGATCCTAAAAAGTGCACCGAATGCATCGGCCATTTCGACGAGCCGCAATGCGCGGCTGTCTGCCCAGTCGACAATACCTGTGTCCTCGACACCTCGCTTGCACGCTACCAGGCGCGCGGTTGAGTGAAGGAAATGACATGAACTTCTGGAACATACGGTTAGTGCGACGAGCCATCCGAATGATGCTCCAAGCCGGAGGCCGGGCCGGCTGCGACCTTTGTCTTGCAATCAGCCCAAGTGGATGTTTCGGGCTCGCCTGTGGGATCAGCCTGAAGCCGCAGGCCATTGTTGCTGGGGGCGAGCGCGATGACATAAGGCCGTTTGTTTGCCGGGAGAGACTGCCACGGCACGACGATGTGACGGCTGATTTCGTTGATAAGCCGAAGCGGACCGGGTTCGTATTGCAAGATCGCAAGCAAGTCTCCTGCGGGGACCATTGATTTCAAGAGGCGACCCGCGATGCCAGCTGCTCTGTTCAGTCCGCAATCCGAGATCAACGAGGCGCTCCTCGCCAGGACCTTGCTTGGAGATGGGCTGCCCAGCGAGGCCGAGCATCACCTGTGGCAAGCAAGCCTTTCCTATCACCTTGATGAGGTCGCCGAAGGCCACCTGCGCAAGGCCGTCGGCCTGGCACCAGGGCACGCGGCAGTGCTGATCGGCTTATTTCGCTTCTATTTCTATAAGGCGCGGCTCGCCGAGGCGCTTGAGGTTGCCAAGCTCTGCATAAGCAAGGCGTCGGAGATGAACAATCTCCCATCAGACTGGCGTCTTGTCCGTGCCCATGATGCGGCGTTCGGCCGATATGAAGAGATTCTGCCGCGGTTCTTTCTGTTCTCGCTGAAAGGATACGCTTATTTGCAGATGCGCCTCGGTCAAACCGAGGAAGGTCGGTTAGCCGTTCAAAAGCTTCTTGAGATCGACCCCACCGATAAGATCGGTGCCAAGGTTCTCCTACGTGTCCTCGAACGCATGGGGCAGGCGGATGAGTGAGGACATTGACGAGGCCAGAGATTGGCACGGTCATCAGATCAATTGCGCCTGCTGCGCGCATATTGCTCTGAATCGCACTGGCTGCTGTCAACTCAAGCATGCTTGCGTTAACGACCGCTATGCCCGACGTATCGACCGCTTCTTCGAGAGGAATCCGAGCCTCGCCGACGCCTACCTCACTCACCCGCATTTCGAGGTGCGCGCGATCGCGGCGAGATTCGCCAACGTCTTCCTGCTGCCGCGGTTGCTCCACGATCACGACGAAACCGTGCGTTGGAGCGCCGTCCGTCGCCTGCCCAAGCGTTTCGCCCTGCAACTTCGCAACGACCCTCATCACGAAGTTAGGATGTGGGTCGCGACACTGCTTGAAGGTGACGAACTGCTGCCGATGGCCTCGGATGAATATTACTACGTCCGCTTTGTGGTTGCGCGGCGGATTGCGCCGTTGCTGCTCCGCGGAATGATCCGCGACGAGGACGCTGAGGTCCGTCGCGCCGTGGCGCGACGCCTCCCAGAGAAATGGTTGCTCAGCCTGGTCGCCGACCGTGACGCATTGGTGCGGTTGGAGGTCGCTCAACGCCTGTCGGCGGAGTTATTGTGGCTTCTGCGCCACGATCCGGATTGGCGTATCCGGCATGAGGTCGCAAGCCGGATCGTGCCCTCCGAACTCATAGACCTTGTCGATGACCCATATAGCCTGGTGCGCGAAGTCGCGCGCTCGCGACTTGCCCGGTAGCCGGGACAAGAACAGGGGACCCCGGCATGAACAATAGTGTGGCTGACAGTGACATCGTCGAGCTGACGGCACCGCCTTTCTTCGACTTTGGCGAGAAGGTGCGGGCCAATCGCACCATCCGCAATGACGGCACCTACGCCGGCAAAGAGATCGGCGACATCCTGGCCAAGAAGGGCGAGGTCGGTTACGTCATATCGATCGGCACTTTCTTGCAGCGGTTTTACATCTACGGCGTAGAATTCATCCAAAGCGGTCACCGGGTCGGCATGAAGCGCAAGGAACTCGATCCGGTCATACCACGCGCCGAAGTCGAGGACCTGCACTTGCCGGGAGCCAACGATGATTGAAGCCAGGCTGCCAAAATTTCAGCGGGGCCAGCGCGTCAAGGCGATGTTTGATCTGACCAATGACGGATCCTTTCCCGATGCCCCCGCGGAAGGGCCCCTGGTCAGCCTCGGCGACATCGGCAAGATCGTCCAAGTTCGCCGGCACACGGAAGCGAACCTTCCGATCTATCTTGTCAAGTTCGGTGAGCACTTGGTCGTCGGTTGCCTCGAAAGAGAAATCGGCCTGGTCTAGGAAGTAGACGCGATGAACGCGGCCTTAGACATAAATTCGGACCTGCCCGCGCACCCCAACGACATCGATCGCAGGCGCATCGAGCGCGCGCTGAAGTCGAGAGAGCGCTACCGTTATGTCTCAGCCAACATCACCGGAGTTGCCGGAGGCTATTTGATCGAATGCCCATGCTGCTCGCGCAATATCGACGTTAAGGGCGGCATCATTGACGTGGCCATGCTGCGCCATGACCGGGCAAGCGCCAACTGGCAGGTGTTCCGAAAAGATCACAAGCAGGGCGTCTGGAAACTGCACTCCACGCACCAGCGTTTGGCAGCAGTTACCGATCTATTGAACGCCGATCCGGAGCGCGTGTTTTGGCAATAAGGACCGGTTCGATGGCTCTGGGAGCAGGCGAACTTGCAGACATCGAGCGGGCGCTCGCGTCATTCGATGATGCCTCTCAAGCCTATGCGGTGTTGCGACAGCGGTATCCGCATCTCGCCTGGATCCGCTGCGACTCTTCTGACCTTACCGAAGCGCCTTTTTACAGCGTCGGACAATTCGACATGCATTTGCTCGATAGCGTGGATCATTGTGCCCGGATCACGGATGATCCGACGCGGGCGACCGGCATTGTGCTCGCCAAGCGGGCGGTCGAGCCGTGAACGGACCCGCCCTAGGCCACGGCCTCGTTGACAAGGCGGACGAAGAGCCGATTCCAACGGGCCATAAATCCCTAATTCCGTTGTCGGATCCCGACATTACGCCAGCCGAAATCGCGGCAGTAGATCGCGTGTTGCGCTCGCCGCGGCTCTCTAACGGCCCGCTCACGGAACAATTCGAGGCGGCATTTGCCACCTATCTCGGGCGGAACTATGCCGTTGCGGTACCGAGCGGCACAATCGGCCTTCTGCTGTCTCTGAAAGCTTTCGGCATTGCCGCGGGCGACGAAGTGATCGCCTCGTCCTATTCATATCGTGAAACCGCGCACGGCATCAGCCTCGCCGGTGCGCGGCCGGTATTTGCGGACATCGACTATTGGTCCGGGACGCTCGCGCCGCAGAGAGTCGAGGAGCGCATCACGCCACAGACCCGCGCCATCCTCGCTGCCAACACTAATGGCCATCCCGCAGCCTGGTCGGAGCTGCGCGATATCGCGAGAAGGCGTAATCTTCTGCTGCTGGAAGATTCCACGGAGGCCGTCGCCTCACGTTATAAGGGCCAATTGGTCGGCACCTTCGGAGATGTCGCTGTGTTCGACTTCGCGCAGCCCTCGCTTCTGACCTGCGGCGAAGGCGGCATAGTGGTTACCGATGATATCGACCTTGCTGTGGCACTTCGTCGTCACCGTTCGCATCGGACGGGCGAGCGTTCTTCCGTTACCGTCGGTTCGGCTGCGCCATATCAAGCCGAAATGGGCGATCTGTCCGCTGCACTGGGGATTACGCAGCTAAGGCGTATCGACGAGATCCTGGAGCGTCGCCGGCTGATTGAACAGCTTTATGCGGCTCATATGCAGTCGTTCGAAGGGATCAAACCGCCCTATGTCGGACCCGACGTGACCGAAGTGAACTGGTTCCTCTATGTTGTCCATCTCGGGACGCGTTTCACGCGCTCCAGCCGCGACGCGATTGTCGAGGACCTGCGCGTTGAGCAGACCGAGGCTGCGGCCTACAGCCATCCTCTGCACCTGCAGCGGCACTATCTCGATTTCGGCTATCGCCGCGGCGATCTGCCGCTGACGGAAAAGATCTCCGATCGCGCCGTCGCACTGCCATTTCATACGCATATCACTGATAGCCAGATCGAATTCATCGTCGAGACCATGAAAGACGCCTCAATCAATGTAGGCGCGGGCGCGGCGATCTACTGAACAGCCGAAAAATGCAGCAGAGAAGACGATAAAAGGACCTCGCTTGTCATCCTCCCGGAAGGCAAGACCATGGGGCTCGTCACTCCGGCTTGCCGCCGAGATCGCGATCCATACGGACCACCAGCCCTGATTCGCCGAATGCTCAAGGATCTGAGGAAGCTGCCGGAATACGCGGTCGTAGTCGTACTGAGCTGCCGTGAATTTTCGAGCCAGGAATTCATCGCAGAACAAAGCCCATCGCCGTAACGCTACGATGATGTCGGCCGTCGATATATTCTTGTTATCTTCGCGACAGTCCGCCCGCGGGATTGTCAACCAACGCGCATCAACTCCATCCGTGTCGGCGGATGTCTTTTCAAATGGTCCTGTCGAGAGTTGGTTTGGAGCTTGCATGAAACCGGGCGAGAGCAGGAGTAAGCGACATGGTGATGGTTGAGCCGGCAATTGAGGCCTTGATCCGCAAGGCGCTTCCGGAGGCGGATGTGATCGTGACCGATCTGGCGGGCACCGGACACCACTGTGGGGCACGAGTCGTCTCGCAGGCCTTTGCTGGCAAGAGCCGCATCCAACAGCATCGGATGATCTATGCCGCGTTAGGGAGCAAAACGATCGACACGTTCGACGCGCTCGTGCTCGAAACCCTCGTGCCGAAACGAATCACTTGCATGGAAACATAATGAGCGACCTAACCGGACAATGCATTAGGCACTTAAATTGTGGAGGTGACATCAGGCGGTTTTCGAAGGTGCCGATTGTCATGCAACTCTATGACAAAGCAGAATCTCGCGGTGATTGCGACATCGCATTGCGGTAACAGAAGTATGAGCGGCAACATGAATGAGTTCGAACTCCCACAGCTCTACCGGCATCACGTTTTCGCCTGCCACACTCAGCGCCCTCCTGACCATCCGCACGGCAGCTGCGGGACGGCGGGCGGAGGGCCGTTATGGGAACGGCTCGGCAAAGCAATCGAGGCGGGTGGGTTGACCGATATCGGCTTCACCGCAGCCGACTGTCTCGGCTTCTGCAGCTCCGGTCCTCTGATGGTCGTCTATCCTGACGGTGTCTGGTATCGTCCGAGCACTCCGGAAGATATTGACGAGATTGTCGAGTCTCATCTGAAGAATGGCCGTCGTGTCGACCGCCTCGTCATTGTGCTCGCGCGGAGTTAGCGATTCCTTGCTTTCCACTTACGGGAGACGGCGCCATCGGCCGTCTCCGGCCACTCTAAGAAGGACGCCCATGCATCGCGTCGGCGCTGGCGCGGATAAGGGCGCTCTCTCCTTGCACTCACGCGAAAACGTCATGAGACGCCCGGCCGTACCGCCACTGCGCGGAGTGCCGCTCTCTTCTAGAACGAGGCTAGGATAGTGCAACACCACCACGCACGCCTGGCTCACTCAGATTCTCAAACAAATCGCGCGAAGCTGGCCTTCTTTCAAACCGATGCCCTCATGTCCTGGCACTTCAAAGCCTGAATGGCCTCAGCTTAACGCTTTCCCAGGATGCAATGTCACGTCGCTCGATTTCCGAGCGAACGGTGGCAGGCGCCGGTTGGCGGAAGGCGTCGCGAAGTGCTGTCCCAGCTAAGCGCAGACAGTTTCGCTATGCCTTGCGCTAGAGTACCAACAAGTTTTGTCGGATGTGTCGGCTTCGCGACGAGTCACCGATAGAACCCACTGTCTTTGCGTCGCGGCTAGCGAGTGTATTCACATGAAATCGCTTGTTCTCGTCAATCGGCCAGTTGGCACAAGGTTTGAGTCTGCAGGAACGCGCGAGAGGAGAGCGGAGTGCCGGCACATATATTGCTGGAGGATCGAGCTTATCCTTGCAGCATTTGGCCATCGGCCCATCAAAAAGCGCGCCACTCGAATCGGAGGCGAGACCGGCTCGGCGTCAAGCCGCTTTACTATTACCCCACCAAGCACGGAGTGTTGTTCGGCTCCGAACCAAGGGCGATCCTTGCCAATGGTCTCGCAGAACGGGTCATGGACGCCGACGGGCTTCGTCGCACCCTATGCTCGGTTGCCGAGCCGGAGAACACCGTATTCCGTGGCATGCGTGAGGTACGGCCCGGCCACATCGCCCGAGTGACCCGTGACGGCATCCAGCAGATGGCCTATTGGCAGCTCACCGACAGCGGGCACACTGACGACGTGCCTACCACCGTTCAGCACGTGCGCGAGCTACTCGAGGACACGATCCAGCGGCAGCTCGTCGCCGACGTACCGCTGTGCACGCTCTTGTCGGGCGGGCTTGACTCCTCCGCACTGACGGCACTGGCTGCGCGTTTCAGCGACGAACGAATTCGGTCCTTCGCCCTCGACTTCGTCGACTATACCGAAAACTTTGTCCCCGGACCGATGTGCGCCACGCCCGACGGGCCGTATGTACAGGAGGTCGCAAAGTTCGTTGGTACAGACCACACGGACATTACTCTGTCTGCGGACGAACTCATGGATCAGAGCGTGCGGGCCGCCACCCTCCGAGCCCGCGACCTGCCGTTGACCAGCGGCGACCTAGATAGCTCGCAATAACTACTGTTCCGGGCGATCCGGCAACAATCGACGGTTGCTCTGTCCGGGGAGTCGGCCGACGAGATTTCGGCGGCTACCCGGAGTTCCACGATCCCTTGCACGTTCAGGCCGACACGTTTCCTTGGCGCGGCAGCAGGGCGTACGTCAACGATACCAGCCGGGAGTATCTAGACCCTGAGCTGGTCGAGAAGCTCGACCTC
This sequence comes from Bradyrhizobium ingae, assembly GCF_055791185.1. Classification (NCBI taxonomy): domain Bacteria; kingdom Pseudomonadati; phylum Pseudomonadota; class Alphaproteobacteria; order Hyphomicrobiales; family Nitrobacteraceae; genus Bradyrhizobium; species Bradyrhizobium ingae. Next base: position 106,307 of record NZ_JBVUBB010000010.1, read on the forward strand.
CCCGGCTACGTCGACGAACAGTACCGCAGGGCACTTGCGGAAGTACCACCCTCGACCGGACCGGCCTCGGCCGATCCGGTCGAACGTCGCATGCGCGAGGTCTGCTACCTTTATCTCACGCGCCACCTGCCAACGCTGCTCGACCGCAAGGACCGGATGAGCATGGCGTCAGGTCTCGAGGTGCGGGTCCCGTACTGCGTCCATCGCGTCGTTGAGTACGTGTTCGGCACACCATGGGCCCACAAGACTTTCGACGGGCGGGAGAAGAGTCTGTTGATAGCCGCCACCGCGGACCTGCTGCCGGAGTCGGTGGTACAGCGAGTCAAGAGCGCGTATCCAACTATCCAGGATCCGGCCTATGACAGAGTATTGTGCACCCAGTTCGCCAAGCTGCTGAACGACCGCAATGCGGCAGTGGCACCACTGCTGTCGGTCGAAAGCTCTCACGCGCGGCTCAACGCGGCCGAGAACGTCAGGGGCGTGGAACGTATCCTGGCTCTCCAGGATTTCCTGAGTAACTACAACGTGAGCCTTAGGGTCTGAGGCGGAACACGCTATCCAATGCCGAAGTTCGCCATGTGACGATGAAACTTGCTCCAAGTGGCAGGTTTCCCCATACAATGTTAGCGCGCGAAAGGAGCCGTAGTGAGTGTGCAGGACCGAAGTTAGCCTTTCCGTCGAACAAGACCTCGCCCACTTCATTGACCGCGCACACAGAGGTCTCCTTTTGCGAGACACCCAGCCCAACGTACCGCTCATAGCCATCGAATTGCACGACGCGCCTCCCAAGCCGCCTATATTCGTCCCGGTCTCGCCGATCGAAGACCTGTTACGCTGCACGGTGCGGCGGCATCTTGGACTTCCACGGGCACGCTTGTTCAAGCTGCCCAGCAAGCCGCAGCAGAGTAGCCTCGTCGCCAAAACGGCCCGAGAACATCATCCCCATTGGTAGCCCTGACTTGTGCCAGGCGAGCGGCACAGACATAGATGGCTGGCCGGACATATTGAATATGAGCGGGCTTGGCCATACGCGCCGGCGTGCTGCCTGGATATGTGAGAGATCAGCGCTCATCGAATTCAGTTCTCCAATGCGTATCGGGGGCCCGCAAAGTGTTGGACACAAGAACACTTCACACGTAGCAAAGAACTCGACAAGGCACCGGCAAATCTCAAAAACGGACTGCTCGGCGGTGACGTAATCGATTGCAGTTCCTGTCTGGGCATTCTGTGCGCGTAGGAGCGTTAGAACCTCGAAGTCGCTTTCGGTTATTGGGCGACCAAGTCGCCCCCCGGCCAAGCGCACCGCCGATGCTACCAAGTTGGCTCCGTTGATGACTTCTCCCACTTCGATCGGATCGAACGGTAGAGTAGGCGCTCGCTCCTCAATATAGTGACCGAGTCGTTCCAACAGCGAGGCCGCCTCCCGAACCGCATTTGCAATCTCAGGGTCGAGGTCGTCTCCATAGGGGGACTTAGTTGTAAAGGCGATGCGCAAGCGGCCGGGATTTCTACCTACTTCATTCAAAAACGGCCGTGCCGCAGGAGGCGCGTGATAAGGGCTAGTACGCTCTGGCCCAGACAATGCGTCAAGCATCGCGGCGCTGTCTCGCACGCTGACACTGATTACGTGTGGACAATCAACCAGGCTGGCCCACCCCAGTCCAATGTTCGGACCGATCGGCGTGCGTGCTCTAGTGGGTTTAAGTCCGAACAGCCCGCACACAGAGGCCGGTATTCGCGTAGAACCACCGCTGTCACTAGCATGCGCCACGGGCACGATGCGCGCAGCAACTGCAGCTGCCGCCCCACCCGAGGAGCCGCCGGCGGAATAAGCTGGATTCCATGGATTTCGTGTTGGGCCGTGCAAACGAGACTCGGTAGTGCCTAGCGCACCAAATTCCGGAACCGCGGTCTTTCCAAAGATTGTGACGCCGGCCTTCAGGATGCGGTCGACAATCGTGCTGTTATGGTCGGCCACGTAATCACTATAAGCGCTCGATCCATATGTAGTTCGCGTTCCTGCCAGTGTCGTAATGTCTTTCAGTAAAAACGGAACGCCAGTAAACGGGCCTTCGGGCAGCCCACCCGAGATCTGCTTTTTGGCAAAGTCATAGTGTTTGATAACAACGGCATTGATTTCCGGGTCGATCTTCTCAGTTCTGCGTATCGCCTCATCAAGCAATTCTTCCGGCGTTACGTCCTTCCTGCGAATGAGATCTGCAAGACCGAGGCCGTCGTAGTCCGAGTACTCTTCGCTGATCACAAGCCCCTCCACATGTCGGCCACAAAACCGGTGCTGCAACCTTTTGGCCTACCTATAGATCGGGTGAAACCCGCGGCCGGGCGGGAGCCAATATTAGGGTTTGCACAGATATCCGCCGTCAACGGCAAGGACCTGGCCAGTGATATACTTCGCTTCGTCCGAAACCAAAAATAAAGCGGCATTTGCGACATCCCAAGCTTCTCCCATGCGCTTCATCGGAGCGCGTTCATTTCGAAGCTGGCGCATCTTTTCACGATCGCCACCGTAAAACTCTTTGTGCCTCTCGACCATGGGCGTATCCATTAGCCCAGGCATGATTGCATTAACGCGAATACCTTTATCCGCGTAATCCAGCGCCATCGCTTTGGTAAGCGTATTCACCCCGGCTTTAGACACGCAATATAGGAACAATCCTGGTGAGAGCCTTTCCGCCGATACTGACGAGATGTTCAGAATCGCTCCACCGCCACGCTCCAGCATTGATGGTAGGACCACGCTGGAGGTAATGAACATGCTCTTAAGGTTGACGTTGATGACGCGATCCCATTCATCATCGTCGGTGTTGAGCACTCCGCCAAATGTTTTCGGCTCGACACCAACGTTGTTGTGAAGAATGTCTATTTGCCCATACTCCTCCAAACACCTTTTGACCATCGCATCGCAATCCGAGCGCCGGCTAACATTGGCCTGAAAAGCAAAGCAGGTACCGCCCTCGCGCTCGATCATCTCGCGGGTCTTCTCTGCAGCCTCCAAATTAAGGTCAACAAGCATTACTGAGGCGCCCTCGCGGGCGTAAACGACTGCGGACGCCTTTCCATTCCCGAGACCGTCGCCTCCAGTCGATCCGGCTCCTGCAACGATCGCGACTTTGCCTTTCAAACGTTGGTGCATGCTTCACTCTGAAATTATACTAGAGGTTGATGGGAAGAGTTTGGGTGGGGTCGGGTAGTTGAGCGCATTTTGAAATTCGGCGCTCATTCGCTGGCGTTCGGTCCAGCCCCTTCCACCAATCATACCGCCATCCACAACAAGGTTGTGGCCGTTCACAAAGCTTGATTCGTCGCTTGCAAGATACAGAGCTGCGAAAGCGATATCTTCCGGCAGGCCAGAACGTGGTATCGGTTGACGAGTCTTGTTGAACTCACGAAGGAAAGCTGCTTTCTGAATGGCTTCCGGACCAGTCTTCCCCATTCCAGTCGCGATCTGGCCAGGAGAGATCGAATTCACGCGGATGCTGAATTCGCCGAGCTCCATTGCCGCGCACTTGGTGAGGTGAATGACAGCTGCTTTGGCGGCGCTGTAATCCATATACGCCGAGACGGCCTGGATACCTGAAATGCTCCCGGTGTTGATAATGCTGCCAAAGCCCTGCTTCTTCATGTGAGGAGCAACGTGCTTCATCCCGAGCATAACGCTCCGCACGTGTGAGGCCATTACGCGATCAAATCGATCCACTAGCATCGATTCAATGCCGCCGATTTGACCGAGCATTCCAGCATTGTTAAAAAGGCAATCGATACGACCAAATCGCATTACAGCGAATTCGATCAGGCTCTTGACCTGATCTTCGTCCGTGACATCGGTTTTACAGAATACGCAGGCAGGGCCGAGGCGCTCGCGCAAGGCCTCACCCTCCGGGGCAAGAAGATCAGCAATAACGACTTTCGCGCCTTCCGCGACGAACAGCTCTACGGTGGCCAACCCAATGCCTTGGCTGCCGCCAGTGATCGCAGCAGTTTTGCCGTCCAAGCGTCCCACGGCCTATTCCTTGTGTCTATAGGTGGGCATTGCGGTGTTCAATCGACGTAAGTGAGTTTCGTCATTAACTCGGAGATGTCAGAAATTTTCTCCAAGGAAAGAAGGCTTTCGGAGATTTGATCTCCGCGACTTGTGGAGAAAAATCCTGAGACGCATTTGCGATATTTATCGAGGATCTCATCATCGCTGACGTCGATGTGCTCAATAATCTTCCGAGTCATCGAATCAATCTGCGAACCATCATTCAGGGTGACAGTAATTGGCAGTGCCTGGCCGGCTAGGTCTGCTCGATAAACGATCTCAATCTTATCGCGGAACGCAGCCACGTCCGATCCATTCGCCCCTTCCGTCGTATACCTATCCAGCCATGGTGTTTTGTCCAGGAAGCTGCATGCGATGCTGTGAGCCAAGCTGAACTTCGCCTCGTCCGCATTCTTAGGGTGATGATAAAGCGCGGCCGCGAGCCGAAAAGAAGGTGGCGCCTCGATGCGAACAGCTCTTACTTGGTGCGCGGAAAGGCTACGCTCTTCGATTAGCCTAACAAATGCATCGATAGGGTGCATTTGGGATAGGCAGCATGGATACTTCTTAATTTCGATGTCCTGCGCCCTAAATGGCGCCCCGAGCTTTAGATCAGGATTTGCGATTCCTGCGACCGCTTGAAGATATCCCATCGGGCACTCCAGTACGGTGGGTTGTCCGGTTAGACCGTGTTTCGCTAAGAGAGCCGAAGTTAGTCCGTTACGCCCAGCCATGCCGGACTCGTAGAGGTGAGCCCCCGATCCCACCTGCTTGAACAGGCCTGCCGCGTGAGAAGCAGCTATGCTAACGGCCATGCCGATCTGCTGATCATTAAGTTTGAGCAACTTCGCTGCGCCAGCGGCCACACCGATCGTGGAACCTGCAGACCAAGGCGCCAGGCCCCGGGCCATCATATCCTGCGAAGCGATAGCCAGTTTCGACGCAACGTCCCAGGCTACAACAAACGCTTCTATCAGCTCTCTGCCGGAGATTTTCAGCTTCTCACCCAATGCGAGCATCGCGGGGAAGACGCCGACGCTATACATATTTTCAGCTCGGGTATCGTCTTCGAGCTCCGTCGTATGGGAGGTCGTCCCGTTCGCGAGCGCCGCGTATTCCACGGAAGTGCGGAAGTTTGCGCCAATGACACCGACTTCCTGCGGAGCCGCGCATTCCTTCACGTAGCTCAGAACGGCCTTACTAGTTTCGCTGTTGACGCCAGCCAGCGTCATCCCGACTCCGCTGAGAAATACGTTCTTTACGTGCCGAACGAGTTTTGCATCAAACTCATCAAAAGTGGTCTTTTGAACAAACTGCGCAATGTCGGCCGTCGTACCCATAGTGAATCCCGCCATAGAGTTCGCCTACGTCCTCATGCCCGAGACATGAACGTCGTAACAAAGGTCGTTAGCTTGGGCGTCGATTACGACGCCCAAGCTTTCAAATCAGGTGATGACCCATTCTTTGAACCTGCGCGATACCGGCTCGAGATTGTCAGTCCAGTAGGCCCCGTCAACGACGACGTTATTGGCGTTGGTGATGTCCGGGGTCCATTTCCGGATCTCGGGATCGAGAAGGGAAATTGCTCGCTTCGAGTTCGGAGCGAGGAAGGCCGCGTTGCATAGGCGCGCCACGACCTCCGGTCGCAAGAGATATGCGATGTACTTCATAGCGCCTTCTGTGTTCGGTGCCCCCTTCGGTATGGCCAGTTTTTCGGTGCCCAGGAGGTTCTGTTCGAACGAGAACGCGAGTGGCTTGCCGCCTCCCGGCTGATTTGTTGCCCTAACTCGATTGGCGTAGCTGTAGCTGAAGTCGACCTCCTGGGTCTGCAAAAGCGAGATCGTCTGGGGAGTCGCGGTCACCCAGGCTGCAACGCTCGATTTGACCCGATCCAGGACTTTGAATGCGCGATCCACATCCAGCGGGTACATATCTTTGGGCAAAACCCCATCGGCGAGAAGGGCTGCTTCGAGGGTTTCGTTTGGTCGATTGGGGAAGGTGCGGCGACCGGGGTATTTGTTTACGTCAAAGTATTCTGCGAAGTTCTTGGGGTGTGCCTCTGGCCGATACCTTTCGGGGTCCCACGCAATGCCCCCTACAAAGGAACTTGCCGTTACATACTCGCTCTCCGGAGCGATGGCCATGTCGGCCACGTTTAACATTCCCAGGTCGAGCTTATCCCAAAGCCCCAGCTTGGATCCGAGCGCCGCATTTTCGTGAACGGTCATGACGACGTCGATATCCACACGGCCGGTGATAGCTTGGGCTTTGAGCTTTGCGATGTCCGGAATCGGGATGATGTTGACCTTGATCCCCGTCTCCTCGGTGAAAGGTGTGGTGACAGTTCTGACCAGGACCTCCTGGAAAGTGCCGCCGTAGCTGGTAATCGTGATCGGCTTGGCCTGCGCGTGCGCGCGGGTGATCAGTGCCGGGGCCAGCACCACCGCGGAGGACCCTGCAAGAAACGTACGCCGAGACAGCTTCTTCGAGATCGACATAGTGCACTCCCTTTTACCGTTACGTTGATGATGACGATGCCGTGCTTAGGACGGCTCAATCTCATTCAGAACTAAATGCCTAGGCGTTCAACACCACAGACTCAGCAGGCGACCAGGAGAGCTTGGCTGCAGATCCAAGCTCGGGGCGAGTGGAAGCGGGACCGGAGATGATCTTCGCTGTAACCGAAACTCCCTGCGCTGTTTTCACTGCAATCCGCGTCATTCCTCCGACGAAGGATATTGCCTCGACCGCTCCGCGCAGCACGTTGTGATCCGCAGGGGTCTCGACATCAGCAGGGAAGACTTGCATCTTTTCCGGGCGAACCATTACCAGAACGTTCGAACCGAGAACCCGCTCTGAGCTCGGCACATAAACGACTCCAGGCCCGTCGATCGCTACGCTATTTGCACCAGCGCTCTTGCCTTGGAGCAAATTAGACTCGCCGATGAACTCTGCCACAAAGCGGCTATTGGGCTTGAAGTACAATTCATCAGGAGTGCCCAACTGAGCAATCTCGCCGGTCTTCATGAGGCAGATGCGGTCAGACATATTGAGCGCCTCTTCCTGGTCATGCGTTACGTAAATAATCGTCGTGCCCAACTCATGATGCAGGCGTTTAATTTCAGCCTGCATTTGCTCCCGAAGATTCTTATCGAGCGCTCCGAGCGGCTCGTCCATCATGATGATGGCCGGGGAGTAAACGATGCAACGAGCAATACCAACGCGCTGCTGCTGGCCACCTGAAAGTTGGCGGGGCTTTCGTTCATCGAACCCCTTAAGACCAACTCGATCCAACGCATCCAAGACCTTTCTTCGAATAGTCTCGGAGGGCTCTCGCCTTACACGAAGTGGGTAGGCAACGTTTTCGAAGACCGTCATATGAGGCATAAGGGCATAGTTCTGAAACACCATGCCGATGCCTCGATCGCGCGGCGGCATGCGCGTAATATCCCTGCCGGCAAGGAGTATTTCACCGGAACTAGGCGCGATCGCTCCCGAGATCAGGTTCAGGAGAGTTGTCTTTCCGGAGCCGGAGGGCCCGAGCAGGGTAAGAAACTCAGATTTGTTAACAGCCAATTGGGTGGCCTTAAGGACCGTCGCCGAACCGAAGGTCTTCGAAATCCCTCTCAAAGATATGGCTTCACCAGTGGGAAAATCGCCGGCGTGCATTCTTTTACTCCCAGAATTCGTGCTGCTCAGGGGAATGTCTGAGCTCAAGTCCGTCGCGCAGCGAACTGCAATTGTGCGTGCCTTGCTCAAGAGACTTCCTCGCCCGTGGATTTCCTCAAGCCGATTGTCACGATGCATACGAGCAAGGACAATGCGGTCAGCAAAGCAGATACGGCTGCGATGACCGGTGAGACTTCCCACTCAAGGGCGCTATACATCTTAACTGGTAGGGTCACCGTATCGCTGCCGGTGAGGAACCAAGAGATAATCACCTCGTCAAACGAAAGCAGAAACGCGAAGAAGGCGGCACTTATTAGTGATGGGACGAGCTGTGGGATCACAACCGTAAAGAACATGCGGATAGGAGCCGCCCCCATCAGCTCAGCGCCAAACTCCAGGTTTCGGTCGAGCTTCTGTACGCCTGCAATAATCATTACGATTACATACGGCAATGTTACCATCACGTGGCCCAGAACCAACGAGAGTGTGGTCCCGCCAATGCGGACATAGGAGAAGTACAAGTAGATGCCCAACCCTGAGACGATCGTGGGAATGACCAGTGGGCTAATCAGAACTCCGGAAATCAAAAGCTTTCCCAGAAATTCATAACGCGCGATCCAATATGCCGAAGGTACGCCAACAAAGAGTGCCGCAGCTGTCGAGAAAATGGCGACTTTCATGCTCGTATATAGCGGCAACAACCAAGCATCAGAGGAGAAGAAGATTCTGAACAAATCAAGCGAATATGTTGAGGGCGGAAATTCGAGCGCGTTCGTAGGCCCAAATGCCATAGGAAGCGTAACGACAACTGGTGCGAGCAGGAATATGTAGACGACGGCCGCGAGGCTGGAGCCAACGGAGCGATACCGCTGCGACAGGGGATCAAGCACTGAGTTCGCCATGATAAGCCCTCAGATCTTATGCCGACGCCAAAACGCCATCGGAACGATGAAGATTGAAGCCAATGCGAGCAAGATCACGCTTATTGCCGATGCTTTCGGCCAGTCGAGTACCCGGCGATTATAGAAGTCGACCAGGTTGGAGAGCATTTGATCCTGAGGACCGCCGAGGAGTGCGGGGATGACAAAGGCGCCCAAGGACATAACAAAAACGCTCAGCAGACCCGCAACGACACCCGGTACGCTTAGAGGGACGGTCACCGTCCAAAACATCCTCGCTGGTTTCGCGCCCATGACAGATGCAGCTCTGTAAAGCGTATTGTCGATTGCTAGTAGGCTTGCGAGCACTGGAAGGACAACGAGAGGGACCAGAAGATTGGTCATGCCGACGAGCAACCCGATACGATTCAGAACGAGCGGCAGTTGCACATCGAGGCCTGAGGCCCAGCTGAGAAGGTTGTTTATAATACCGTGCCGGCCCAAGATAATAGTGAAGGCGAAACACTTGACCAAAACGCTTGTCCAGAAGGGCAAAAGAATAAGAACCATCAGCATGGTCCGACGATCCGGGCTCTGCCTCGCCAAGTGCAGAGCGACGATGTACCCCAGTATGAGACTTAAGGCGGATGAAATTGACGCGACGACGAGGGTCGTTGTTAGTGTTTGCCTAAACAAGCTGCTTGCGACGATTGCTTTGTACGCAGAGAGTGGACCGGCGTCGGACTGGAAACCTGTCAAGAGAACGTAGCAGAGGGGTGGCAGCACTATGCCCACCGCGACCAGGACCGCGGGCGACATGAACAGTGACTGCGCTTTGAAGTCGGTCGAGCGATTCATGTGAGCATCGGCAGATGTTCGTTAGGGACGTGATCTCGCGCTACTGGCATGCGGACCGCGCGAACAATATTCCGGGATGCGTGGCCTTCTCGGCCGATCGGATGGTGTCGTCCACTGTCGACTGTTGGTGTCGATATTGGCCAGGAAGAGTTCTCGGGCCGTGTCCAGATGTGCGAACCTGTTGCACGGGGCATCGCCGCGCACGCCTCGTTCACGAGCGCAGTCAAGTGATGCTGAATTGCTGAACGAGTTATTGGATCAACCGGTGTTTTCACATTTCTGACCTTCGTCATTTACGGAGTTACTTCCGATAAAATTAGCTAGGTAGATCGACGTCCCTCAGGCCGCGCCGAGCAAAAGCTCCTGACCTGCAGCAAAAACTGCCGCGAGCACTTGAATGAGATTCGGATATCACCCGAACAACGAGCTCCGGCGCGGTCGGTTTTTATGATGCTGTAAGCCCTCTGCTCTCACCTCCCGAACGACTATTTTTATGCGATATTGTTATCCAATATCGCATATTGTTTTATGTTGGTCAAGTGGGTGTTGGCTTGTAGCGCCCATCGAACCGCCGCCGCACAAATATGGGTTGAGCTTTGTGTGCGCATTGAATAGCAATATGTACAACCGCATTTCGCAAGGATTGGCAGTGACGATGCTCGACAACAAGAACAAGAGCAGGAGTGGGCTTAATTCGCCTGCTTCATTCGCAAAGCCGGACATCGACGACCGGCTCTATCTGGGAACTATCGAGAAAGGGCTGCTGATCCTCGATACCTTTTGTGCCAATCCTCGACCGATGACGCTTGCAGAAGTCTCGGAGGCATCTGGGTTGAACAAGAGCGCGACCCAGCGAGTGCTCTACACATTGCGGGCGCTGAGGTACCTAGCCCACAGCGAAACAACGCGACAATATTCGCTGGCAGCAAGGGCGATGGACATAGGAAACGCCTATCTTCGTAGTAATCCCATAGTGGAAGCAACGTTTCCGTACTTGCTTGAGGCCAACAAACGATCGCAGGAGACAGTCAACCTCACGGAGCTCGATGGGGCGGACATCATATTTATCTCTCGTGTTCCCAGCAGGAACGTGATGAGCTCCTACGTAACGATTGGCGCGCGCCTCCCCGCTTTCGCCACTGCGCCAGGGCGCGCGATTCTGGCAAACCTCGACCCCGCCACAACTAACGAGATTTTGAAAGCCTCGAACCTTATTGCGATCAGTCCGCACACGATCACCAATCGGCAAAAACTCCTCAAAGAATTGGAGAGAGTGCGCCAAAAAGGCTTCGCCTTAGCCAACCAAGAGGCGATGCCTGGAGACATTTCGACCGCCGCGCCGGTCTTCGGTTACGACAATAAAGTTGTCGCTGCCGTCAATATCGCTGCGTCAACCGCTAATTGGACGCCTGAGAGAGTGGAGGCTGAACTGAGTCCGATTACCGTTGAAATCGCGCGTCAGATGTCCAAGGTCGTATCCCAATATAGACGAGCATGAGCAGCATTGGCTGGCGCTCTTGAAGAGTGCTGGCGCTCAGTCCGAAGCATCTATGATCTATCGGTCTGATCCCACCTGCACCTGGCCAGTGATGCCCAAAGCGCGCTGGTGGCTGCCAGTGGCGAGCGTTCAGCGCTGGCAGCGCGGGTTGGTCACCACGGCGGTCGACTCGACCGATGATGAAGCCCGCGTACGAAGCGATCGGCAGCGCGAACCGCGGTCTGCGACACTGGTGAGCCTCAGTACGACTGCATCGCCTCATTGGGGAGAGCAGGGAGCAACGTGGAGCGGACATCCCCGCTTTGATGCCGGCATTGTTCTCTCCCCGCAAGGTGACCCGACCTCCTGGCTCGGTTTTCTAAACAATGTACGCCAGAGAAACCTAAATCCATAAAGCCCGTCTATTCGCAGTGAAAAAACCTGCAAATTCGATGCAGGCGATCCCCATGTGTCCCGGTTTTTCCGCGGCACACGCTTCGGACAAACCACCATTCAAATCCGAACGGGCGAAAAGGACGCTTGACTTACCTATGCGGCCCATCCACACTATTCGATATAAGATATTGCATTCCAATATAGAGGTGAGCCGTGGAGCGCTATATTTTGATCGACAGGCAGGATGCGGTTGCTGTCATCACACTTAACAGGCCGGAAATCCTCAATGCCTGGCATGCTCCAATGCGGAGCCAGCTCGTTGACGCCCTTCTGGAGGTTCAGAGCGACCAAGCTGTCGGTGCGATTGTTCTGACGGGCGCGGGCGACCGGGCATTCTGTGCAGGTCAAGATTTCAACGAAGCGAAGACGTTCGACGGTGACACCGGTTCCAAATGGATCGGAGAGTGGGAGCGTTTGTACGATGTTATTCGCTCGCTACCCAAGCCATTGATCGCGGCTTTAAATGGTGTTGCCGCTGGTTCGGCGTTCCAAGTTGCGCTTCTCTGCGACTTTCGCATTGGCCATCCAGGAGTACGGATGGGGCAGCCCGAAATTAATTCGGGCATTGCGAGCGTCACGGGGCCGTGGATCATGCGGGAAATCCTAGGACTGGCTCGCACCACAGATTTGACCCTCACCGGCCGATTGATGGATGCGACGGAATGCCACTCGATCGGAATCATCAACAAGGTTGTTCCAGCGGAAAGTGTCCTTGATGCTTCTCTCTCGCTAGCCCGCGAGTTGGCGGAGAAACCCGCTCTTGCCATGCGCCTAGACAAGCAATGGCTTCGCGAGATGACGGAGGTCCGATTCCGCGAGTGTCTCGATGCTGCGGTGCGGATCCATCGAGAGGCCTACGCATCAGGCGAGACAGCTCGGATGATGGAAAAATTCCTGGCCGAACGTTCGGCCAGGAAGGCCTGACCATGGTCGAGTCCCTTAAAGGCTTTATTGCTGACTTCAACAAGAAAGCCGACCAGAATCCGGGCCAAATCTTTGCCAAATTCAACGGTGAGGCGATCACGTTCGCTACGTTGAAGAAACAATCTGCGACATTTGCGGCCGAGCTACGTCGTCGAGGCCTGCAGCCCGGCGATCGTGTCGCGGTAATGATGCGGAATTCGCGGCTGTCCCTACCTGTACTTTTCGGGATTGCCCGCGCAGGCGCCGTCTGGGTTCCGGTAAATGCTCAGCAGAAGGGCGAGGGGCTACGCTACATTCTCGACCACAGCAAGCCCAAACTGGTCGTCTGCGATCGGGAGTTTCTTCCGACCATTGTGGATTGCCACGCAGGGATTCCATCTGATGCGGTAATCACGAGTGGTGAACCGCGAGATGAACGTTCACTCGAGACAATTCTGCAGAAGGACTTCGCTTTCGCCGACGCTCGGATCGTAGCCGATGATCTATTCGCAATAATGTATACGTCCGGCACCACCGGACGACCGAAGGGCGTTCTCGTCACGCATGGCATGTTGCGGCTTGCTGGGGAGGCCGCTCGCATCCTGACGGCAATGAAGCAAGGGGATGTATTCTTCGTTTGGGAGCCGCTCTTCCACATCGGCGGCGCTCAATTGATCACTTTGCCGATCATCGAAGATGTCACATTGGCCATGATCGATCGTTTCAGCGCGCGTACTTTCTGGAGCCAGGTACGAAGCGCTGGCGCGACACACATTCACTATCTGGGTGGCATTTTGCAGATTCTGCTCAAGCAGCCAGAAAGCGATCTCGACCTTCAACATTCCGTCCGCATCGCTTGGGGCGGCGGCTGCCCAATTGATGTTTGGCCAAGTTTCAGGGACCGCTTCGGCGTGGAAATCCGGGAATGCTACGGCATGACAGAAGCCTCGAGCATTACCACCTGCAATACTGAAGGCGTGGTCGGTTCGGTCGGCAAGCCGATGCCTTGGTACACCGTTGACGTTGTAGGCGAGAACGGCAATCCCGTAGCTCCTGGCAGCAGAGGTGAGATCATTGTTCGGTCCTTATTGGAGGGGGCGCTTTTCAAAGGGTACCTGGACAATCAACAAGCGACCGACAAAGCGCTTGTAGCGGGAGCACTGCACACCGGCGACTCGGGCACCTTGGACACTGAAGGAAATCTCTGGTTCCACGGGCGCATCACTGACAGTGTCCGATGCAAGGGCGAGAACGTGTCGGCTTGGGAGGTTGAGCACGTCGCGGCCAGTCATCCCGCTGTCGAAGATTGTGCAATGATCGGTGTTACAGCGGGCGTCGGCGAACAGGACATCAAGCTGTTCGTGAAAGCCAGGAAAGGCAAGTCGATCGAACCGGAACGTCTATCTGGCTGGCTCTCCGAACGTCTCGCATCCTATCAGAACCCCCGCTACATCCAGGTCGTCGGTGAGTTCGAACGCACGCCAAGTCAAAGGATTATGAAGCATCTGCTTCCGAAAGACTTGGACAATTGTTGGGATCGGCTTGCGGCGCAACAGTCAGCTCGGATCTAGGCGTGCTCAGCTCCACTCGGCCATCTCGACGTGATCCAAAACAGCCATCGCTTGTGGGCAAAACGTGAGCGACTGCGAAGGGAAGAGCTAGATGGTCGGCACGGCAACAACAGCAATGGACGATCGCTTGATACTCGTCGGTTGCGGAAATATGGGTTACGCGCTTTTGAGCAGCTGGTTAGCCTCAAAGGCAGTTGATCCGAAGAATGTGCATGTAGTTGAGCCGGTGGTCGACCTTCGCGAGCGAGCGGAACGATTGGGGACCAAGGTACATGAGACGCCAGAGAGCCTGCCGGACCAGGCCGACCTAGTCATCTTCGCTCTAAAACCCCATGCAATAGCAGCAGAGGCCCCAGTTTATCGTCGTTTTTCCAGGCAAGCTGTTTTCGTTAGTATTGCTGCGGGTGTGACCATCAGGGATTTGGCGGCAGTCCTTGGAAGGGCGCGCGTGATACGGGCGATGCCCAATACTCCTGCCGCAATCGGGAAGGGGTCGACGATTGTCGTCCCCGGCGACAGCGTTCAGGATCGAGACCTAAACACCGTGGCGTCCCTGTTTGCCGCCGGAGGTCCTGTACACAAGGTGGGTAGTGAACCCTTGTTGGACGCTGCCACAGCTATCAGCGGTTCAGGCCCAGCCTATATCTTTTATTTTATGGAGTGCCTTACTACAGCCGCTCACCAACTCGGCCTTCCAAAAGAGCTCGCCGCGAAGCTCGTTAAGGAAACTGTTTACGGCGCCGGCGCTCTGGCCTTGCAAACTGACGACGAGCCGGTCCAACTCCGGCGACAAGTGACAAGCGCCAAAGGGACGACAGAAGCGGCACTCTCGGTGCTAACGGCAGAGGATGAACTCTTGTCCCTCATTTGCCGGACGACGAAAGCGGCTTTCGATCGATCAAAATCACTTTCGGCTAATGAATGAAGACCCGCGCAATCAGTTCTCCCCGGTGACTTGGCTGTCGTCGAGAATATTCCGGCGACAGCCACTCTCTCTTCGAGCGGCACGGGTTGGCTCAGAAGTCGTCTGGGACTGCGCGGGTGCGTAGGGGCAATGGAGACGAGCAATGAATACTGCCGTAAGAAATCAATCGTCGACAACCCGGGAATGCTTCATTTTTGGATAGCGTCGAAGCATACATGGATCGTGCGCTTGCACAGCCTTCCCTGTCCGAAGGATTGGCCGAACGCATCAGGGCCTGCAACTCCACTTACACTGTGGGGTTTGGCGTCCGAAACGGGGCAGAATGTATAGTTTCACGGCCAATGCGGCCCGGTGCGATGTGGTAGGCTGCCGTGCGCAGATCTTTGATCTCCGGCGGAGAAGATCCTTCTCGATAAGGGAATCACCATCCTCATAAGCCCCGATCTCTTCGTGAACGCCGGCTGGAGAAGACATCCTCTGAGCACATGAGGCATTCATGCGGATTTCAACGTTTCACCCTATCCACCTGCGAAGCAAGCGCATCACACCTCCGCACACCGCGGCGCCTTCTCCATTCGCGCGCAGTTCTGAAGCTCTCGCCTCGGGCTTGAGCCCAGCAGCGACGGGACCGGCTCGCGGTCAAATCCGGCACATCTTGCGTTATTGGCTTCGATCAGCGGCCGCCTGATCAGCAGCGGATCTTTGAGCATCAAGGCGATCGCGCTGGCGGCGTCGATCGTCGCCGGATCAACCTCGCCCGACGTCACCCGCGGCGCGGCTGGGTTGAACCAGGACCGAACCGGCGTGTTACCGAAGAATGTGCATAGATCGGGCGCGGTCCAGGGTTCGGTCAGCAAGCTCTTCGCCACGATATGATGACCCGCTGCCTCCAACGCGTAAATCTGGCGCGCGTTCGTTCCGCAGCCGGGCTTCTGCCAAAACAGAACCGTAGTCATGTCAAGAGTCCCCATTTCATCACGCTAAGTTGGATCGTTGGCGCCGCTCTGCCGTGGCCCAAGATGGTGTTGGCCTTCTCACCCCCTCCAACGTCTGCGGTGTGATCACCGTGCCATGGCAAGCTCGTCTTTCCGCGCTCAGGTGCGCTCACCTCGTCGGACGTGTCGGTAACGATGAGAATGCCGACACCTCCGAACCTTCCGGTGAGTTCGCCAATCAGGTCCGGTCCGCGGTTCTTCAGCAAAGTGACACCGAGCAACATCTGCGGCCAGTCAGTCGAAGCTCGCGGCATAGGCCTCTTCAGGCGTGGCCAGCTCGTGGGTCTCGATCTCGTCAGGAAACAGGAACTGCAACGCCGTATGGGTGATCTATTCCTGGTCGACCTCGAACACGCGCCGCCGTTTACAGCCTTGTCTGTCTCGACGCCAAACCGCATGTCGCCTTCCTTTCAAATCGCCTCACGATGCGGAGTTGGCAATTTTCGTTCCGTTCTGTGCGGTCGCAGTCCCCGCAAAATCGCGTTTTGAGAGGCGTAATCCTTGTCCTGTTTCCGACAGAACAACAAAAGGTCCGACGCACCGCCCGTCGATTGCGTCTGTCGTCCATTTTCGAGTATGCGCTCAAAGCACGCGCGGCGAATGGCACGCTAGTTGCTACTTGGCTAGTTGCTACTCGGATGTCGCAACTGCGAGTGAGGGCTGAGGCCACGCCGGCGCGTATGGCGAGCGCTGTTCTCTTTCCCGACGCCCGTGTGCCCACGTTTCTGAGAGAGAAATAATCTAGCGTAAGTCCAACGCGAAATCATTGGCAATCGGTTGATGGAGAGCAACATGGCGTCACTGAGACAAATCGCGTTTTATGGCAAGGGTGGTATCGGCAAATCGACGACCTCGCAGAACACCCTCGCCGCACTCGCCGAGATGGGTCACAAGATCCTGATCGTCGGCTGCGACCCGAAGGCGGACTCGACCCGCCTGATCCTGCACGCCAAGGCACAGGACACAATCTTGAGTCTGGCGGCAAGCGCCGGCAGCGTCGAGGACCTCGAGCTCGAGGACGTCTTGAAGGTCGGCTACAAGGACATTCGCTGCGTCGAATCCGGTGGTCCGGAGCCGGGCGTCGGGTGCGCCGGCCGCGGCGTCATCACCTCGATCAACTTCCTGGAAGAGAACGGGGCCTACGAGGACATCGATTACGTGTCATACGACGTGCTCGGCGATGTCGTCTGCGGCGGCTTTGCAATGCCGATACGTGAGAACAAGGCGCAAGAGATCTATATCGTCATGTCCGGCGAGATGATGGCGATGTATGCCGCCAACAACATTTCCAAGGGCATTCTGAAGTATGCCAATTCGGGCGGCGTGCGGCTGGGCGGCTTGATCTGCAACGAGCGCCAGACCGACAAGGAACTGGAACTGGCGGATGCGCTCGCCAAGAAGCTCGGCACCCAGCTGATCCACTTCGTGCCCCGTGACAACGTCGTCCAGCACGCCGAGCTGCGTCGCATGACGGTGCTGGAGTATGCGCCGGACTCCAAGCAGGCGGACCACTATCGCAATCTTGCGACCAAAATCCACAACAATGGCGGCAAGGGCATCATCCCGACCCCGATCAGCATGGACGAGCTTGAGGACATGCTGATGGAGCACGGCATCATGAAGCCGATCGATGAAAGTCAGGTCGGTAAGACTGCTTCCGAGCTCGCTGCGCTATCAGCGTAATCCATCTTGCCGGCCTCCAAAGGAGGCGCGCATCAAGACTGATAGGATCCAACCAGTGGAGTTGTCCGTGGCTGCAGTGCAAGAGGGTCTAATCGCTGCGAGGTCGATTCCGCCGGGTGGGACCCTCGCTGACAGGCAGGTTGTCGGAATTGAACTCTACCATGCTCTGATTGGCTGCGATCCGGCAGACGCTGACGTAAGGGATAATGACAAGTTTGACCGGCATGTGCTCGCCTCAGTTCTTTGTGCCGCTGTAATGGATGGAGGGCCGCTTCCGGAGCGCACGGGCCTGACCGCGGAGGAACTCAATGAACTCCTGGCAGAATGTTTCCCATCCGCGATGCGGACCATGATCGCGATGGAAAACTCCGGTTCAGCCAGTGACGAAGAGATCATGCTGCGCGACCTCCTGCTCGGGCAGCGATCGGCCAAGGGCGAGATCAGTCGCTGGCTCGCAGCCATGGTCGCAAGGCGTGCGATGGAAGCCAACCATTTGTGGGAAGATCTCGGATTACGCGAGCGGGCCGAGTTGACGCGCTTGCTGATGCGCCATTTTGCGCCGCTGGCGGCGCAAAACACCAAAAACATGCGCTGGAAGCGCTTCTTCTATCGCAGATTGTGCGAGAACGAAGGTTTGGTGATGTGTACGACACCGGTGTGTACGCAATGCTGCGACTTCAGTCACTGTTTCGGTGAGGAGAGCGGCGAGAGCCGGATGGCGGAGCGTCGCCGCGAACATTTGCGGGAAATAGAAAGTCATGTCGGAGCCGCGGCAAATCCGCAGATGTGAACAATCGACTATGCGCTCCGCCAGAAGTCGCGAAGGACCCCCGCATGCTGCGATGCCTGGACCCTTGGGCTTTGGCCTTGCCGGAAATTGCGCGAAAGCGTGCATGCGGCGGCTGCGCGATGCGGGCCTGCGGCCGACGCGCCGGCGCGTGCTGCTGGCTCAGCTGCTCTTTGCAAGAAATGACCGCCACGTCACTGCCGAGATGCTCTTCATCGAGTCGATCGAAGCCAACATCAAGCTCTCGGTTGCGACCGTATACAACACGCTGAACCATTTCACGCAAGCTGGCTTGTTGCGCCGGATCACGCCCGACGGCTCAAGGTCGTTCTTTGACATCGATACCAGCATCCACCCGCATTTCTATCTCGTCGGCGAAGATATTTTGATCGACATCCCCGAAAAGCTCCAGCTCGCGCGGATGCCCGAGGCCTTACCGGACCACGAGATCTCCCGGCTCGACATCATCGTCCACATTCGCCGTAAGCCAACCGACATCTGATATGTCCGACTTTCGACATTGTTACATTTATGGCAACCTCAGTTGCTGCCTAGAAGTGGAGTGATTTCAGGCAGTTCGTCAACCGCCGCCCTGGCACGGCTGTTGCTCACCAGTCAGCCGGAAAGATGGAATCTGCACATGGCCTTCGGTGGAACGACTCTGTCCGGCAGCTCGCAGACACGACAGATAGTCCTGAACGACACCACGTTGCGCGACGGCGAGCAGGCTCCCGGCGTGGCCTTTTCAACGGCGGAAAAGCTATCGATCGCGCGCGCGCTAGCAAAGGCCGGGATCACCGAGATCGAAGCTGGTACGCCGGCGATGGGCCATGACGAAGTCAGCGCGATCCGCGCTATTGTCGAAGCTGGCCTGGCCGCGACAATCATTGGTTGGTGCCGGATGAAATCTTCCGACGTCGATGCGGCAATCGATTCCGGCGTCTCAATGGTCAATGTCTCGATCCCATCCTCCGACGTGCAAATCGCGGCCAAGCTCGGCGCCGACCGGGTTGCCACGCTCGAGCAGGTGAGGCGGGTCGTCGGTTACGCTCGCGACAACGGGCTCGATGTCGCAGTCGGAGGCGAAGACTCCTCGCGCGCTGACGTCAACTTCCTGATCCAGCTGATCACCGCAGCAAAAGACGCGGGCGCCCGGCGCTTTCGTGTCGCCGATACGCTCAGCGTGCTCGACCCAGACGCAGCCTTTGCGCTGGTGGCGGCGCTACGTGCCGCCACCGATCTCGAGATCGAGTTCCACGGCCACGACGATCTGGGCCTCGCGACCGCTAACACGCTCGCCGCAATTAAGGCCGGCGCAACGCATGCCTCGGTGACCGTGATCGGCCTCGGCGAGCGTGCGGGCAACGCGCCTCTGGAAGAGGTCGCTGTCGCGCTCAAACAGCTCTATGGATGCGACACGGGCGTTGTGCTCCCGGACCTCGACAATGTCGCGGCAGTTGTCGCGGCCGCTGCCGTTCGCAGCGTTCCGCTCAATAAGGCGATCGTCGGTGAGCATATCTTTACCCACGAATCCGGGATCCATGTCGATGGCCTCCTGAAGGACCAACGCAGCTATCAGGCGCTCGATCCGCGGCTGTTCGGTCGCTCTAACCGTTTTGTCGTCGGCAAACATTCAGGGCTAGCCGCGATCACGGCGCTGCTGAACGAATTGCAGGTTTCCGTGAGCGCTGAGGAAGGCAAGGCGATCCTTGCCCGCGTTCGGCAGCATGCCGTCGAGCATAAGGGCGGGGTCGCGCGCGAGACTGTGATGGCGATCTGGCGCGAAGTCCGCGAGCGCTCCATGCTCAACGGAATGTGAGGCCGCCACGCCCCGAATAGTCGCCATTTCTGTCATCGAGGAGCTCGTTAAGTCGTCACGCCAGCAGTCTGTCCCTCGTTTGACGAGCATGCGTGGCTACCCATCCTTGCACACGGTAGAAAGAAAAGATGGAGAAAGCGAATGGCTGACGGAATCCTTCTGCGATTGAGCAAGGCGGCCGCGGCCGAGGAGTTTTTTGACTTACTCGGCGTCAAGTACGACCCCAAAATTGTCAACGTGGCTCGGCTCCACATACTGCAGCGCATGGGGCAGTATCTCGCAGACGAAGACTTGACCGGTGCGACCGATGCTGCGGTCGCGGAACGTTGTAAGGCCGTGCTGGAGCGGGCATACACGGACTTCGTCGGCTCCTCCCCAATCGATCAACGCGTTTTCAAGGTCCTCAAAGAAGCGACCGCGCCACAGGCGAAGAAAGCGTCAAACTTGGTGCAACTCGAGACGCTTTAGTCATACTCGGGTTTAAAAGGTCCTCTCACCCGTCCTGGTCGTCCCACAAGGACGGGAGTATGCAGCGTAGTCCCAGATTGCTCGCAGGCCGGTGTGTTTGTGAGACCTCTGACTTGAGACGTCGTGCTTACACTGCCTTGCGGTGGCCATGTTCTTCGTGGAGGCGGCCATAGGATGCGCCTAACACCTCTGTTCGGTCTCCGACGCGCGTCGCCGTATCCTTGTCAGCTCGAGTGCTTCCGGCTGGACGAAAGTCATGTCGCCGTGGTCGTAAGCCTCTGTATTGATATCAACTTTCGATCACGCCCGCGGTTGGTACGACACTTGCTGTCTCTATTCGCAGCAAAGCCTTGGAGAAGCGCGTGCATATCAACGTCTGCTACAAGCAAGTTGCGGCTTTCCCGCGGACTCGAGTGCCCGCCGTGAGCAAGACCGTTATGCTTCAGAGGGCGAAGCCCAACCCCCAAGTTCTGCTTTCGCTCCTGCAATGTGACCTCTGCAGCCTGCCGTCGGTGCCAACGCTTCCTTGGACCGAAGCGGCGCGGCAAAGGCAGCTGTAACCGCGATCGGGCGAGGAACGGCTGCTGTGCTGAGAGAGATGATCGTCGAACGCCAGACGAACCTGGAAGCCGATCCCGCGGCTGGGGCGCTCGGCTAACAAAGTAAGGAAACCAATTCCATGAGCTCTACACCCAAAAGTCGCGCTCCGGCCGCCGCCGCTGCTGGGCGCGCTGCGACCAAGAAGGAGTTGCCCGATCGCTTCAAGGCTTACAAGCACGTCTGGGTTTTCGTCGAGCAGGAACGTGGTGTTGTGCACCCCGTGTCCTGGGAACTCATGGGTGCCGGCCGTAAGCTCGCCGATAAGCTCAAGGTTGATCTCGCCGCTGTCATCATCGGCCCGGAGGGTGAGGCGACGCAGCAGGCCGCTGCCCAGTCCTTCTGCTATGGCGCCAACCTCGCATACATGGTCGCCCACAATCTCTTGGCCGACTATCGCAACGAGTCCTACACCAAGGCCCTGACCGATGTCGTCAACACCTACAAGCCGGAGATCCTGCTATTGGGAGCCACTACGCTCGGCCGCGATCTCGCGGGCTCGGTCGCCACGACCCTGCTTACGGGACTTACTGCAGATTGCACTGAGCTCGATGTCGATGCTGATGGATCGCTTGCTGCGACGCGACCGACTTTCGGCGGCTCTTTGCTCTGCACGATCTACACGCTGAACTACCGTCCGCAAATGGCTACGGTCCGCCCCCGCGTGATGCCGATGCCAAAGCGTGTCGCACGCCCGGTCGGCCGCATCATCACCCACCCACTCGGTCTCGTCGAAGACGACATCGTCACAAAAGTTCTCTCCTTCCTGCCCGACCGCAACTCAGCAAAATCAAATCTTGCTTATGCCGACGCGGTCGTTGCGGGCGGGCTCGGGCTCGGATCACCGGAGAACTTCCAGCTGATACATCAGCTCGCGACCGTGCTTGGGGCCGAATATGGCAGTTCGCGACCGCTCGTGCAGAAGGGCTGGGTCACCTCTGATCGCCAGATCGGCCAGACCGGCAAGACGATCCGACCAAAACTCTATATCGCCGCCGGCATTTCGGGTGCGATCCAGCACCGCGTCGGCGTCGAAGGGGCCGATCTCATCGTTGCCATCAACACCGACAAGAATGCGCCAATTTTCGACTTCGCTCATATAGGCATCGTGACCGATGCCATACATCTGTTGCCGCCGCTCACCGACGCGTTCCGCACGCGGCTGTCGCCACATTCCCGTGACCGGAAGCAGGTCGAAGGAGTCCGATCATGATCGAGGAAAAATTCGATGCCATCGTCGTTGGCGCAGGCATGGCGGGTAATGCGGCAGCGCTCACCATGGCCGAGTGCGGGATGAAGGTATTGCAGCTCGAGCGCGGCGAGTATCCGGGCTCAAAGAACGTGCAGGGCGCGATCCTCTATGCCGACATGCTGGAGAAGCTTGTTCCCGATTTCCGTGACGACGCCCCCCTTGAGCGACACCTGATCGAGCAGCGCTTCTGGATGATGGACGACCGCTCGCACACCGGCTTGCATTACCGCTCCGAGAACTTCAACGAGGAGAAACCGAACCGATACACCATCATCCGCGCTCAGTTCGACAAATGGTTCTCACAAAAGGTTCGCGAAGCCGGGGCCACAGTTTTATGCGAAACGACGGTCACAGACCTGGCCCGAGACGCCCATGGCAAGGTGATCGGCGTACGGACCGATCGGCGCGACGGGGAGATCCATGCTGACGTCGTCGTGCTGGCGGAGGGCGTCAATGGCGTGCTCGGTACACGCGCTGGCCTGCGCGAGCGGCCGCAGCCCGAGAAGGTTGCGCTCGCAGTCAAGGAAATGCACTTCCTGCCGCGGGAAACCATTGAATCGCGCTTCAATCTCAGGGGTGACCAAGGCGTGGTGATCGAGGCCGTAGGCACGATTTCTCGCGGCATGACCGGCATGGGCTTTATCTATGCCAACAAGGAATGCATCTCGCTGGGTATCGGCTGCTTGGTCGCCGACTTCCAGCGCACCGGCGAGACGCCTTACGGCCTGCTCGATCGCTTCAAGCGGCATCCTTCGGTCGCGCCTCTGATAGAAGGCTCCGAGGTGAAGGAATATTCTGCCCATCTGATCCCCGAGGGCGGCTTCAAGGCAATCCCGCAACTGTACGGCAAGGGCTGGGTCGTGGTCGGCGACGCCGCGCAGCTTAACAACACAATTCATCGCGAAGGATCGAACCTCGCGATGACGTCGGGCCGGATTGCGGCGGAAGCGATCCTTCAGATCAGGTCGCGGAACCAGCCGATGCTCCCGCAGAACCTGGCGCTATACAAGAAGAAGCTCGATGAATCCTTCGTGATCAAGGACCTAAGGAAGTACAAGGATATGCCGGCGCTGATGCACACCCGGTCGCAAAACTTCTTCCTGACCTATCCGCAACTCGTCTCCAAGGCTATGGAGAACTTTCTGCGTGTCGACGGCACGCCTAAAGTCGAAAAGGAGAAGCTCACACTTAAATCGTTCACCAAGGCGCGCTCGCGGAGCGGCCTGTTCGGCGACGCCTTCCGCCTCATGCGCGCGTGGCGGTGAACGGAGAAACAGCAGCGACCAACGACGGAGACCAAACGATGTCGATCGAGCAATCCATGCGTGTCGAGGACAAGCTATTCTACAACCGCTATCTCGTCGATACCGGTCGTCCCCACATCAAGGTGCGGCCGCACACCAAGCCTTCGCCGCAGCTTTTGTCGATGCTGAAGGCCTGCCCGGCGCGCTGCTATGAACTCAACGAACAGGGCCAAATAGAGGCCACTGTTGATGGCTGCGTCGAATGCGGCACTTGCCGGGTGATCTGCGAGGAGACCGGCGACATCGAATGGAGCTATCCCCGAGGCGGCTACGGCGTGTTGTTCAAATTCGGCTAAGCCAATACGGGCGGCTTTCGCAACGATCCGAAACAACGTGCAAACTTCGAGGCACCTTCCATGGGACTAGCCGCAGGCCAGACCGCGAGAATAATCGGGTCTTCGGCCGAATGGCAGGCCCTATTAAGGATTCTGCGTATGATCGGAGCAGATCTAACTCAATCATCGCAGAGGGGTTGATGACGACAGAACATCGCGCCCCCTACGTCCTGAGGGGCGGAGAGGAGGGGCGGGCGCGTCTTGCAGTGATCGCCCGTGTGCTGGCTGAGCCGACGCGCTTGCTGCTCGATCGATCCGAACCGCTCGAGGGCTGCACAGCTGTCGATGCGGGCTGTGGCGGTGGCGATGTGACGTTCGAACTGGCAAAGAGAGTCGGCCGATCCGGCCAAGTCATAGGTCTTGACTTCGACGAAGACAAAATCGTCCTCGCGCGAGCAGAGGCGAGGCGGCGTGGCATCCCCAATGTCGAATTCTGCTGCGCAAACGTCACACACCATTGGCCGGTGCATGGCGTGTCGCTGGTAAGTGTGCGGTTCGTGCTGACCCATCTCGTCGATCCTGTCGAGGCGCTCGGACAGGCCTACGAGGCGCTCCGTCCAGGGGGCATGATCGTGGTGCAGGATATCGACTGTGACGGCGAGTTCTGCGATCCGGCGTCGGCTGCATTTCTGCGCAAAGGCGAACTCTTTGTTGAGGCGGTGCGGCGACGTGGCGGTGACCCCTTGATCGGCCGCAGGCTTCTCCGCCTTCTCGAAGCCGCTGGCTTCTCTGATGTTCATTCCTCAATGGTCCAGCCGTACGGGCGAAATGGTGACGTCAAACGAGTTCCATTGCTGACCTTCGCGGCCATTCGCGACGCGCTGAGTCAGCTGGGGCTCGCTAGCATCGAGGAGATCGGCGGCATTACGGCCGAACTCGAAGCGTTCCTCGATAGGCCTGACACGACCGTCGGGCTGCCACGCATCTTCCATGCTTGGGGGCGAAAGCAGTGAAGCTTGAGTCTGCCGCTTGGTATCAACTCAAGCCGGTTCCGCGACCGTTCGGCAGCGCGTGGGGGCGGCGTGCCCTAAGCCGTCCTCGCCTGGGCTGCCGGTGCGAACAGTGACCACTAGCGAACGCAGACGATACGAAAGTTGCTCAGCGGTGTCTCACCACCTCACTCCACCAAACGATGTACGCCAGGACAAAGTTGTGACGACGACGATCAGCGAGGATCTTGCTGCCATGCGCAGTCATCGTAATCGCATCCACCGCTATCGCGGTTTACTTGAAGGTCAACCGACTGACCTTGAGCGACAATATCTCGAACAACGTTTGTCCGAAGAGCGCTGTGCTTTCGACGCCCTAGTGGCAGGTAGTTTTCCCCTAGTTTTTAGAATTCCCGCATGAAGCCGGTCGAAACCATCTGTTCCTGTCAGATCAAAGGTCGCCACCTTGTGCCTGGCGTCGCCTAGTTTCAGGCCACTCAATGCTCTTGGGATCGAAATCGGGTGCGCCAGAGACTGTATTTGCCGCAAGCCAAGTCGTTGTGCCTCTCGTCGGACTGATTCGCCTTTCGCGAGCCAGGCGCTCCGCAACAGGACCTTACGACATCAAGAGCCATCGAGCGTATCATCTGCGGCCCGTGATCGGCGCCCGCCTGTCATCAGAGAAGGTGCTCCTGCACATCATCAAACGCTGTACGCGATGTAGGAGTCTTCCTTGTAGTCGAGCATGTGGGCCTCACGATGTGTGACTTTCGCTGAGAAGCAGGATGAGGTGTCGTGATCAAAGCCGCTGTACGCCTCTGGGCCGTCCGGCATAAGCACGAACTGAGATCCCTCTCCCTGGTGGTGTAGGTTGGGTAAGTCGCCGCTGACGCAACTATGGCTCATGCAATCATATCCGCTAACTCGGTCCTCCCGCACCAAGACGCTGATGTGATGGGCGTCAGTCTCGTATTCGTACACCTGATGACAAGACGCCGGAGACTATGAGCTAATGCGACCGCCGCAGCGGTCGCCCGAATGCGCGGTTTCACATTGTCTCCTTGCTGATTGGCCGTCGAAACCAGAGCGAGGGCGGCTCATGTCTAGCCCCGAAACGCGCCAAGCCCACCTGTCGATTTCGTGACTAAGAAAGCAAGCGGTGTGCCGAACCACGATCGGGGTGAGATCGCGTCCGAAGAGGGCTTGAATCGGACGTTGCGTCAAGTTGTACGTAGCGAGCAAAACCGGTTCCAGAAGACATAGCCAAAATGAGACAATCCTTCTTTGTTGCTACAGTATGTACCGTATTCGGCTTGATTGGGATGAGTGGAGGTGCGCGCGCGGACACAATCGGGCACTACGACTGCACCATAGTCGCGACAGCTCGAGAGCCGGTCGGCGATCGGAATGAGCACGACATCGTCAGCTTCCAATATACGTGTCGTGGCGTGGATGGGTTATTCAAGGACGCCATAGTCACAGCAATATCTGTCGTTGAGTGTGATAACGAGAAGGGAACCTATTTGGCTTCTTTCGGTCTTCACCGCTCGCCCGCTGGCTTCGCGGCTGAGCAGCTGTTGGAGGGCATCGGCTACATTGTCATAGAGGGCGACAAAGCTGTTGGCGTCGAATCGTACGGTAAGACGTCGTTTAAGTTTGCATCCGGTACCTTGGCGGACCTCCCAGAAAAGACCCTGACATTCACGGCCACGCCCACCGGATTGGGTCGATTCAGGCTGGAGTTTACGGACTGAATTGCTCGTCAACTGAAGCCCTCGTTGTCCACTTGCAAGCAGTGAGACGTCGCTGACTTGTCTCTGATTGCTGGCAGGCTGCAGGGGTTATGCGTGTCTGCTGGCGACGCGGGCGTCCTCGCTGACGGTCGTTCCGCGGAGTCGCTCACTTGCAGCGGCTCAGCAAGTTGTCGATCCGCACGCCGTTCTGCGCGCGTCATATGGAAATGAAGGAGGGCCGGCTCAGATGCACGGCGCTCGTATTGCGCGGCCCCCTTTAGACATGAACCTGGCCAAGACCTTGGTCAGCTCTTCGACAGATCGCTGGGATATAACAGCTTCAAAGCGTTCAGCCAGTACGTCGATTGCACTGGAAACACCCCAGCCATGGCTGCCCAGTCGTAGCCCCCCCCCTTGACTCGGCAAGTCAGGCCAAATTCGAGCAAGAGGACACGAATTGGCATGCCGCGGCTAGAGGCGCAGGTCGGTCGCTGTGGAGCGATACTCGCTCCCGCGCAAACGAGCTGATATCGAAGCAAGGCAAAGAAGTCGAAATTCTCCGATAACCAGCTGCCAAACCTAGCTGGATCGCATTGACAGCGCATAATGCGCGATTGCTCATCTGGCTTAACCAGCCGTGCCAGCGCTTGGGACAAGAGCGCCGTTCGGAGGCACGGTGCTGGCGCGTCCGGTGACTTGGGGAACCGCGGAGATCCGTTTGTTCGTTACCGCGCGCGCGGCTGTCCCACCATGAACGTGCATGACGACAATAATCCACCATCGTCGCTGGACGTGGCGGTGGACCGGAAGCGTTACACGCGTGTTCGCCTGTATCCCACTGGCCCAAATCCTGCACTGCACAAATGCGAGACGCCTGAGCTTACAGAATGGAGGCGCATGTGAAACTTGATCAACCAAAACGACGATGTAGAGGTGGTTCCACTGCTGGCGAACAATGGCCGCATTTCGCCGAAAAGGCTGTCCGGCGCGAGGCTGAGGTCATCAACGACTTTAGCAGAAGCCTCGACGAACTCATTCCAGATCAATTTGCAGGCGCCGATCTAGCTTGCACAAGGACTTTCCTAGGAGCCGAAGGCCACCAACCTGATCTTGATCGCTTGCCCGGGGATGCACCCGCTCGCTGGCGCCGATCATGCCACTTGCGGTGATGCGGGCTTGGGAGATCTCGATGGTCGATCAATTGGATCTAGCATCATTCAAGCTGCACCCTGAGCGTGACGCAGTGCTCGGCGAAGTGCATGCGCGCCCGTTTACCGGTCTCGTTTCATCGCTTGGCATGGTCCGCTTCGTATTTCTCGCAAAGGGCGACGATGCCGCACGCGATCGCCGCCGGTTTATCGAGTTCTGCCGGGCGCACAAGGTGCCACCGCCGGAGGCGTCCGCGAAACATCATCAGATCGGGTTCGGACCGGTAGTGCTGCGCTGGGAGCAGCATTCGGAATTTGCTACTTTCACGTGGATCTGGAGCACTGCGAACAGTCCAGCAACTCGGCAATTCGGCGATGTCCGTGACAGCGTTCGATCACTAATCCGCGCACTATCGCAGACCGGAGAATTGCTCGCCGCGATCAAGCTAGAAGTAGAGCGGGGTGCTTCTCCAACGGAACGCGCCGAGCAGATTTTTGACAAAAGTAGTCTGGCGATGGTCCACGTCAAGGGAGGCGCAGGCGCCGTGGCCTCCGACTTCCGCGCAGACGAAAGAGGTTTTACGAGAATTCTAGTCTACGATCTCGGACTGACGCCGCACGATCTCGGCGCACTGGTACAACGTCTCCTGGAAATCGAGACCTACCGCTCGTTAGCGCTGCTTGGTCTGTCGACCGCGCTGGAGCTTGCGCCGTCGGTCGATCGGATTGATCGTCGTCTCGTCGAAGTGCTCGAGGAGATGCAGGGCGCCGAAGGGCTGAAGGTCAACAACCATCTGCTTGAGGAACTGACCGCATTGGCCGTCTCCTTCGAACGAGACGTCGCCGGCAGTCTGTTCCGTTTCGGTGCCAGCAGAGCATACAACGAGCTCGTGCAATCCCGACTGTCGATCATCGAAGGCGAAGATGTCGTGGGTTATCCGACCTGGTCGTCGTTCCTGGGCCGCCGTATGACGCCCGCGATACGAACCTGTGCGACGATGGAGGAGCGTCAGGCCAATCTATCAGAGAAGTTGGCTCGTGCCGCCGATCTGTTGCGAACACGCGTCGACGTGGAAATCGAACAACAGAATCGCGATCTTCTACACTCGATCAACGAGCGCACGAGACAGCAACTCCGGCTGCAGTCTACGGTGGAGGGGTTGTCAGTCGGGGCCATCGGATACTATGTGGTCAGCCTGTTTGCCTATCTCGCAAAGGGCGCGCAAGACGTCGGACTGCACGTCGAGCCCGCGTCTGTAACTGCGGCCTTCGTGCCGATCGCCGTCGGCGTGATCTGGCTGGTGAGCTACAACATTCGGAAACGGCACCTTAAGCCCGACGATGCACCGTCCAGGGTTCGCAAATAAGTTTGCCAAGGACGAGAATCTTGCTGTGCGCGCGAGGCTCGGCGATGTGCATGCTTCAATTTCGTGTGGGGGCCCTGCCGCTGTGCGCCTCTGCGTGATCTGCCGTCGTGTAGGCTGACTATTCGCGTGTCTTTGTGGATAGGCTGACGTTCTGTATTGTCATAGATGCAACGGATCGTCGAGGCAATAGGACGGCTCGGCGTGGTTCCTTACGAGCACGGGACGTTTAGGTCGCGCATCGTGCTTTGTCGGAGTGTCTACAGTGTGACAGTCGGTTGGTCGGAGTGATGTTCGGTTTGCTACAAATTGTCCGAGAATAACCGAGCGAAGCGCATCCGCCCGAACAGAAATGTGCTGCCAAAATGGCCGAAACAACCCGCTGAGACCGCTTTGATCTTGATGAAGGTCTGGCAATCGGGCGCGAACAGATACAAATTGACATCAGCTAAATTCACGCGGTTCGAGCATATGAGAAGCTTGCAACAAATGTAAGCTCGCCTCGGCACACCACTTGCTTTGTTCAAACCAGCATCACTAGGCCCCCCCTGGTGGTGTAGGGGCGGACTCGGCGCTTCTCCAGGTCCAGGCGTCGAGGCCGCCCTGCGGTGCTTTCTAGGGGTCGCCGTCGGGGACCGATATCAAAGGGTATGTTGCCGACCGCTGCGGTCGCGTTCGCCCGGACTTTTGAACCGTCTTGTCATCAAGCTGTACGCACCCGAAATCCGGCGCATGGCAGGATCAGCGTTGCCGAGAGTTGGGACCGTTCGAGCGGTACGGGCTTGTTAGCCTTTGCGATCTCTTGGGCGAGGTCCGCTTCGCGCGATGGACCCGATCGCAGAATCTGAATCTTCCAGCCGAGGAATTCCGTCAGAGGAATAACGGAGATTGGGCTCCACGAAGCCGGAAAGCGGCGTAGCTGCGACTTATGTTAACGCGCTAATGCGCCGAATCGCCGACGAACCAATGGAAGACGCATGTGCTGGATACGATCGACGTCGAATATTCCACTCGCATCCCCACGTAATATCGGCCTATGCGACAATCGTGCAGCGCTCCGCACGCCCGAGCGATGGGACCCGTTATCACCCATTATAACGACTGGATGAACATAGATCCAACCGGCTTGTAGAGCCCTTGATCTATCTGCGCACCGCTCTCACGATCGATGCCAGAGGCTGGGCAAATTCGGTTAAGATGCAGGTTCTGAATGGCCGATTGATCGGGAGCTCTGAATTCGCCTTCCCGCCGGAGCCATTCAATCGTGCCTCGCACCTCATTACGCCGAACGCCAATCGTACCGGCAAGGCCGCCTTTGCCCAAGATGGACTTAAAGATGGACACTGGAGAAATTCTGCGCTTCAGGCTGACAGAGAGGCGGAAGGTTAATCGTCCAGGCGGCGCAGTCGGTGAAGTCATCAACCAAGGCCGCTCGTAAGCGCCAGATCCGAAATGACGGCGCTCACGCACTGAGGGTTGGCCCGCTTCTTGCTGCCCGTGCGTCCATCGATGCCTCAAAGAAGACGAGAGGGTTCATGGAGGTAGCGACGGAAACATTCTATAGCGTAATCAGGCGACAGGGCATCACGCGCCGAAGCTTTCATAAATTCTGCAGCCTGACGGCGGCGAGCCTCGGGCTTGCGCCGCTGGCGGCGAGCCGCATTGCCACCGCGCTCGAAACAGAGCCGCGAATGCCGGTGATTTGGATGCATGGGCTCGAATGCACCTGCTGCTCTGAAAGCTTCATCCGTTCGGCTCATCCCTTGGTGAAGGATGCCGTGCTGTCGATGATCTCGCTCGACTATGACGACACCATTATGGCGGCAGCCGGACATCAGGCCGAAGCGATCCTCCAAGAGACCCGCGCCAAGTACAGGGGCCGGTATGTGCTCGCGGTCGAAGGCAATCCGCCCCTGAACGAGGGCGGTATGTTCTGCATCGACGGCGGCAAGCCATTCGTCGAGAAACTGAAGATGATGGCCGAGGATGCGATGGCGGTCATCGCCTGGGGGACTTGCGCCTCCTGGGGCTGCGTTCAGGCGGCCAGGCCCAATCCGACGCGGGCAACGCCCATCGACAAGGTCATAACCAACAAGCCGATCATCAAGGTGCCGGGATGTCCACCGATCGCCGAGGTCATGACCGGCATAGTCACCTTCATTATCACCTTCGGCAAGTTGCCCGAGCTCGATCGCCAGGGGCGGCCCAAGATGTTCTATTCGCAGCGCATCCACGACAAATGCTACCGGAGGCCGCATTTCGATGCAGGCCAATTCGTCGAGGAATGGGACGATGAGGCAGCGCGCAAAGGATATTGCCTGTATAAGATCGGCTGCAAGGGACCAGCTGCCTACAACGCCTGTTCCACGGTGCGCTGGAACGGTGGCATCTCCTTCCCGATCCAGTCCGGCCACGGCTGCATCGGCTGCTCGGAAGACGGGTTCTGGGACAAGGGCTCGTTCTACGACCGTCTCACCAACATCAAGCAGTTCGGTATCGAGAAGAATGCCGACCAGATCGGCATGGCGGTAGCGGGCGCCGTTGGAGCTGCGGTCGGCGCGCATGCCGCGGTGACGGCCGTAAAATGGCTCGCCAGCAAGCGCGAAGACGCAAATCAAGATCACTAGTCGATTTCAGGGACCGCAAGCGATGGGCATCCGGACACCCAACGGGTTCAATCTCGAGGATTCCGGCAGGCGCATCGTTGTTGATCCGCTGACCCGCATCGAAGGTCACATGCGGGTCGAGGTCAATGTCGACTCCGACAACGTGATCCGCAATGCGGTCTCCACGGGCACGATGTGGCGCGGCATAGAGACCATCTTGAAGGGCCGCGATCCGCGCGACGCCTGGGCCTTCACCGAGCGGATCTGCGGCGTCTGTACCGGAACGCATGCGCTCACTTCAGTGCGCGGTGTCGAGAACGCGCTCGGTATCACCATTCCGGAGAACGCCAACTCGATCCGCAACATGATGCAGCTGTGCCTTCTGGTGCATGACCATCTCGTGCACTTCTATCACCTGCATGCGCTCGACTGGGTCGACGTGATCTCGGCACTCAATGCCGATCCGAAAGCGACATCGGCGCTGGCGCAGTCGGTCTCGTCCTGGCCGTTGTCCTCGCCCGGCTATTTCAAGGATCTCCAGATCAGGCTGACGAAGTTCGTCGCATCCGGCCAGCTCGGACCGTTCAAGAACGGCTATTGGGGCCATGCCGCCTACAAATTGCCCTCCGAAGCGAACCTGATGGTGGTCGCGCATTACTTGGAAGCGCTCGATTTCCAGAAGGATATCGTCAAGATCCACGCCATCTATGGCGGCAAGAACCCGCATCCGAACTGGCTGGTCGGCGGCGTGCCCTGCGCAATCAACGTCGACGGCACCGGCGCGGTCGGCGCCGTCAATATGGAGCGGCTCAACCTCGTCTCCTCCATCATCAACCGCTGCATCGAGTTCACCGAAAAGGTCTATCTGCCCGATATCGTCACGATTGGCTCGTTCTACAAGGACTGGCTCTATGGCGGCGGCCTCTCGGGCAAGAGCGTGATGGCCTATGGCGACATCCCGGAGACGGCTAACGACTATTCGGCCGGCAATCTGAAGCTGCCGCGCGGCGTGATCATTGACGGCAATCTCAATGAAGTGCTGCCAATCGATCATGCGGACCCCGAGCAGATCCAGGAGTTCGTCATCCACTCCTGGTACAAATATGCCGATGA
Organism: Bradyrhizobium ingae; assembly: GCF_055791185.1. Classification (NCBI taxonomy): domain Bacteria; kingdom Pseudomonadati; phylum Pseudomonadota; class Alphaproteobacteria; order Hyphomicrobiales; family Nitrobacteraceae; genus Bradyrhizobium; species Bradyrhizobium ingae. The sequence goes on from NZ_JBVUBB010000010.1 coordinate 139,219, forward strand.
GTCCAAGGGCTTGCATCCCTGGGAAGGCGTCACCGAGCCGAACTATGTGCTCGGTCCCAATGCCAAGGGCACCAAGACCGACATCAAGGAGCTCGACGAGGGTGGCAAGTATTCCTGGATCAAGGCGCCGCGCTGGCGCGGCAATGCGGTGGAGGTTGGGCCGCTCGCCCGTTACATCATCGGCTATGCGCAGAACAAGCCCGAGTTCAAGGAGCCGACGGAAAAGCTGCTCAAGACGCTCGGCCTGCCCCTCATCGCGCTGTTCTCCACGCTCGGCCGTACCGCGGCGCGGGCGCTGGAATGCCAATGGGCGGCGCACCAGATGCGCTACTTCCAAGACAAGCTGGTCGCGCGCATCAAGGCCGGTGACTCCTCGACCGCGAGTATCGACAAATGGAAGCCGGATAGCTGGCCGCAGGAAGCCAAAGGCTACGGCTTCACCGAGGCCCCGCGCGGCGCGCTCGCGCACTGGATCAAGATCAAAGCAGCTAAAATCGACAACTACCAGTGCGTGGTGCCCACCACCTGGAACGGCTCGCCGCGGGATCCCAAGGGCAATATCGGCGCCTTTGAAGCCTCGTTGATGGATACGCCTATGGCGGATTTGCAACAGCCGCTGGAGATCCTACGTACCATCCACTCCTTCGATCCGTGCCTGGCCTGTTCGACGCATGTGATGTCGCCAGACGGCCAGGAAATGGCGACGGTTAAGGTCAGGTAAGGAGGAAGGAACGCCATGATGAGTGCAGTTGCGCCCCCGCCGGAAACTGAGCCGGACCTTGCTGCGGACGCGACCGATGCCGCCGGCGAGCACGCCATCGCGCGGCCCGTGTATATCTACGAAGCGCCGGTGCGAATCTGCCACTGGGTGAGTGCGTTTTCGATTTTCGTGTTGGTGGTTACCGGCTATCTGATCGGAACGCCGCTGCCGTCGTTCGCGGGCGAAGCGTCCGACAATTTCGTGATGGGCTATATCCGCTTTGCCCATTTTGCGGCAGGACAGGTGCTCGCGGTGTCCTTTCTCACCCGCATCCTATGGGCCTTCGCCGGCAACTACCATTCCCGGCAGATATTCTACATTCCGGTGCATCGTAGGCAGTTCTGGAAGGACGTCTTGCACGAGATCCGCTGCTATGCCTTCCTAGAGCGCAAGCCGAAGTTGTATCTCGGCCATAATCCGCTGGCGCAGACCGCGATGTTCACGTGCTTCACGTTGGGCGTGGCCTTCATGATTGTCACGGGATTGGCCCTCTATTCGGAAGGCACCGGGAACGACAGCTGGCAGCACAAGCTGTTCGGCTGGGTGTTTGCGATCTGGTCGAACAGCCAGGACGTGCGCACCTGGCACCATCTGGGCATGTGGATGCTGATCACATTCCTTATGCTGCACGTCTATGCCGTCATTCGCGAAGATATTATGTCGGGCCAGAGCATCATCTCCTCGATGATCTCCGGTGTACGTCGGCACCGAGACAAGGCGTCTAGGCCGGTGCCGACATGTTTACAGCCAACGCGCATCCTGGTGCTCGGTATCGGCAATATTCTTTGGGCAGACGAAGGGTTTGGAGTGCGAGCCGTGGAAGAATTCCATCGCCGCTACGCGGTACCCGATAACGTCACCATCCTGGACGGCGGTACACAGGGGCTCCAACTTGTGAACTATCTTCGGGAATCTGACTGCCTGATCGTATTCGACGCGGTCGATTATGGCCTAGAGCCTGGACAGTTGAAGGTCGTGCGTGACGAGGACGTGCCGCGGTTCACCGGCGTTAGGAAGATGAGCCTGCATCATACCGGTTTTCAGGAGGTTATCAGTGCAACTGATCTGCTCGGACATTGCCCAAAACACCTCGTGCTGGTCGGTTGTCAGCCACTCGACCTCGAGGACTGGGGCGGGTCCCTGACACGGGCGGTGCGCAATCAGATCGATCCTGCGGTAGAACTTGCCAGCTCAATCCTAGCTGAATGGGGCGTGGAGGTGACGCCACGCATTGCACCATTGCGGGAATCCGAGTGGTTGCTCGCCAACGGCATCGATCACCTGCATTACGAGATGAGAGCGTGGACCTGAACGGTCAGCGAACTGTCGGAGACATCGCAGATGTGTCTTGGTTTGCCTATGACGATTATCGAAACCGACGGCATCTCGGCGCTTTGCGAGTTTCGCGGCGTACGGCGGCGTGTCTCGGTACTCTTGCTCTCCAGTCCGCCTGTCCATGCCAAGGTGCTGGTCCATGTCGATACCGCGGTTCGGCGTCTAGAGGATCAGGAAGCGCGGCTGATTGCCGATGCGATTGAAGGCATCGGCGCAGCGCTCAATGGCGAGGCTTGCGAGCGCTTCTTCTCCGACCTGATCGACCGCGAGCCGATACTGCCCGAGCATCTCCGGCTCGACCTGGCCAATGGCCATCTTCGGCACTCCAACACGAACGATACGACCAGTGCCGGGTTCATGGAAACGGTTGCGAAGCTCGAAAACGAGCCTCTGGTCCAAGGAGATGACTGTGATCCGATCTTAACAGCGGACTTTTCATCTGAAAGCGCGGCGTCGCACGCGTGGGAAAATATCTGACATGGTCAGAACCGGAAGGCTTACGCCACAGGAACGCCTGATCTGTCGCGACGCGACCGGTCCGAGGTCGGTTTTAGTTGCCTTGATCGCTCTCCAGCCGAGTCCGATGAGGCAGGCGTGGTGACCGTGTTGTTGTCGGCGGCCGATCCCGAAGGACTTGCGGAGGCGACCGAGGCTGCCGTCGTTCCGCCCGAGCTGGTCAATGAGTTTGTTGGGCGGCTGTGTGGCGCGGTGATCGCACGCAAGGCCGAGGGTGACCTCGCTCAGGGCTCTTTAATGCGAGGACAGCCGATGGTGATGTTGCTCGCCAAGGCGGAAACACTCGGGCTGATCGCAAGAACGATTAAGGCTTGGTCGATCTATGTCGACCGTATCTCCAAGCTGATCGGCCGACTGCACCGAGAGGCGGCCGCAGTCGTAGGAGCCGCTGTCTCGTACCATAGATCACAGGGTGTCGGACGATGAAGGCGGGCTTCTGGTCGAAGGCTGAAGACGCGGAGCAGCCAATCTACCCCGAGAAGAGCTTTGACGCGACTGGCGGCATCCTGACCGCAGCGGGCGCCTTGGCGAGGCTTGCGTCGCTCGACAGTGCGGAGCTGGCCAGGAATTGCCCGAGGGCGGTCGAGCTATTGTCAAAGCTCGCCATCACTATCGCCAGCCAAGAGGTCGCCGCCGCGACGCGACTGTTCAGCCTCGGCAATCTCGACAATCTCGAACGCAAGCTGATTGCCGATGTGCTCGGCGAAGGCGAAGTGGCCGGTCTCATCGCGCTGCCGGATGGATCGCTCGCGCAAATCAAGGAATCGGTGCTGGCCGGGATCTGGCGCGTGCGGTTCGAGACGGATGAGGCATCCGAGTATCTCGAGGTCGGGGCTATCCCGGAAATCGTGAAGCGCGCGGCCGCCGATTTCACGACGGTAGATTTCGAGATCGGTCAGGTGCCGGAGGGCTCCATGAACGTGCTGCCGGTGCTTGCCGAAATCCGAGAGCGTGCGCTGGCCTGGCGCCCGGGCATCCTCTCGCAGATCATCAATTTTACGCTGCTGCCGATGAGTCCGGTCGACATGAGCTTCCTCCATGAGACGATCCGGAACGGGCCGATCCAACTCGTCTCGCGCGGCTACGGCACATGTCGCATGTTTGCGACCGGAATCCGCAATGTCTGGTCGGTGCAGTTCTTCAGTGCGATGGACACCATCATCCTCGACACGCTCGAGATCGGCGGCGTGCCCAAGGTTGCGCTCGCGGCCGACGAGGATTTCGAGGATTCCGCCGAGCGGTTGCGCGAAATCATCGAGGCCTATTTCAAATGACGGGTTTCGAGCATCTTGACGTGCGCCAGCATCTTACCGACGGCACGCGACTGGTATGTTGCATTCGGTCTATGATCCCGCTGACGGCGAGGGGCAGGTCGCGCCTCGCACGCGGATCGCGGCGTTGCCGCAGGACCGGCACTGTCCGGATTGCGACGCCTCGAGATCAAACTTCCTGGCGATGGAATGGTGATGGGCAAGGCGCATACCCAGCTCAGCGTGGCCAATGCCGTGGCGTGGGGCGAACGGTCGGCCGTCGCTTATCGCAAGATCGGCGATTGTGCGGCGTGCGATCTGCCGATGCGGCGGTCGGTTTCGGCCTTTTTAACGGCACCATCGTCACCATCATGGTGACGCCCTGGTTCCCGACCGTGGTGAGTCAGGCGGCCGACCTCGTGCAGAAGGCGTTCGAGCCCCGGCCGCCGTTGAACCTTCCCGCGGGAAATATCGAGTTCGCGCTCAGCGAAGTCGAGGCGCTTGGCCGTATCGCAACTTACTCACTCTTCTCTGCGGTGTTCGAATTCGCAGACATGATTTCGGTGCAGGCGACGGCAGAGGCCGCGCTCCCAGCCTTGATGCTGCCGGCTAACGCGGAGGAGGTGGTCCACCGGTACGAGCCCGGCGTGACTTTCTCATTGTGACGGAGCGGCATGCATGAGCCCGGCCTTCCGCAACGAGATCGACATCACGGTCTGGCGCGCCGGCCGCACCATCGCGGACGTTGCAATCCTGCCGCGCAGCCGACCGCCTTTGGCGCGCCTGTTTGCGGGAAAGCCGGTCGCGTCGTTGCTGTCTGTCCTGCCGCGCCTATTTTCGCCGTGCTCGGCAGCCCATCAGGCGGCATTCCTGTCGGCGGTCGAGGCTGCGCACGGCAAGGTATCCTCTGCCGGGACATTGCAGCGCCGCGTCACGGCCGTGATCGCCGAGCGTCTGACCGAGCTGTTGCGGGGGCTGTTCGTAGGTTGGCGCACGCTGGACGGCCCGAGTGCCGCCGTGGCTCGTGCCGCGATGCTGGCCACGACCGCGCTCAGCGGCGGCGAGGGGGCGTCACGGGGCGCGGCCCTGTCGCAAATCAGGACGTCGCTCAACGCGCTAGGCATCACGGGCGAGGAGCTGGCTCCGGCGCCGGGCAGCGCACTGGCCACGCATCTTGCGAGCCTCAACGGCAACGCGCTGTCGCTTTCGGTGGTCGAGCAGTCATTCTTGTCAGCGGCCGACGATCTTGACGTCGTCATGCGGATGGTGGCAGCCGGCCCGGCCTTTTCCGATGCGCCCGATCTTCAGGGCCGCATTCCGGAGACCGGCGTCTGGGCGCGCCGGATTGGGCGTGAGTCGATTATTCCGCGGGACGCCGGCACTGCCGAGCGCCTGAAGGCGCGGATCACTGAGATAGCCCGGCTTTGCGCCTGGCTTGAAGGTAGGACGCAAGTGCTGGAAAACGGCATCATCGAGAGCTATCGCCTCGGCGCCGGCAAAGGTGCGGCCGCTGTCGAATGCGCCCGCGGCCGGCTTTACCACGTCATTGCGCTCGATGACGACGATTGCATCGTCCGTTTCGAGTTCCTGGCCCCGACAGAATGGAACTTCCATGCGCGCGGACCGCTGGTCCGCAGGCTGCGAGGCTCCCTGCCGGCCGACGGGCGGCAGGGACAGGACGCGGTGCAAAACCTCGTCAGCTCGTTCGATCCATGCGTCGGCTTCACACTCAGCTTCCGCGAGGTCGGTCATGCATGAAATGGCGCTATGCGAAGGGATCATCGGGATCGTCGAGGAAGAAGCGCGCAAGCACGCGTTCTCAAAGGTGAAGGTGGTATTCCTCGAGATCGGAGCGCTCAGTCATGCTGCGCCGGAGGCGATGACGTTCTGCTTCGAGGCGGTCGCCGCGCGGACCATCGCGCGAGGCGCGAGGCTCGAAATCGTCGAGACGCCAGCAATAGCCTGGTGCGTGGCCTGCTCGACGAGCGTCGAGATCAGGCATCGTTATGGACCGTGCCCGTCCTGCGGCAGTCATCAATTGCAGGTGACCGGCGGGGAAGAAATGCGCGTCAAGGAACTGGAGGTCGACTGATGTGTACGGTTTGCGGCTGCGGTGACAGAAAATGGGCCGTCGAGCATGCACATGATTATGATTATGATCATAATCATGGTGGACACCATCATCACCCTCATGGACCCGGCCACGATCGCCATCACCATCATCATCATGGTGGGACCCATATTGATGAGTATGGCGACGTCGGGCTGCTCGATTGCAGTGCGAGTCCGGCTGGCCGCCGGATTGCCGGCGTGAGCCGCGATCGTATCATCCAGGTCGAACGCGACATCCTCGGCAAGAACGAAAGGCTCGCCGGCGACAACCGCGCACGCTTCCGTGCTGACGGTGTGCTCGCGTTCAACCTGGTCTCGAGCCCCGGCGCAGGCAAGACCTCGCTGTTGGTTCGCGCCGTCGTTGAACTGAAAGACAGCTTTCCGGTCGGCGTGATCGAGGGCGACCAGCAGACGTCCAACGACGCCGAGCGGATCCGCGCGACCGGCGTGCCGGCCATCCAGGTCAACACCGGCAAGGGCTGCCATCTCGATGCCGCGATGGTGGGCGCGGCCTACGACCGGCTGCCTCGCCTGAACAGTGGCGTTCTTTTTATCGAGAATGTCGGCAATCTCGTCTGTCCTGCGGGATTCGATCTCGGCGAAGCATGCAAGATCGTGGTGTTCTCGACCGCCGAGGGCGAAGACAAGCCGCTCAAATATCCCGACATGTTCGCTGCCTCGTCCCTGATGCTGATCAACAAGATCGATCTTCTCCCCGTGCTCGGTTTCGATCTCGCCAGGACTATCGAATTCGCGCGGCGGGTTAACCCCCGGATCGAGGTGCTGACGGTGTCGGCGCGCACTGGTGAAGGATTGGCGGCATTCTATGCCTGGATCCGCAAGCAAGCGGAGAAGATGAGGCCGGTCGATATGGCCACCGCAGGATGATCATGCGCGGACAGACCACGGCTCAGAATGGACAGCGGCTACGCCTGCACGTGCGCGGCGCCGTGCAGGGCGTCGGCTTCCGACCCTATGTCTACGGCCTCGCCGCGCGTTATCGCCTCGGCGGCTTCGTCGCTAACGATCCGCACGGCGTTGTGATCGAAGTCGAGGGCGAGCGCATGTCCGATTTCGTCGCTGCACTGCCGCTTGAAAAGCCGCCGCTTGCGCGGATCGACGAGATTTCCATCCAGAGCATCGCTGCCGTCTTGAGCGACGAATTCTGCATTCGCGCCAGCGAACAGGGCAAGGTGTCGACGCGGATCGTCGCGGACGCCGCGACCTGTCCGCAGTGCCTGAGCGAGCTGTTCGATCCGAGCAGCCGCTTCCACCTCTATCCCTTCGTCAATTGCACCCATTGCGGTCCACGCTATACCATCGCCGAGCAGCTGCCCTATGATCGCTCCGCCACGGCGATGAAGCGCTTCGCCATGTGCGCGGCGTGCGCGAACGACTATGGCGATCCCACAAGCCGGCGATTCCATGCCGAGGCGATCGCCTGTCCGCAATGTGGCCCGAGGCTCAGCCATAGTGCCGGGGAGATCGCCGCTGCGATCGCTTCGGGCAAGATTGTCGCGATCAAGGGGCTCGGCGGCTATCAGCTCGTCTGCGACGCGCGCGACGATGATGTCGTGCAGCGCTTGCGCCGGCGGAAACAGCGAGACCAGAAGCCTTTTGCCGTGATGGTGGGCTCGGTCGACGCGGTTTCGGAGATCGCAAGGGCCAGCATGGCTGAACTTTCCCTGTTGGAATCCTCGCCGCGGCCGATCGTGTTGTTGATGTCACGCCAACGACTTGCATCCGCGATCGCACCGGAGCTGTCGCGCATCGGCGTCATGTTGCCGGTCGCTCCGCTACATCACCTGGTGTTCCATGAACTGAGTTCGAACCATCCGCGGTCGGACAAAAACTGGGTGATCGTCGCTACCAGCGCCAATCCCGGCGGCGAGCCGCTTTTGATCGACAATCGGGAGGCGGCGCAGCGCCTTGGCGCCATTGCGGATCTTATCGTCACCCATGATCGCGACATCGTGACGCGCGCCGACGATTCGGTCGCGTCGGTCGTGGCAGGACGGATGCGGTTCATTCGTCGGGCGAGGGGCTATGTTCCCGAGCCGGTCCGGCTTGCGCGGTCGCTGCCGCCCGTGCTCGCCGTCGGCGGAGCCTTGAAATCGACAGTCACGGTCACGCGTGGCAACGAGGCCTTCGTATCCCAGCACATCGGCGATCTCGATACCGCGGAAGGCATCCGCTTCTTCGAGGAAACTGTGCGGCACCTGATCGCGACACTGGATGTCGAGCCGGTCGTCATTGCGCATGACCTGCATCCCAACATGGCATCGACCCGCTTCGCCGAGGCGAGCAGCCAGCGGCTGATCGCTGTCCAGCATCATCATGCTCATGCTGCCTCGGTCATGGCGGAGCACGGTATCGAGGAATCTACGCTGGCGCTCGTGCTCGATGGCTTCGGCTATGGCAGCGATCGCGGCAATTGGGGCGGCGAAATTCTGCTCTGTGACGGAGCCCGCTTCCAGCGGATCGGACATCTGGCGCCGCTCAAGATGCCGGGCGGAGAGCGCGCTGCGCGCGAGCCATGGCGAATGGCGGCGAGCGTGCTGCATTCCCTGGGGCGCGGCGAGGCGATCCCGCGCCGGTTCGCGAGCCGGCCGCAGTCCGCGCGGCTCTGCGCGTTGCTCGACCAATCCGACGTGCCCGCGACGACCAGCGCCGGCCGGCTGTTCGATGCGGCGGCAGGATTGCTTGGTCTCTCCTCCGTCCAGAGCTATGAGGGCGAGGCCGCGCTGAAGCTGGAGGCGCGCGTGCGCGGCTCCCGTGTCGTAGAGGATGGGTGGGTCGTCGAAGACGGCGTGCTGTCAATGCATCCGCTGCTCGATCGCCTTAGCGCCGATGCGCTCGATCCGACCGAAGGAGCCGAACTCTTCCATGGCACCTTTGCCGCCGCTTGCGTTGACTGGATCGCGCGTGCGGCGCAGCAGACAGGCCTCACGCGCGTAACTTTAAGTGGCGGCTGCTTCCTCAATACCATCCTTGCTGAAGAGATCGAGCGCGGCTGCCTCGCCGTCGGTCTCAGGCCGCTGCTCCCGCGCCAGGTGCCACCCAACGACGGTGGCCTGAGCCTCGGGCAGGCCTGGATCGCGGCCCTGCTACTCCTCGAACACCAAGGCTCAGAAGGAATCGCCTGATGTGTCTCGCCATACCCGCTGAAGTCATGAAGCTTCTCACTGAGGATATGGCCGTGGTCTCCATTGATGGCGTCAGCAAGGAGATATCCGTAGCGCTGGTCGAGGATATCGCCATAGGCGACTACGTGATCATCCACGTCGGCTACGCTCTGGCCAAGATCGATCCGCAGGAGGCGAGGCGCACGCTCGAGCTCCTGCGCGAGCTCAGCATCGAAGGGCAGCGAGCCTCGCAGTGAAATACGCCGACGAATTTCGGGACAAGGCGATTGCGCTGGGGCTGGCGAAGACGATCCACGCCGCGGCCGATCCGGAAAGATCCTATCGCTTCATGGAATTCTGCGGCGGCCATACGCACGCGATCTCGCGCTATGGCCTTGAGGACATCCTGCCGAGCAACGTGCGGATGATCCATGGCCCCGGCTGCCCGGTCTGCGTGCTGCCGGTCGGGCGAATCGATATGGCGATCCGGCTCGCCGAGCGGCCCGATGTCATCCTGTGCGTCTATGGCGACCTGATGCGTGTGCCGGCTTCGCAAGGTGCTTCTCTGCTCAAAGCAAAGGCCGGCGGTGCCGATATCCGCATGGTCTATTCCACCATCGATACGATCCGGATCGCAGAGGAGAACCCCGCCCGCGAGGTCGTATTCTTCGCCATCGGCTTTGAGACCACGGCGCCGCCGACGGCCGTCATGGTCCGTCTGGCCGAAAAAAAGCAGCTTTCGAATTTCAGCGTGTTCTGCAACCACGTGCTGACGCCGCCGGCGATGCAGAACATTCTGGAGAGCCCCGACATCGGCAATATCGGCCATGTCGAGATCGACGGTTTCGTCGGGCCGGGCCATGTCTCGACCATCATCGGCACGGCGCCTTATGAGTTTTTCGCGGAGGAGTTCGGTAAGCCGGTCGTGATCGCCGGTTTCGAGCCACTCGACATGATGCAGGCTATCCTGATGCTGGTCCGGCAAGTCAACGAGCATCGCCACGAAGTGGAAAACCAGTATCGCCGCGCGGTGACCCGCGACGGCAATCCGCGGGCCAAGGAGGAGATTTCCGACATTTTCGAGCTGCGAGATCGGTTCGAATGGCGTGGGCTCGGTGAAGTTCCCTACAGCGGGCTGAAGCTGAAGCGCGCTCATCGCATACACGACGCCGAGCTGCGCTTCGACATGCGCGAGCTATGGGTTGCGGACAATCGGGCCTGTGAGTGCGGCGCCATCTTGCGCGGGGCAAAGAAGCCGGTGGATTGCAAGCTTTTCGGGACGGTGTGCACGCCAGAAATGCCGGTGGGGTCCTGCATGGTCTCCTCAGAAGGCGCCTGCGCCGCGCATTGGACCTATCGCCGCTTCCGGGATCAAGAGCAGAGGGGAGCTTCATGAAAGGCCATCAACGCAAGCTCGACATCAGGAACGGCTGCATCGACCTGTCTCACGGCTCCGGCGGCCGTGCGATGGCGCAACTGATTTCGGGGCTGTTCCACGAGGCCTTCGGCAATGAATGGCTGGCGCGCGGCAATGATCAGTCGGCCTTCGACGTCGGCGCCGGTCGCATGGTGATGACGAGCGATGGCTACGTCGTCTCGCCACTGTTCTTCCCGGGCGGGAATATCGGTTCGTTGGCCGTGCACGGCACGGTCAACGACATCGCAATGGCCGGGGCGAGGCCGCTTTACCTGTCGGCGAGCTTCATCATCGAGGAGGGGTTTCCCTTCTGCGACCTCAAGAGAATCGCCGATTCCATGGGCGAAGCAGCGCGATTGGCCGGCGTCCACATCATCACCGGCGACACCAAGGTGGTCGAACGCGGCAAGGCCGACGGCCTGTTCATCTCGACAGCCGGCGTCGGTGTGGTGCCCGACGGGCTCAATCTCTCCGCGGAGAACGCGTGCGTCGGAGACCGCGTTCTGATCTCGGGCACGCTCGGCGATCATGGCATCGCCATCATGTCCAAGCGGCAGAACCTCGCCTTCGAAACCGAGATCGCCTCCGATTCGGCAGCGCTCCACGATCTCGTCCTGAAGATGGTTCAGGCCGGAGGCTACGGCATTCGCCTGATGCGTGACCCCACGCGCGGCGGGCTTGCCGCGACCCTGAACGAGATCGCCCAGCAATCCGACGTCGGCTTCCGCTTGCAGGAAGAGGCAATCCCGGTGAAACCGGGCGTGGCGGCGGCCTGCGAGCTCCTCGGTCTCGATCCGCTTCATGTCGCCAATGAAGGCAAGCTGGTTGCGATCGTGTCGCCCGATGTCGTCAATGCCGTGCTCGCTGCCATGCGGGCGCATCCGCTCGGCTGCGATGCCGCCGACATCGGCGAGGCGATCGCCGACGTGCGTCATTTCGTGCAGATGATCACCAGTCTTGGCGGCGGCAGCATCGTCGACTGGCTATCGGGCGAGCAACTGCCGCGCATTTGCTGAGGATGAGGCATACAGGATAGGACTATGGAACGTTGACCGGCGGTATGGACACGGTGGCGTGCGGCACGAAAGCATCTTGGTGGCGACCCTTTACCACCAACATGATTGCAAATGCCAGAATGAGAAGCAGGAACTGACGCATTCGACGAAGTTATCCCGGAAGCTGTATCGCAATTGTGAAGCTCATAACATCATGAGCTGAATGGGACTAAATAATATTGGCGCACAAAGGACTCGGAGGCTCGTTGAACAGCCCCTAGTTATTCGATTTCTTTGCTCGCGCCGCAAGTCGGCTACCCATCCTCAGATCACGCCGGAAAACTGCACTTTCGTCCGGAAGCAGCAGGATTGTTGCGTCGAATTCGACCAATTATTGATGTTTCAGGCAGTCACCGGACACTTTCCTCCCTGCTGCAATCGAGGGCTGTATGATGCACAGCCATGACCTTGTTTCCGCTAGCCTACTGGCGCTGACCGCGACGGGCCTCGCGCTGCTCTGCTCGAGCCTGCTCGCCTTCGCCTTCATTTGAAGTCAACGTAGCGTTCGCGCCTTGCGGCTTAAGGTTGGCCCGGCAACGATGGCTAACTCTCAAATGACTAAGAATCAAGAAAGCGCAAGTTGGATCCACGGCAACCGCGCGATCTCTGCCGGCGTGGATTTGCGCAGTCACAGGGCTTCTTTCATGGCCTGTGTCACCTGCGCGAACCCACCGGTGCTCTCGTAAGCCGCATGCTGGAATCGGGCGCTCCTGAAGAGATCGACAATAGTCTTTGCCGGTGAATAGATGCGGACAGGGACATTCTCGATCGTGTGGTGTTCGATGCCCTTGTCGAACACCTTGGGTCCAAAGCGGATGATTTCAATTCCGGGACGCTCGATCCTTGGCCGCCATTCGCGCGCTTTCAGGAAGGCTTCCAGGACATCCCCGTCCGACGCGGGTGTCCCACCCAACGCGGTCTCACCTGGATACGCATAAATCCCACCCGAAAGCTTCCTGAGTGTGCAGCTCTCAACCGATTCCCTCAAGGTGCCGGTCGACAGATCCCTACCCACGGGCCAAATCCGCCCGTCGACTGGCGTACCCCGGCTTCAAATGCCGTTTAAGTTCCTCGGGTGGCGGGCCGCGCGCTTCAGCAAGACGTTCGGCCTCGGCCCTGATCGGCTCACCGCCGGCGCCATGGACGAGGGTCCGCTCCTCCGAGAGCGTGCCCCGCGGCTTCCAACGCAAGTCTTACAGCCGTTGAATCCGGGCCGGAGCGGGACAGTGCGCGTTGCTGCCGAGAGTCCAATCGCGATCGCCCCTTAGCAATACCTTGCGGACGTGGGCTAGCGAGGCATTGTAGCGGCAACTTCAGGCGTGGGCCGATCTCTGCAAAGCCAGCCTTGAAGTACAATGCCAAGCTGGAGTTGCGGCTCCACATCGGCTGTTTGGGCGCCGCCAATTCAAGTTGGCCCCAGGCCTTTACCCTCCCCAGGCCTACGGCAGCCTCAATGAGACGCATCGCAACCCCTGACGATCGCTGGTCCGGCACCACGTAGAGTTCGGTGATCGTGGCGTACCTTCCGCGTGCGAAAAGAGCCGCGCTTTCCGACAACATGATGACGCCGACCGGGCGATCCTCGGCGAAAGCTAGGAACCCATAGATACGCTCTTCCATAGCAAGGAGTTCGGCTACAAGCTGGGTATCTGGTCCGGCTTGTACCTGGCCGCCGCCAAGTTCGGCGGCTAGGGCAGCAACCATATGGGTCACCGTTGGGGCGTCATCGACAGACACTTCGCGCGTCGTTACCATATGTGATCCTCCTCTGAGCTCAAGCAACATGGCATCCGATTAAGCGGCAGCATCGCGACCAGCGTGGTCGCCAGCGCGACCGCAAACGACGTTCCACGCGCCACTCGACTGACGAAGGCCAGCGCCGCTAACAGCAGTATCGCGCCTTGAGCGAAGTTCGGGACACCGGAGGCCTTGTAAATCAGCCAAGACTGATGGCGATTAGCAAATGTAGTCCCCCGGAGAGCAGCGCGAGAGCTATTAACCGACATCGTTGTCCAGTGGTGAAATCCTCTCAGACAATCTTCGAATGCGCGAGTCCAAGACAAACTCTTTTTGATAGGGCGAAGATAACCAGACCTTTGTATTTTCCCAGTAGACGCATCGATCCTTGCTCGCAGTGAAAAACACGGGCACGCATCAGGAGAGGACGAAATCGTGCAAGTCGCTGATAACCCCACGCGCGCAGCTGCTTTTGGCGTCCCGCTGGCTCATGCGTCCGCCGCGCGCGCAACCCGTTTAAGCTTCGTTCATTGCTTCTCTCACCTTAGCTGACGAAGCGGCCCGCCTCATTCATCGTCCAGTTCGCTGGTGGTATTCTAATTTGAATCCACTCGTTTTAGATCGGCCACCGAACACCGGTGCACGACGATATTGCTTCTTGAAAGCGCAGCGCTCGTCGAATTTGTTCAACTGTCGCTGGGAGCCGCTCGGCGAGCTCAGGCTCGGCGATCAACTGTCGTAATTGAAAGTCCGCGCTGGACGCGCAAATGCAAGATTCTCCTGCCACAATGCCAATCTCCAATTCCAATTGTAGCTAGTTGTGCAAGTCGATGCGCGCAAGCAATCCTCGGTCCAGGATCGCGATTTCGCGCTGAGTATTGCCGATGAACTCTAGAATGCCTGCCTTGTGCAGCTGAGACACCGCGCGCGAAACCGTTTCGAGCGTCAAGCCAAGGTAATCAGCGATATCGCGGCGGGACATCGGCAGCGAGATTATGCCGGCGGCGGTCAGACGCTCGTCCATTTCTAGTAAAAACGCAGCAACCTTCTCAAGTGACGTCTTGCGTCCCAGCAGGAGCATGTGGTTTTCCGCGTGCTGTAGGTTGCTAGTCGTCAGACCAAGTAGGTCGCGCGACACCAGGGTATCTTTCTCGGCCACCAGCTCGAGGCTTTGTCGTTTCATCAGGCGAAGAGTGGTCTCAACAACAGCTTCAGTTGTAAAGCGGTGCGTTCCACCGTTCCCGAGCCCAAAAATATCGCCAACCAAATGAAACGCACCGATCTGACGCCGACCGTCGGAGAGCAGTTTGTAACTCCGCACCGCACCTCGTGTTACGAGATAGACGTAATCGGCGGGTTCCTTTTCACCGTAGATTTCTTTCCCTTTTTTGTACGTGAACTCGCCTAGATTGACGATCGGGTTTGAGCCGCTCGCCAAGCCGAAGTCTTTGAGCGAGTTTGGGCGAGGCGTTTGGTCTGTCGTGATGCGAACAAACATCGGCCGGCTCCTAGATCAAAACCCAACTCGACTAAAAACTGTTGCGAGACAAGGTGCCGTGTCGCCGGCACGTCTAGCAGCGTTCAGCGACTCTAATGATGACATTAGTTTCCACAAGAATAGCAAGGCCGTCAACCTCGAGTGTTGAACAAGGCCAGATACAATCTGACGATAATGGATCGGTGGCTGATAGCTTGCGGCCTGGTTTTGAATCCAAGCTCACGGACCGTCGTGAGATCTGGCAAAGGCTACACTAACGATTTCCGGCGTCCTGAAGCTGTTTAAGGTGGAAATGCGTCGCCGTTCCGCAATAACTCGCCGTATCTCGACTTGACCGGATTTTCGGGCCTGTGAATACGCGCGAAGCATCGTTGAGGTGCATCAACAAAAGATCTGGTCGGCGATGCTATGCGAGTTCGTCTTCAAATATGGAGGCTGAAATGCATTATCGAGTACGATCAATTTTCGCCGTGGCCGTTCTTGGCTTGATACCGATCTCTGCAGAGGCCGCTTCAGAGTGCCCGGTCACCGGCGTCCAGTCGAGTTGGGGTGTGAATTCAAGTGGCTACTTCAGTGTTTCGGCCGGTGGCACATGTCTATTGCCGCTCAAAATGGACGGAGTGATTGCCGCTTCGACCATCTCGCAAAAGCCCGCACATGGGACGCTAAAGAAGCTGAATGTATCGACATACACTTACACGCCCAAGGCAGGTTACAAGGGCAGCGATGCGTTTGCCGTCAGCTTTACGGGAAAGGGCCCCTCGGGTTCGGGAGAGTCGGTAATCACAATGAACGCGACAGTTCAGTGACACGCGAGCCGTAGTCAGTTTGGTGATGGACCTGCTGGCCAAGCCTAACGTCGGGAGTGACCTTGCTCCCGGCGTTGCTCAAAGGCTGCCGATGAAGCAAGAGCACTGCCGTCTGCACATTCTCTTCCGCTCAGGAATCGGCGGGCGACGCGCTTCTCGCCGCACGTATTGACGAACATCAGGTACTTTCGTCGATTGTCATAAAATCGAAAGTTCTTCGTGGGTTCGACTTCGGTGATCGCTTGAACCTCGGGGCGCGCAGATTCAGTTCGTGCAGCGGACGACACGTTAGCCTCCTTCTTCATGATGGTAGGAGTGTCTTTCGCGACGTCACCGAGCCCTCGACCATGCACGGCTTGGCGGAGAACCGCCGCACGAGATCAGCCTCGCATTTCTGGCAGGGCGCCCCCCAAAACGGCGTTTGGCCTCCGGAATGAGCAACTGGAGAACCGTGCGCATTGTTGGCGCCGAGAGCAGCTGCCGCGCAACCGGGACTGAAGCGAGGGCGCCGCCTAGGCGAGCAATTGCGCAGCGGCCGACGGGAGCGAGTTCGGACCTCTGACAATCAGAAACCAGTTCCCTTGAAGCGATCAACGGCAAGACTCCAACCTGGCAAGCTCTCCCCCTTCGCATTTACTCAAAAAAATCTTCAATCGCCAGCTTGCGCAAATCCGGCAGCGCAGCCTGCAGACTTTCGTGAGTGATCCCAGTCCGACCACGCAAGCCTGGCGAGCCGCCAGGCGATATCATCCGAGAACCGTCGCCTGACGGTGCGAGCCGGATGGCCTGCGACGATTGTGTAGACCGGCACATCCTTGGTAAGGATTGCACCGCCAGCAACCACGGCACCAGTGCCGATGTTGCGGCCGGGAAGTACGATTGCGCCGTGACCGATCCAGACATCGTGACCGATCTGGACCTGATGCTGTCTCCGCCAATCGAAGAATTCTGCCTCGTCACTCTCGTTCGGAAAATAGGCGCTTGTCCGATAGGTGAAATGCGACTGGCCCGCGCGGTGCATCGGATGGTTGCCGGGGTTGATTCGGGCCATTGCCGCAATCGAGCAAAAGTTTCCGATTGTCGTGTAGGTGATCTGGGAATCGTTTTCGACGTAGGAATAATCGCCCATCGTCGCTTCTCGCAGGATCGTGGGCGCGCCGACCTCACAATATGCGCCGAGTTTTGTATCGTGCAGTCGTGCAGTCGGATGGACGGTAGGTTGGACTGAGACGGTTTTGGCGGCCATGGCGGCTCCGCAAATCAAAGGATGGGCACTCGTCTCGAACGGATTGACACTCGTGACCTGCAGAATCGCCGGACGGAAGGCCCGGCGCCGGCAAGACCTCAATCCGTCTCGAAGACACTGTCGGCGAGCAGTTCGGTCGGATTGCGTTCCGCCACGATCTGTCCCTTCTGGACGATCAGCGCTCGGGCAACCAGCGAGGCTAGGAAACTGAGATCCTGATCGGCAATGATCATGGCCGTCTTTTCCAGCCGGTGAATTGACGATAGGCATTCGGCGATTTCGTCAGTCACCGAGGGCTGAATGCCCTCTGTCGGTTCATCGAGCAGAAGAAGCCGCGGCGAGCGAACCATGGCGCGTGCAAGCGCCAGCAACTGCCGTTCGCCCCCACTCAACGCACCGCTAGGGCGAGCGAGAAGCTTTTCGAGCCTCGGAAAGAGGGACAATATTTCGGCAATCGGCTTTGCCTTTCCGGCACCGGGCATCATGCCCGCGAGCAAGAGGTTCTCCTTGACGGTGAGGCCAGCAAAACCCGCTCCACCTTGCGGCATGTAACTAAAGCCGAGACGACTACGTTGATGGGCGGGCAGAGCTTCGATGGCAACACCGTCCAGCACGATACGGCCACCTTGAACCGGCAACAGCCCCATGACAGTCTTGAGCAAGGTGGTCTTGCCAATACCATTGATGCCGATGATCCCGAGAATCTCATGAGCGCCGACATCAAAGCTTAAGCTACGCAGAACCTGTATTTTGCCGTAGCCGGAGACCAAGCGTTCACCTTTCAGCATGAATGGCGTCTTTCTTGCGGCCGAGATAGATATCTCGCACAGTCTGGTTTGCCTCGATCTTGTCCATGGTGTCCTCCACCAACACTTTCCCCCTGTGCAGGACAGTGACCCTTTGTGCGAGACGGGCGATGAACTCCAGGTCGTGCTCGACCACGATCACCGTGGCGTGGGCGTTGAGACGTTTGATGATGTCGACGGTCTTCAACATCTCATCCCGCGTCATGCCGGCGGTGGGCTCGTCGAGGAGCGCGAGACGGGGATCGCTCGCGAGCAGTATGCCGAGTTCGCACCATTGGCGATGCGCATGCGAAAGCGTCACAGCCGGCTGCTTTGCGCGCCCGTCATCAAAGCCGATCTCCTCCAGTGCCAGCTCGACAACTCTGTCCAGATCGCGCTTGGGCAGTCCTCTTCGTAGGGCGGCGAGGCGGATGTTCTCCCGGACGTCCAGGTTAGGGTAGATGCTGGGAATCTGGTTTTTGATGGCGATGCCCAGGCGCGCAATGCGATGGGTGGCGAGGCCTTGCAGATTCTGGCCCTCGAACAGGACGTGCCCGCTGGTCGGCTGGTGTTGATGGGTGAGGCATTTGAAGAGTGTGCTCTTGCCAGCGCCGTTCGGGCCTATGAGGCAGCGGATTTCGCCGGCGGTCACGACGAGGTCGACGCCATCAACTGCGGCAACACCGCCGAACCGCTTAACAAGGCCTTTCGTAGCGAGAATGGCTGAGCCGCTCATGCCGGTTCCTCCGTCCGCCTCATGATGCCAGAACGGCTCTGGAGCCTAGGTCTCGACAACTTAAGAATCATCGGCAGCAGGCCTTGAGGGGCGAGCAGCACGAACAGGATAATCGTCGCGCCGAAAATGAGCTCCGTATTGAAAATCTGGTTGGCGCCGAGCTGGCTGCCGAGAAGCTGGAAGCCGAAGCTTGCCGCGACGGGGCCGATAAAGGTCCCGAGTCCGCCGGCGATCACCCACAGAACGAATTGCGAGGCTTGCGGAAGATCGAAAACATTCGGACTGACGAAACCCATGACCGCCGTGTAAAGTGCTCCACCGAGCCCCGCGATGGCAGCACTCACGGCAAAGCCAACGAGCTTGTAGGCGCGGATGTCGTAGCCAAGTAGCTCGCTCCGCAACTCACTTTCGCGGATCGCCGTCATGATAAGCCCGGCATCGCTCGAACGCAGGAACGAGAGCAAAATGTAAGCCCCTGCAAGCGCCAGAAAATAAATTGAGAACGTCACTTCCGTGGATAGAAATGCCTGCGGATCACCTGGCATATTGAGCGAGGGTACTGCCGTGATCCCATTGAAGCCGCCGAGAGGCACCGGACCGATATGAAATGAGGGATCGGCAGTCGACGTCATGAAGGAATAGAAAATCAGCGTCACGCAGAGCGTAATGACGCCGAGATAGACGTCGCCCAGACGGCTGAAGAACAGAAAGTAACCAAGAATGAGCGAGAATGCGACCGGCAACAGGGTTCCGATCAAAACGGAAAGCGTGCTGTCGCCGAGATTGGAGACCGCGATTGCATAGGCGTAGGCACCGAGACCGAAAAAGACCGAATGTCCGAGGTTGAGTATCCCCAGCGTCCCCCAGACAAAGGCGAGACCGAGCGCTGCGATCGCCATGGCCGAAAAGGCGGACAGATTGATGAGGTCGAGTGGCTCCAGAACGAACGGCCCAAAAGCCGCGAAGAGCACGAGAGCGGCTGGAAACAAGGCATGTTTGAGTCGGCGCAGCATGACGTTATCGGCCTCCGGTCCACAAGCTAGAGATGCCGGTCGGAAACAGGCGCAGGATGATCACGGCCAAAAGCAGCAGCGAGGCCTGGCCAACGACCGGCGTTGCGAAATAGGAGAGCAATGCCTCGACCGGTCCGAGGATCGTTGCGGCTGACAAAAAGCCGGTAATCAGCGCCCCGCCGCCGCTGATCACGGTGACGAAGGCGCGTGCAACATAGGCGGCGCCCATGTGAGGAAGGACGCCGGATATCGGCGCAAGCAACGCGCCGGCCAGGCCACTGATTGCTGTGCCGATGATGAAAGTGGTCGCATACACGCGATCACAATTGATCCCGAGGGTGGTCGCCATCTCCGAATTTTGCATCGCCGCCCTCGCGATCAATCCGTATTTCGTCCAGTGCAACACCAGAAGAGAACACACGACGAGCAGGGCTGTGATTGCAATCAAGAGAAGTTGGTAAGCACCGATGGAATAGGCTCCGATTGGAATATTGCCGAGCGGCGCGCTTACACCCATCGTTGTGTTGCCGAAGACGGCGGTCACCGCGCCAATCAAGAACAGGCTAAGCCCCCAGGTTGCCAACATCGTCGTGACCAGATGACCGTAGAGTCGACGAATGATGAGCCGCTCCACCACAGCTCCGATAATGCCGACGACCATTGGAGCGACGACCAGCATGGAGAGCCAAAGATTTACGCCGGCATGATTGGCGATCACGGTGGCGTATCCGCCTAGCATGATGAACTCGCCATGAGCAAAGTTGATCACCCGCATCATGCCGAAAATGATGGCGAGCCCCAAGCTGATCAGGGCGAGAAGGGCAATGGAATTGACCACCGCGAAGCACAATATGGCGAACTGGTCCATAGTCTATCCTGGTCTGCGAAGACTGAGACAGGCGAATAAGGAGGCGGCGCCGTCGAGACGGCGCCGCGAGCGCCGGCCACTTAGATCTGCGGCATCAGAAAATCGGTCTGCTTCGGATTGGTGAAGACGTTGCACTTGCCGCCATACGTATCAGGCGGAATCTGCTCGCTCTTCTCGATCAGGCTCCAGACGCGGTTCTTGACCTTGATGATGTGAACGTCTTGCGTCGTATTGTGGGTGGGGCCATCAGTGGTCATGACTCCGGCCGGTCCTTCCCACCGGATGCCGCTTTCGAGGGCCGCGAGAACTGATTCCCGCTCGAAGCTGCCGGCACGCTTGACGGCTTCCGCCCACAGCATGACGCCGCTGTAGCCGCCAAACACTTCGCCATTGATGTAGGGGTGGTTCTTACCGCCGACGGATTCAACCCTTGCCAGAAATTCCTTGTTCTTCGGCGTGTCGAGTTCCTGGAAGTAATTGTAGGCGACGATCACGCCGTCGGTTTCCTCTGGAGCAAGAACCTCGTGCTCATTGCCTGCGGCAAACACGATCGAGATGATCGGAATCTTGTTCAACATTCCGGCCGCCGCCCATTGCCGATAGAACGACATGGCCGGACCGCCAACGAGGCAGGAATGGACGATATCCGGCTTGGCGGCCTGGATTTTTGCGATGGCCGAGGTGAAATCCGTGACGTTCAGAGGATAGTAATCATCGGCCAAGACCTCGCCACCTTGGCGCTTGGCCATCACGTGGTTCCAGATGCCGAAATTGCGGGGCGCGTTGTAGTCCGAAGCGATATAGTAAAGCTTCTTGCCGAGATTCTTGAAGGACCATTCGAGCAGCGGAACCACCTGCTGGTTGCCGCCCGTATTGACGCAGAATGTGTTCTTCTCGCAAAGCCCGCCTTCATAGAAGGAGCCGTAGATGAAGGGGATCTTGTACTTGCGCAAGACGGGCCGCGTGGCTTCGCGCGCAGCGCCGCTGAGCGCACCCTGCACCATCACGACCTTGTCGTTGAGCGCCGCCTTCTGCGCATATTGCGGATATTTGTTGATGTCGGACTGGCAGTCGTAGACCTTGAGCTCGACTTTTTTGCCGAGCAGCCCGCCGGCGGCATTGATCTCCTCGACGGCCACTTTCATGCACAGATTCGACGGCACGCCGTAAATATCAAAAGGCCCCGATAAATCGTGCAGCGAGGCGATAGCGACGGTATCAGCTGCGGCCCAAGCACGGCCGGCAAATGAGCCGGCGATGGATGCAGCGGAGAGCGCGGTGGAAGCGCCGAGAAACGTGCGACGGGACAATTTCACGAGAATTCTCCTTCGGTTGCTCGAAAGAAGAGCCACGCTTTCTTCCGAGTGGTGCGTCTAACAGGCAAGCAAATAAGGCTGCGTCGCCACTTGGAAATGAGGCGCCGCACGTTCGATGATCTACATCTGCGGCATCAAGAACTCCGTCTGGTACGGTCGGGTAAAGAGGTTGCACCTGCAACGGTTACGAACAACCGCTCCGCCGGGGTTAAGCGACGGATGGGCATGGGTCACGGATGGAGGGGCTTAAGACCCCGCCGCGAAATCAGAGCTGAGATCGTCGCGCTATTGGAACGACTTGGCGCTCGACGGGTAGGTCCGGTTCGTACAGATACTTTGCGCTTGTATCGAGAAAATCATGGGTGTGGATGACCACGGCATCGGCGTTTAGGAAGGCGATCGCATAGGCCGGAGGCTCCATACTGCAGGGAATTCCTCGCTCGTAACTAAAATCGAGCCACAATTGGTGATTGAGCCCCCGCAAGGTGGAAAAGGGAATGTTTTGCCAGCTTCCGGTGATCGGGCGATGCACATGCCCGAAGAATAGATGGCGGATGGAATGCCCGGCGAGAATTCGTCCGAACGCTGCGCCATCGTCTAGCATGATGTCGTCCGCAGGCCTGAAGTGAACCGACAGGGGCGGGTGATGCATGAAAAGATAAATTGGCCTGCCGTGCGCCTCTTCCAAGCCTGCGCGCAACCACGCCTGGCGCTGTTCACAGTAGAGGCCGGCATGGCTATCTGATCGTTTGGTATCGAGGAAAAGGAAGCGTCCCGCCGCCGTGTCGAGCACGGACTGAACGAAGCCGAAATCGTCGACCGGAGCTTCGGGAAATACGCTACGGAAATTGGCGCGATCGTCATGGTTGCCCATGAGAAGCCGCACCGGCATCGGCAAGACCCCGAGCGCCTCGTGTAGGCGAGCGTAGGCTCTCCGCTCGCCATGATGAGCAAGATCGCCCGTGATGACGCAAAGCTCGGCATCTGCATGATGCTCAGCCACATCGGCCAAGCAGGCTGCCAAGCGCTCGCCTGGATCGCTGTCGAAGAGACGATCACCTGCTGGAACCAGGTGAAGGTCGGTTATCTGGATGATTTTCATGTGCGGTGTTTGCCAGCGGCTTTGCGCTTTCACGAGGCAATGGCTTGTTCGGAGCGCGTTGAGTTCGCGTTCCAGAGCCGGCGGGATGCAATCTCGGCGCCTTGCACAAGCGACTCGAGCTTGCGCCAGGCAATGTCCGGGTCGACGGTGTGAAAGGTCGCAAAGCTCGCGAAGCCGCAGTCCGTTCCAGCAATCACGCGCTCGCGGCCGACCAGATTGGCGTACTGCTCGATGCGCTGCGCGACGACTTCGGGATGCTCAATGTAGTTCGTGCAGGTATCGATAACCCCGGGTACAATAATCTTGTCATCGGGAAGCCGCGTTTCCTTGAACAGGCTCCATTCATGCGAGTGGCGTGGATTCGCCGCTTCCAGCAGAAGCGCCATTGGCCGCGCTTTGATGATGATATCGAAGATCTCGTGGAGATCGATGTCATGGTGATGCGGCGATTCATAATTGCCCCAGCATAGATGCAGGCGCATCCGATCGGCGGGAATGTCGCGCAGAGCATGATTGAGCACTTCGACGTGAAGAGCGATTTCCTTGCGGAACTCCGCCACATCCATTGGTTTTGCTCGAAAATGGCGACCGAGAGCCAAATCCGGACAATCAATCTGCAGGAGCAAGCCTGATGCAGCGACGGCATCGTATTCATGCTTCATCGCATCGCCCAGCGCATAGAGGTAGGCTTCCTGCGATGGATAATATTTGTTCGGCATGTAGTGTGCCATGATCCCCGGAGACGAAGCGTTCATAAACGCTTCCTCGACAGAAGCCGTGTTGAGTGCCGCCTTGAGATTGGCGATATCCGTCGCCACCGCCGCCTCTCCCTGGTACTTGAGAGGCCCCACGCAGGCGGGAGTCTTGATATCCAGACTGACCCGCTTTGCGAAATTCGTGAATTCCGCCAGTTCGGACAAGGCAAGCGGCTGATCAACGCCCGTCAAACCTGTCATTCGTTCGCGCGCATAGGTCGAGTAGGCGTATTTGCTCATCTCGCCATCATCGACAACCGATAGGTCGATACTCGCCTGCTTCTTGACGATGTCGACGACCGCTGAACTGATGCTGGCCGCCAGCAGCGGATCGCGGTCGGCGTCAAGTCCGCCTTTTTCTTTCGCCAGCAGCATCTCCTCCAACAGCTGCGGCCGTGGCAAACTGCCGACATGTGTGGTGAGGATGCGATCGGTGCTAATTTTCATTCGTCTCTCCTATTAATTGTGGCGAACTCGGCTGACGTCCCCCGTCCCCGCTTTTGCGGAGCGAGGATCACCTCCTTCACTCGTGATTTCATTGGGCGTGAGCGATGCGCTCTCTGTTACGAGCCGAGAGCGCATAGCGGCTTGTCGCCTGCTTCCGGAGAAGAGACGTAGCAAGCGTTGTTGACGCGTAAATGTCTTGATATTAGCCTTGCTAATAGAAGAAGTATTGCTTCTATTAAATGAGCTGGCTTCCAAATCGGCTCAGTATCGCCGTTGCCGCTTTTGTCCTGCGCGACGAGCCTGCTGATCGCAGTCAATCATCCCGGCCCGTACCACCGTTCTCGCTGAGAAAATCCAACGAACAGCTTTAATTGTCGGTACGCTCCGTTCCAAAGTGGTTCGCGGCTGGCACTATCATTTTAAGATGTTTCCTTCGCGCAGAGAAGTCGCTGCTAAGCTGAGGTTGTCTGGTTTGCCTATACGCGAGACTAACGAGCGAGGCTCCAAGCTCTGCTTGGAGAAGCAGCAGAAGTTTGACATTTCGTATACCATGTGATGTTCATTCCCAAGTACCACAGGAAGACTGTACGGCGAACCTGAGGCAATATCTTAGAAAGTTGCTTCGTCGATTTGTAATGCAGCAGCAGAGCTCGGTTGAGGAAGGGGATATGAGAACCTTCTGGGGGCCGGGAATACTCTGTTTTGACCGTCGGCCGAGACGAACCCGTGGGTAGAGAATGCATCAGGAAACAAGAGGCCGAAGTCACGCACCTTTATCCACTGTCCAGGTGGCACTGAGTCCCCCTTTAGGCGTCCTGATCAATTGGGGTTGCACTGGCGACGCCAACGTCGAGCTTGAGCGGCCCAACGGTTTTTGGGTCTGCCAGAGACAACGGACGGTGCGCGAAAAGCCCTTGCCCCCGCTTGGGAATGCGAATCCATCGCAATAGGATGAGCAGGCTTCGACAGCATGAAAATCAGTTCTCACCAGATTGTGGCCTTTACAGAGGTCTTCAGGCGGAGAAGCGTTTCGGAAGCTGCAGCCGTCCTCGGTGTCACCCAATCGGCCGTCACCCAGCACCTTGCCAAGCTCGAGCAACATATGGGGACGACACTCTTCATTCGGCATCGCACCGGGCTCGTACCTACAAAACCCGCTCAGGAACTGTTTGCGCTAACTGATCGCGTTCGCGTTCTGGAGCAGCTGGTCGCGGAGAAGATCAATGCTTACAATGACCTGTCGGCTGGCCATCTAACGGTGATCGCGAACGCGCCGTGTCCAGCGATGCCGATTATTTCCGAATTCAACCGACGTTTTCCCGCAGTGAGAATCACGTTTTCACTAGTGCCCTGGGAGCTTGCTAAGCAGCGACTTGAAGCGCGTGATGTCGATATTGCTATCATCACTGAACCTGATGACCTTGCCAGCCTATTCCACGTGGAGCTAAGCAAAACGCGGCTTGTGGCGCTCGTGCGGCGCGAGCATCGGCTCGCCTGCAGACCGACACTCAGTCTGGCTGAACTTGCACAAGAAAGGATCATTCTAACCGAGGATGGTTCTCTGACATTACGAGAAGTGGAAAAGGCCTGTCTTGAGAACAGTATAAATATGCCGAATGTTATTAAGATGGCGACTTATCCCGTTCTAAAGGAAGCCGTTCTGCACGGAATCGGGGTAGGTATACTTCTTCAAGATAGCGTTTTTCCGGCAGAGGAGCTCGTGTACAAGCCTGTCGATGAATTCTGCAGTGATTTCAAGACGTATATAGTCACGACATCGGATAAGAGACGCCTACGATGCGTGGAATCGTTCTTTGAAACCGTTCAGATCTCTATTGAGAATCAACCAAGCATTCGCCACGCCGAGACAGATTAGAAATCCTATCGCAGCCGCCTTGTGCGGACTTAAGGAACATCGTTCGAGGTGGTTGCTCCACGACGGCGCCTGTTAGAATACGCTCTTGGATGGTGAGCATCAAGTTGGTCACATGCCTATCTCGGGATTCATTCCGCTAGCAATGCAACAGCGCTGTACGCGGCGTCGCGCGGCATGATGGTCGCTCGGTTTGCCTAAGGCGTTTCAAGCGGCAGGCGTCGACCATTGCTTATTTTGATCGAGCAGGGCGAAGATGCGGTCCGCTGATACCGGCCGACCGATGAGATATCCTTGGACTTCATCACAGCTGGTTTGCCGCAAATACCCGAGCTGCTCGGTGGTCTCGACGCCTTCCGCGACCACGCCAATGTGTAGATCCTGCGCCAGCGTGATCATTGACTTTACGACAGCCGCGCTATCCGGCCGTGTCAGCATTTCGCGTATAAAGGACTGATCGATCTTGATGCGGGTATAAGGCAATTTTAGCAAATAGGTCAGTGACAAAAATGCCGTTCCGAAATCGTCAAGCGCAACCGTCCGCCCCCCCCCAATTGCAGGAGTGAATTCAGGATCGATGATGCCGGCCCGTACTTTGAAATCAGCATCGACTCCGTTATTTCGATTTCAAGACGGCCAGGGGCAACTCTGGCCTGCGCCAGGGCCTGCACGATTGCTTGCACGATAACGCGCCGCAAACCACGGCAGTTGCCCAGATCAGGGCATAGTTTCTGTTGGGCGAGTGCCAGAGAGCAATCGCAAGCACGGTCGCATTGCAGGCGTTGGCCAGCATTATGCCGAGGGAATAACCAAGTACGAGGGAGATCTGCTCCGCGCGAATGTCCCTGCGACCGCTTCATCGGTCGCCGGGCCGCCGAAAGCCGCCAGATCCCCCGCGAATAGCTTCGAGAGATACGAGCTCAGATACCCCGCGGGACTGGCTCTAACGTTGCCACCAGTGCTGGAAGGTCGCGGCAAACATTTGAGAAAAGATAAATTCTCGTAGTTCGCCACGTCCGGCGCGGCTGGGGTGGCCGAACTCATTATCTAGCGGTGGCTAAGGGGGCCGAGAGCTGGGCCGACCCCGTATCCTTTGTCACCGCAAACGCGGGGGCACAGTTCTGTGCTTTGCGTACTGACCTATTTTTAAGCGATCGCCGAATTCAGCTACCCGGCCATGATGGCAGCTTGTGCGCGCCCCTGAATTAGAGGGTAGGGCGGTATGAGATCGACCGTGCTCTACGAAAAGATCACGAACGCGTCGCAAGTTACGGCTGCCTACGCTGACGACTTTCTCTCTCGATCAGATGGGTAGGATGACGCTGCTTGTGCCAATCGTGGTTGCGCGACATCTGGCCGCTTTCCCGCGCCATGTCCGATAGAACGAAGCAATGCTGCGCGTTCACCGCAAGAAACGCACGATACGGACCGCAAGGGCAGGTCTAATGTTGCCAAGGCCAATAGAGGTGATGTGTGGGCAGGACGATCTTCGCATCCCTCTAGCCGATGTCCCATTCCCGAGACCTAAGTACGAGCGCTGGCGGCGGAAGGCGCTTGAGGCGGTGACCGACTGTTTTCTCGTCGGGCCAAGGCGGGACTGCTGCCCTCGCTCCTACGGAGCAATCGTGGGTGTTTCATGCGCAATCGTGACCTTGTGTCCGACAGCTTCCTGACTCTGACCGCGGTCGGTCTGGTGATGCTCTGCTCGAGCCTGCTCGCCTTTGCGTTCACTTAAAGCGACGCGCTCGTTGCGTTTTTGCGCCTTGACCAAGCAATAAGTGCCTGGCGGCCAGCAAGCCCAGCAGCACGGTGCCTGACACCGAAAACCGATTGACATTTTCGACCAGCTTGCGGGCAGCGGCTTCCGGGGGGGCAAAGGCGCGTTCGGTGGTCACCGCCAGAACTTGTGGTTCAGACAAGATTTCATAGCCGCGAGCCTCCGAACGTTGTGGAAAGACAACGCAGATGAAAACGGCATAGCTCACGCGCCATTGCAGGATGGCAACAGTTCTTTGGCTTTATCCAGTGCTTTTGCAGTCCGCCGCGGTAAGGCCGATCGAGGTGTTTCGAGGCTAGCCCCTCAGAAACAGGTCTGGCCCGGATCAATTTGAAGGACATTGTCCAGGTTAACACTAACTCCGCCTTGTCGGCGCGGCGGAACGCCATTCTTGTTAGAGCGATCCAGATGATGGATTGCAGTGCGGCTCGCACTCAAACTGGAAGTGAAATGTGACGATTATCCTAGTCCTGCTAGGGAGCGCAATCATCGGACTGGCGACGGGCCTGTTCTTTCGGGTCTGGGCTATGGTGGTAGTGTCTCCGGCGATCGCGATCCTCGCCGCGATCATTCTTCAGGCCTCCGACTTTGGCTTCTTCGCTGGGGTGTCCGTCGTCACCGGATGCCTGGTCGTCAGCCAGATCGCCTACCTGCTGGCAGCAGCGCTCCACCTGCATAAGGGGGACATCTCAGTTCAGGACGAAGCCTACGGTGACCCAGGCGAACACTGCCATCAGGACGTCCGCGACAAGCACCAGTAGCGCAAGGCCCGTCCAGGACGGCAGCTTTCGGCGCAACCGGAGGGTTTTTCGCCGTGTCAGCAGACGGCCCCGTAAGAACGGAGGTACGTACCTGACAGCAATGGCAGCCGCACTTTTTTGAAACACCATGGATCTCATTGCGGCACACCTTTCAATGCTACTGGTCGGTTTGCCGTTTCATCAGCAAGAGCAGTGCCAGTGCGGAGCATGCGCGGCAGCGGCACGGCGAAGGCGCGGAATGACAGCGTTGGAAGTGTGGCACGGAACCTGCGGTCAACGTGGCACGGGCGGTGCCTCCGTTAGGGCATGTGGCGCTTTCACCGGAAGCGCTTGCGGTTTTGACGCTGAATATCCAGATGCGCCATGTCATCGGGCATAATCTTGGCGTCGCGGATGCAGCTTTCGCTGAGCGCGCCGCTGATGCTCGCCTGGGCGAGACCGTGCCACTTGTCGGTGCTGACATCCTGCAATTTGCGGAAATCGGCCAGATGGTCGTAAATGGCATAGACGCGTGGCTGGCGAACGGCTCACCACCGCCCGTCGAGAATCCGACGACCAACCGGCCGTGGCGCCGCGTGCAAGGGAGCCTACTGCCATGAAGATTGGCGAGTTGGGACGGCTCGCGGTCAACATTGGGCTATGGATCGCTAAGGAGTCGACCCACGGCTATAGCGATTTCATACCCGAGAATGAGTTGATCGCCGCGTTTCCAGATGCGCCGATTGATGAATTGGGTTTTGCCCTAGCCGAGCTATCAACGGTGATTTCATCAACACGATCCCGTTTATAGCAAAGCAGCTGCCGAGCATGAAAGCAATGCCGGCCTCTACACTACGTTCGACCCCTATGCCTTGAAGACCGATCCCGCTGCTGATGTCGTGACCCTCGTCGACATGGCCCTCAAAGAAGGAAACTATCGGGGTTGAGGAATTGTATAAGGAAACGGGCTGGCCGCTCCGGCACTTTAATCCAGCTTTTGCTATCTCATTTCGCAGCTTCCGGTGCAGCAAGAAGAAATCGACAGGAAAGACACATCCAGCAGACCGCAAGCGGTGGATGCACTTTCTCGTTCTCGCACGTCAAGGCGGGCGCGATCTTGGCGCGGACTTTCTGGCGCGCTGGCTCGTCGAGGCCGAGGGTTGGAACGTCGAGTCTGCCTATGATTTGGCCACAGCCGGCTTGCCGTTCTGGTAGCGCCGCGCAATTTACACCAGCAACTCCCGCTGACGCGCGTCACGTTGCGCTTTGAAAGCAGCGACGAAGATCTCAAGGCCGGCCGAGGTTAAACCGTTCTCAGTGACCAGACCCAGCCGCATAAGGTTGACCGTCTCGATTAGGCTGTCACCATGCGTGGAACCCCCGCCGAACAGCTTGATGACAATTCTCTGCTCCCTGCGAGTTAGCTTGTTCCAGAGCGTCAAGTCGGGCATCCCAACGCCTCACGCGAATCGCTGCACTGATGGATTAGCCGATCGCCCAGAGGCGAAATCGTGGCAGCGGCCTCAACGCTGTGAGCGGAGACTGCGTTTTTTGTAGATGCCCTGATGGTACCGAGCTCGTGAGGCGGGCGATGATGATCGTGCACGGAGCCGATCCGCCCTAGAAAATGCGAGTTCGCTTGCGCCTGTTACGTCGCCGACGCTCGATCGCCAACACCTTGGGCGCGAGCCGACTGGTGTGGGCGGGAAATGGCGCAAATGCGTAGAAGGTCCCGGCGAGGAGCACGCCGGGGCCTTTTCGTTTAACGCTGATGGCCCAGTCCAACTCCAAGGCTGCGAGCCTTCTGTCTCAACGAGCCTTCGGCTCGCTTCTTCACAGCCTCGCGGGCGTCACCGCCGCAAGCTTGCATTGCCTGATCGGCTGCCGCGTCTAACATCGCAGCGTCCGAAAGCAGATTCGGCGCGGGCCCGGGTCTGTCATCCAGGCCGGCGCGCCCGCCGGCGATCCGATCTCGATGAAAGAGGCGTCTTGCCGGCCGCCGAAGGTGCTGTCCTTCGGTCTCAGTCGCCAGGGTCTCGCCCGCCCGGTAGGCTGCGGCGGCGACAGCCGACCGGCCGTCTCTCCGGCTGACGTTCTTGACGCGCAAGTGGTAGATGGCCACGGACGCGTCACTCAGCACGGTTGAAGCGCGCCCCCTCTCGGGACGCGCCGGCGTCCAGGGGGCCTGGCACTTGTCCGTTTTCCCCAACGCGGCGCGCGTTAGCCGCAAACCAGCGGAACGCATCGTCCCCACTTCCAGAAATACGATGCGTACTTGTTGGCGGCGATGCGTAAGTGAGCCGTTCTTGCAGGAAACCTGCAAAATGCTGGCACACTGCTGGTTGTTTGACCAGATTGATAGGGGTAGGCTCAGCTCAGGGTTGTGGGCGTAGTGTTGAGTAGTTTGTTCAACTTCTCGAGGGAGCTGAGCATCTTCCGCTTGGCTGGCAGTTTGGGCTGGAAGCTCGCTCGCCATGTCAAGGCGGAGCGGTTTCGCCAGCGCGTTGCGCAGAAATACGACGTCAAGACTGCCGAAGCGGTCGCCGCTGCGATCACCTCCGGCCGCAGCCATCAGGCCACCCTTGATCGGGACGAGACTGCAGAGCGCGAGAGGCTCCTGATCCAGCCACCGCCGCTGCATGGGTCGGCTACCTGGCCGGACGCTGCTGACGTAGGACGCTTCTTCAAAGGACGTGACCACTTCGACAGCCCCTCGTCCATTCTGCTCGGGACCTTTCAGGATGGCGGCGCGCGTAAACCGGCAAGGTTCGTACACTGGGACGGCGAAGGACACCTTCTGACCGTCGCTACCACCCCGGGCGCCGAATTCGGTGACGACGATCATCCCGAACCTGCTGCGCTACCGCGGAAGTGTTGTTGTGCTCGATCCGAGGGGCGAGCTCTGCCACCGACCTCGGCCTGGCGGGCAAAGCACGTGGGGCCGGTCGACCGGATCGCGCCGCTCGATGACGGGTCGGACCCGACCACCTATCATTTTTCCCAGAGACGGGTTTAATCCCCTCGCACGCATTCGGTCCCAGCATCAGGCGCGCGGTTTGGCACAGCTGATGTTTCCGCGCGACCCGAAGGAGAAGGATCTGCGATCGGGGACTATTAGATCTCAATTCGAAGCGGGCCGTCGAGGGGGCGGCCAGGTTACTTGATACAAATTGTTTATTGTGGGGGGATTTGGATGGGCCTACATACAAGGGGCAATCGCTTATGCTTGGTTGCCGTACTACTCTTCTTGAGCGGATGCTCTATTCACCCGGTGACGGACGACGTCGCGCACATTTCAGCCTCCAATATTGCGAGACAGGTTCGCTGTGAGGCCCGGCAGGCGGTCATTGACGCATTGCTTGGCTATCTCGCTAGCCCGGACAACAACATAAATAAAAACAAGCTCGACGACTACTCGTTCGCAGTAGGCAACGAGCTGAAGCGAGCTTATGACCTGGATCACGAGTCAATCAGAGCGTTTGACCCGTCGCAGGTAACGGGCTTCGCGCGCACTGTGACCAAGCTCCTCTACAGCACTGGCATTGCTTACTATTACGATTTGACGGGCCTCGAGACGAATAACATAGATCCGGCCGTGGATTTGATCAGGCCGACACCTATTACGTCACTTGTGACCCTCGGCCTTACCGGCAATTTTGACCGGCAAAGGCAGAATGAGTGGTCATTTACGATCACGGACAATTTCGGAAACCTTGTTCAAAAGACCAGTGAAAGCTACTGCACGAACCATTTGGTTCGAACCGAGGATTTCGTCTACCCGATCGCGGGCAAGGTTGGCCTCGCCAAGCTGATTAAAGAATTCACTTTGATGAGCCTGTTCGAGAATCTCGATCAGCTCAACAAAGACGTGGCGACGGTGAAAAAGGGGCCGCCGAGCATGGTTCAGCAACTTCAATTCACCACGACCATCGGTGGTGGCGCATCGCCCAAGATCGTTTTCGCGCCAAAAGGGCCGGCGTTCCAAACCACCGACGTGAGCTTTCCGGTTACGATTTCGCGCAAGGATACCCATCAACTGACCGTGGGACTGTATCTGGACAAGGGCGAGGCAAAGACGCTCGAAGCCGTCCGTGGCCCGATTTACGAGGGTTCGCTCATCACCGCTTCAGGCGGACGAGCCGAGCAAGGTGCGGCGCGGGCGGTTCAGCAATTCTTGGCACTGAAAATCTTTAGACCGACACCATAGAGGGAGGGTTACATGGCGACAGTTAAGAAAACCAAACGGTCACCGAAGGCACGCAAAGTCAGCAAGAAAGCCGCCGCTGCTAAGCCTGCGCGCGCGGGTGGCACTCACGTCGACTTTGGCTTGCATGGCTTGGGTAAAATCATGAGTGCCATTCACGAGGCTGGATTGGGAGAGGCCCTCAGCAACCACCTTGAGTCTTCCGGGCAATTCGTCAAGGTGCGCCGGAAAAGCCTGACAGCTATCAAGGACTTTGTGAATTCGAAGCCACAATTGTCGGGGTTGGCTGAGACGATCGGAGGATGTGATTGTCCGCCGGATGATCCCGGTTGCGTCTATATTCCCGGATAGTGGCCGGCAATGTGCTGACAACATCCACGAACGAAGCCGGGCCGCGAAGCGGCCCGGTCCGATTGACGGGTGAGCTAACCCGTGGAGCTAGAGTTCGACCCGATGCGCCTGCGTTCCTAACCTTTACATCGTAGCCGCCTTATCCAGGGCTCGGAAGGCACGGCGCTCGTTGATGCGTGGGTGCCGTCCGGGGGCGCGCCGGGCCCTATTTCTTCTTGCTAACCTTTCGGGTCTTCTTAGCGGACCCCGAGCGCTTCGGCGGCGGACGCACGCTGACATGGTGCCTCGTGTCGCCTTTTTTTTCGGACTTCTTGCTCATGCCGATGCTCGTAAGCGTCACAACAGGCTACCAAAGGGGGCGGCTGGAGAATTCTCTGGCTTTCGAGGCGGTCGCGATCGACGAGCAGGGTGAGCCGGTGCGCATCGTCGCTCCAGATCCGCGGGTTGCCCGAGACCGGGGCTTGAGCGGCGCGCAATGCGTCTGCACACGCTGTTCGTTAAGGACTTTGGGCCCCCACCCGGCGTGCGATGGACTCCGACGTTCAGCCCGTCCCTTAAGATAAGGATGCAATAGGGCGATTCCTCCGCCTTCGGCGCCAGCCAAAAAGCATTTGGTCTAGACCGGCCATGGAAGCGAGTAGGTCTTCAACTGCGTGAAGCTGCGCATCGCTTCCAGCACGCCCTCCTTGTGCCCGAGTCCGGACTGCTTGATTCCCCCGAATGGGGTCAATTCGGTGCGATATCCGGGAACTTCCCACACGTTGACGCAGCCAACGGCGAGACCGTCGATGAGCTTTGTCACATGATCGAGCCGGTTGGAGCAGACTCCGGCAGAAAGTCCGAACTTGGTCGCGTTGGCGATCGATATGATCTGATCAACATCGTTCGGACAACGGATGATCGGCAGCACAGGTCCGAATGTTTCTTCAATAACAAGCTCGGATGTTGGTGAGACATGGTCCAACAGGGTGGGCGGATAAAATGCGCCGTCAGGTACGTTGCCGAGCAATAGAGTAGCACCAGCATCGACGGCATCGGTAACGCGCCGAGCAATCAGTTCGGCCGCTTCTTGATTGATGACGGTACCGATGTCAACCGATGGATCACTCGGATCGCCGGTCGAGAGCTTCCGCATGTGATGGAGCGCCCGCTCGGCAAATTCGTCGGCAATAGAGTCAACCACGAGTGCCCGCTTGACGGCTGTACATCGTTGACCCGAATTCTTGATCGCTCCTTGAACAGCCAGATGCGCCGCCCGATCGACATCGGCATCTTCAAGCACAATGATCGGATCGTTTCCACCGAGCTCCAAGACGAGCTTCCGGTAACCGGCCCGTTCCGCAATATGATGCCCAGCGCGAATGGAGCCGGTAAATGTCACCAGCTCCGCATCGGGATCGGTGAACATCGCATCTCCCAAGCCGTGGGGGGCCCCTGTCACGATCGAGAGCATACCCTCCGGAAGGCCCTGCTCGTACAGAATCCTGCCAAGCGCCAGAGCAGTCAACGGCGCCCGCTCAGACGGCTTCAGGACCACGCGGTTGTTCGTCGCAATGGCGGGAGCGAGTTTATGGCTGACGAGATTGAGGGGATGGTTAAACGGCGTGATAGCGGAGATCGCACCGGCGAGCGGTGTGCGCATGGAAAAAATGCGCCGATCATGGGGTGTTACGCCAATGTCAGATGGATAAATCTCGCCCTCGCTCTGGATCAAGGTGTGGGCAGCAAATGACCAGACATCGCATGCACGCCCGGTTTCATGCAAGGAGTCCTTCAGGCAGAGGCCGGTTTCTGCCGTGATTAGCCGAGCAAACCGGTCTTGATCTCTTCTAACGGCGCTTGCCGTCCCCAGGAGGATATCCGTTCGTTCGCGGCGCGTGAGCCGAAGATGAGTCCGCGCAGCTATCTCAAATGCTTGGCGTGCATGCTCCGGTCTGGCCTGCGGGACGCTGCCAAGAAGCATTCCTGTGAATGGATTGCGGACTTCGATACTCGCGTCCGAGTGGGCAGGCGCGCCCGCGATGAGCATTGGATGATAGTCTTGATCGTTATCGTGCATGCCATAACTCGATTGGTTGCGCCTATTTAAGATCCGAGATAGGTCTCGCGTTGCTTCGAAGTCGCTTGTTGCCCATAACAACCCGGTTCCCCCTCCAAACAGAGCGATGAAAATCAGCATGCGTCCGACCATAGAACTATGACACCCGTCCCTTTTTGCCGGTGGTCGCGGGCTCTTTACGGCGAATGCCGACACAGCGCTGAAAGATAGTTTTGTTCTGTAGGGGAGAATATCGACTCGTGACGCGGGGAAGCTGAGGGGGATGGAGGCGGTTGACTTTGCAAACCACGAAGTGAGGCCCCTTACGCTGAGAGCATTGCCGCATGATAGTCGCGATATGCTCGGCTCGCTCACAACGGGTAGCCGTTCGATACCCGCAGGCGGACGCGACAACTTCAAGAGACGTCGTTCGTGATGTCGAGAGCTGACCGCCTGTCGAAACATACCCTTCGTTGTCCAGCACCACATGCATGAGATTTTGGGGGCCGGCATAGCCAATAGTCGATAGAATCCCCATGTGCATGAGCACGCCACCGTCTCCATCCAATGCCAGGACGGGGCGGGCAGGCGAGGCCAGCGCGAGCCCTGCCGCGACTGCGCTGCAATGGCCAAGGGAGCCCTGCATGTAGAAATTCAGAGGACGATCTTGGATACGGAACAGCTCACGCGAGATGAACCCGGTCGTAGAGACAATGAGAGTGTCGTTTTGGAGCTGCTGGCAAATCAACTCTATGGCTTGCCCGACACTGAGCCCGTAGTGGATTGCATCAGCTTGTGGTTCAGCCGCGCTGCAGTCGGAAAGCTGGCCTTGCCGAAAGAGCAATGCAAACGGCGCAGCGCGATGAAATTCATCGTTGCCGCGCGCGAGCGCGTGATCCAAGCCGGACTCGGTCCCATCGAAGTCACACCATTTAATGGAGAGCTCGTTCAAGAGAGTTCTTGTCTTGGCACCCATGATCGCGTGTTGTGGCTCGTCGACAGATTCGTCGGGGTGGCCGCGAACGGACACGAGGAGCAAGAGCGGAATTTTGTTGACCATCAACAGAGATGTCAGCGGGTTGATGATATTGCCGAGCCCAGAGTTTTGAAGCGCAACGACGCCTCGCTGTCCTGAGAGAACCGCGCCAGCAGCTAGCGCAATTGCGCTGCCTTCATTGGCCGCAGGCACGGTCAGGAATCCAGGAGAGTCAGCCACTTGGTCAAATAGATCGCCAAAGATGGAACACGGTACCCCCGAAAAAATGCTGTACCCAGCCGCGCGGATCTTCGACAACAGAACGCGGGTCGGAATAGACATGTCGTGCTCACGCGATTGATGAGAGGAGCGGCGGAGTAAGTCTCTCCCCAAAGCGGTAGAGTCATAAGCGTCAGGCGAACTTTTTCGCGACGATGAGGCTGCGATTGCAGATGGATTTGTGGTAGTCGACTTCCTGGAAGCCGGTACTCTCCAGCATGGTCCGCATGTCCTCGAAGGAGTAACAGCAGCCCTCATACCCCGTCGTAAGCAGCACGGAGTATTCTGCCTCGGCAGCCGGAGACGGGTGGCCCCCGCGGTCGTCAGGGTGGCAGCTGTAAATTGCGATGCGACCGCCGCAAGTAATGCTGTCGAAAGACTTGCTCAGGAGCAGTTGGACCTTGTCAGGTCCCCAATTGTGAAGGACGTGCGAATAGAGGTGCAGGCTAGCATCCCGGGGCAGGGGGTCGACGAACATGTCTCCAGCTATGACATGGGCACGACCCGGGTATAAATTGCGGTCAGTGAGACAGCTCCTTGCAAGTTGATCAACCGGCGGACGCTCAAAGATCGTTACCGAGAGTGAAGAATAGCGCATCAACAAATGCGCAGAATAGACGCCTGATCCACCACCTACATCGAGCAAAGAAGTATCGTTCGTGCAGTCAAGCAGCTTCGCGAGGTGCGGAGCAAAGATCCGTCCGCGTTCCTCCATGCCGCGTGTGTTCAGATCGGCAAACTCATCCGTCTGCATCAATGCGTCCCAGGTCTTGGTTACGCCGCGCTCGACGTGCCAGGTGTCCGAACCGTCCTGTCGCAGGATCTCATAAAGTTCCCGGACAGAAGGCTTATACTTCATCGTTGCAACATACGAGCCGATGTTGTCCGCGGAATTGCCACTCAGATACTGAACGGCGCTGGCCGTTGCGTGCAGCCGGCCGGATTGGTTGGAGATGAGGCCCCACGATTCGAGGAGTCGAACCATGGTCCGCGTTGGCCGCTCCCGAAGAGAGAAATGGAGTCGCAGTTCCTCCTCGGTTACCGGGTGACCATCCAGGTAAGTAAAGAGATCAAGCCATGAGACTGCGGCGATATAGAGATCCGCGGCATACGAGCTGTCGCGCCACTTGATAATTTGTGAGATATCGGGAGGGCAGCCAGAGGCGGCTTCAGAGATATGGGCGCGTGACGTCAGTGCAGAGGATTGCATTGCCGCAAGTCCTTAGAAGGATTTGTAACTGTGGATGAGCTATTGCTGAATTTTGGCTAGCCAAGTCCGACGTTCAGCTAGCGATCAGTGACACACGTGCGTCATTTAGATCAATTGCTAGTATTGGTAGTTGATCTTTCGCAAACTCTTGCATCCCGCACGATGTTGTAGAAGTGGCGGCCAAGCTCCGAAAATCACAAGCTACTCATGCGAGCCCCCTTAACTCCTTCTCACCAACAATCGTAAGGCTCGACAATTCATATCCGCGGGCACGTTTGGATATGCCTACAATCAATCGCGGACGTCTGGTCGTTGTCTTTGCGCTTGCCTATCGCAGCCGGTGGTACTGGTACGATACTTGCTGTTCTCCTCGCCAGGTCTCGAAAGCGCGCAGGAGGAGAAATGAACCGGACCAGGATCGGGGCCAATGGTGGAAATGGCGTGCATGCGACAGCGAAATGCGACGCCGTTGTCATCGGTGCCGGCGTCGCCTCTCGGCGCCCATGTGTCTTTCCCGGGCAGGAGACATTCAAAGGCCAGGTGTTTCATACGGCGCGATGGCCGCAGCAACAGATCGATCTTGCTGGCAAGCGTGTGGACGTGGTCGGTATCGGAGCGACGGGCATCCAAGTGATCCAGACGATTGCGCAAGAAGTTGGCCATCTCAAGGTGCTCGTCCGCACGCCGCAATACATCATCCCTATGAACAATCCCAAATACGCAGCCGCAGACGTCGAAGCCTACAAGTCAAAGTTCAAAGCGCTTGCCGAGCGGCTGCCGCATACGTTCACGGGCTTCGAATACGATGTTGAGCACGCCTGGGCCGATCTGTCCCCGCAACGGCGCCGCAAGGTGATCGAAGACTGCTGGAACGACGGTTCTGTGAAGTTGTGGATTTCGTCCTTCATTGAGCGAACGGGCGCTTTGATCCGCATCGACATCCGCGGTCGCGATGGACGATCATTGAAGGAGGAGTGGGGCAGAGACATCCGGACCACTATGGGCTTGCAGGTGCACGGATATCCCAATCTCTTCACGACCGCGTGCCGCTTGCTCCATCGGCTGGGCTTTGCAACATGACCACCTGCCTGCAGCATCAGGTCGAGTGGATGTCCGGATGCATCAGCTATCTCCGTTGCAAGAACTTGAACGTGATTGAACCGACCAAAGAGGTGGAGGATCAATGGGGTAGCGCATCATGTTGCCAACGAGATGTTAATCGCCAAGACCAATTCCTGGTACTTGGGATCGAATGTCGAAGGGAAACCGCGCAGGGCTTTACCATGCACTAGCTACACACTTAAGCCGAAACCGCCGCTAGCAATTGCGAGATTCGAGAAATCCCCGTTGATGGCGATGTTTTTGATTGGGAGAATGGAGCCGTGACGGGAGTATTATCAGATCTGCGGGTTGTCGAGATTGGCAGTGCGGCGGCAACTAGCTATTGCGCGCGATTGTTCGCCGACTTCGGTGCGGATGTTCAGAAGATCGAGCCGCCGGCGGGCGATCCACTTCGCTATTTCGCGCCGCTCACTCCAATGGGCCAGAGCGCTTGGTTCGCGTTCCTGAACTTTAATAAGTCAAGTACGATCATCGATCCCGCTGCCCCGAATGCGGTCGCGCGGCTGACTGCAATGATCGAGAATTGCGACATTCTAATCGACGGCAGGGACATTGATCCGGCGGATTGCCCGTCCATTGACGTCGCTGCGATCCGCCAATGGCGATCCAGATTGATCTACCTCCAGGCGAGCTGGTTCGGCCGCGCGGGTCCTTATGCAGGATTTGCCGCAACCGATACGACGATCCGCGCGCTCGCCGGCCTCATCAAGCTGGTTGGACCGGTCGAGGGGCCACCATTGCACGCACCGGATTTCCAGACTGGTATCCTCGGTGGCCTGTGGGGGTTCATCGCCGTAGCTTCTTCGGCGGTTGCGCAAATCGAGGGCGAAGCAGGGCCGTCGTGGTCGGTCAGTATCTTCGAATCGAGTCTCGCCATCAGCGAGTATCTCATGTTCGAGGCGTTTGCGCGCGGCGAGGTCGTGCATCGGATTGGTATTAACCGCTTCTGGCCGGTTTTCCCGGGCGGCATTTACGAAACCAAGAAAGGCTGGCTCGGCGTGACGACATTCACGCCGGCGCAGTGGCGCGCATTCTGCGACATGCTCGGCCTGTCCGGTCTGCGCGATAGTCCGGCGCTGGTCCTTGGCGAAGAGCGTCTGAAGCACATCGAGAGGATCGAACGACAGTTCGTGCCGAGGCTGAAGGCACGGACAGCGCAGGAGTGGTTTGCAGAGGGACTGAAGCGCAAGATCCCGATCGTGCCGGTGCCCGACACGTCTGATCTTCTCCTCGATACCGAGAAAAGGGCGCGCGGCGCAATCGTGCCTGTCGTCCTTGGCCAAGAAGAGGGCAGGACCGCTGGGTCGATGCAGCGGCTGACATTGACGCCGCCGCGCCGCGGAGGCAAGGTTCCGGCGCTCGGCGAGCAGCAAAGTTTCGCGGAAAGCCGAAAGCAGGGATCCTTGGCTGCGTCGCGGACGCCCAGGAGCATCGGTGCCGGACGACAGCCCTTGCGTGGGGTTCGCGTCATTGACTTCACGATGGGCTGGGCAGGCCCGTTGTGCACGCGCACCCTGGCTGATCTTGGTGCGGACGTCATCAAGATCGAGTCCACCCAGTACCCGGATTGGTGGCGCGGTGTTGACCGGCGGCCCGCGTACGTGGACGCTCAGATGTATGAAAGGGCGCAAGCCTTCTGCATCATGAACCGCAACAAACGCGGCATCACGCTTGACCTCACGCAGCGCCAAGGCCTTGCTCTTGCCAAGCGTCTTTTGGTGGGGGCCGACGTTGTCGTAGACAATTATTCTGTTGATGTGCTGCCGAAACTCGGGCTTGGCTACGATGTGCTCCGAACGCTCAATCCTCGACTTGTCATGTTGTCCATGTCAGCGTTTGGCGCGAAAAGCCTCTATCGCGATTGTCGTGCCTACGGCTCCACCTTGGAGCAGGGTTCTGGGATGCCGAACGTAGTCGGAAGCGCCGATGGGCCACCCGTGATGAGCCACGTCGCCTTTGGGGATGCCGTTGGTGGGTTGAACGGTTGTGCTGCGGTTCTGGTCGCGCTCTTTCACGCCCGCAATACCGGGCTGGGACAGTTCATCGACCTTGCCCAGATCGAATGCATGATGCCGTTTGCGGCGCCGTGGATCACTGTTCACTCGATCGGCGGTATGCCTCCGCCAAGGTACGGTACTCGACATCCCCAGTTCGTGCCGCATGGCTGCTTCCGCTGCGCGGGTGAGGACAGCTGGGTCATGGTAGCCGCAAGTGACGAGAACATGTGGCAAAGGCTTGCCATTTTCATTGGACGGTCAGACTGGGCGATAGACGCCTCGCTGAGATCTGCAGAAGCTCGCCGCGGCATTGAAGACGAAATAGAGAGGGCCATCGAAGCCTGGACGATTACCCGCGATGCGGATCAGGCCATGTCAGAGTTGCAGGCGGAACGAATTGCAGCCGGCGTGGCCCGACAGCCAACTGACCTGCTCAAGGACCCACATCTCAGGTCGCGCGCATTTCTACAGGATATCGAACGAGCCTTCATTGGCTTGCACCCACAGCCCTCAATACCGATCCG
Organism: Bradyrhizobium ingae; assembly: GCF_055791185.1. NCBI lineage: Bacteria > Pseudomonadati > Pseudomonadota > Alphaproteobacteria > Hyphomicrobiales > Nitrobacteraceae > Bradyrhizobium > Bradyrhizobium ingae. The sequence continues at coordinate 180,192 of NZ_JBVUBB010000010.1, forward strand.
CGACGGCCCACTGCCCTTTACGATCCGCACGGCGGCGCCAACGCTCGGAGAGCACAACACCGAGATCCTATCAGAACTTCTCGGGCTTTCCGACACGGAGATCGCGCAATTGGCGTTGGAAGGCATCATCGGGACGTCGATGGTCTCCGAGGGAAACTAGCAAATGCAAACGACCTGTCGTGAACCTGGTAGATCGGCCGCCGATTTTGTTTCCGAAGTCTTATGAAAAGGCACAAGGCACAGCATGCCAGGGGCGGATAGTCGTCGACGTGACCTCGACCGGAGACTGAATGCGAGTTTAATGCAGGATCGACACCTGATCGGATAGGGGGGGCGATCCAAACCCGTAACAAGGTTACTCCTGAATCTCTTGCTCTGAGCCTTCCGCGCCGCTTATCGCACTGCAGGAGTTGGAACAATGCATCCGATGCGTACTGCCCCAAAGAGCTTTTCGCGCCAATTTCGTGTTCGCAGGATTTGAAGCGGGCGACGACATCTCGTTCTGACGGCAGGCACGCCTGCGCGATGACCAGCGATAGATCCCATCCCAGCTATGTCCTTGCGACCTAATGGTCTGGCAATTGGCCCAGCTCTTGCTCCACGTCCTACCGCCACCGTGAGGCTCCGCCGTCGGAATTATCCGCCGTAGAGCATTCCGATGCGAGATGCTCTCAGTGTGTCAAACGACTGATAAATCGAAAGCGCGACCTCACTTATCGGTGAGAGCTGGATTCACATCGCTATGCGGCTTCGGACGCTATCTCGCCTCAAGCACATGGGAGGGAGAATGGCATGACCGACGCTAATGCGACCGACACGAAACTCTCGCCCGACCGGGACTTCTCAACCCGTCGACGACTATTCTTTCTCGAAGTAAGCACCAACCGTATTCAAGCGATGAATCCGGATGGTTCCGGTAGAAAGGTTATTGTCGCCGATTGTCAGCTTCCTGACGGAATCGCCATCGATGTCAACAATAGTCACATCTATTGGACCAACATGGGGGTCGGTGTCGCCATCAACGATGGTTCGATCGAGCGCGCAAATATCGATGGAAGCGCTCGCAAAGTCATCGTTCCGCCCGGCGTCACGTTCACACCGAAGCAGATCCAGATCGACCAGAAAGGCGGCAAGCTCTACTGGTGTGACCGCGAAGGGATGCAGGTTTTGCGGTGCAATCTCGACGGCTCTGAGATAGAGACGCTGATCGAGGCAGGCCGCGGTGACATGGACCGGCGCGACCCGACCAGGTGGTGCATCGGCGTCACGATCGACACCGAGCGCCGCAAGATCTACTGGTCGCAAAAAGGTCCTGAGAATGCCGGCCGGGGCCGAATCTTCCGCGCCGACATTGACATCCCCAGGGGTGAACACCCGGCAAACCGCTCCGACATCGAGGTGCTGTTCAATGGCTTGCCGGAGCCGATTCACCTTGAATTCGATCTGGCGAACCGCGTGCTCTATTGGACCGACCGCGGTGATCCTCCGCGTGGCAACACAGTCAATCGCGCGCGTGTCGACATAAGGACGGAGCCTGAGATCCTGATCACGCACCTGATGGAGGGTATCGGCATCGCGCTCGACGTTGCCGGCAACCAGATGTTCGTCACAGACCTCGCCGGTTCGATCTATTCCGCCGATCTCGATGGAAAGAACAAACGCAATCTCCTTTGGTCTCAGGGAAATTTCACCGGCATCGGGTATGCCGAAATATAACCATCGAGGAATTGAAATGACCGGAAACAAGCCGATTTCGGCAACGCGCCGTCGTCGGCACCAACCTGTTGGCACGAGCTGGACGGCGCTGTTTGCCACAAGAGCACAGATCGTCGCAAACGCCATGGCACTGAAGGCAGAAGGCACGCTGAGGCAGTTCGCGGCGTCCGACGCTCAAGCGGTTGGGCCTCGCGTCCGAAGCGCCGCTCTCGACCCGCAAAGTTCTCGACCTCACTTGCATAAGGTGCCGACGGCACCGTTCTCGTCCGGAACAACGAGCCCGAACGGCTCAAACGACCGGGATGAACGCCAGGTGTTGGAGGCCTCGACTTGCCGCAGAGGTCACTTGCCTGGACGTCTAGCGTCAAGCCGTTCTTGAGCGAAGTGGTCAGATCCGCCCATAAGTGACTTCAGCAGTCTATGTCAGGAGACGAAGTATGAACTTTGAGCGCAAGGTTATTGTCACGATTGCGCCAACGGGAGGCGTGGTGAAAAAAGCTCAAAACCCGCACCTTCCGACCCAGCCCAGCGAGATCGCCGAGGATGTGTACAGGTGCTACGATGCGGGCGCATCTATTGTGGCATTGCATGCGCGCAGGCAGGACGATGGCGCGACCTGTAGTTCGGAGATCTACCAGGACATCAACTCCCGGATCCTGACAAAGTGCGGCATCATCATCAATAACAGCACGGGCGGGGGCATCGATGGAGATATGGTGCGATCCATAGGGCCCGGGCTCGATGAGGTTATATTCGAACAGCGTCTAAAAGGCTTCGAAGCCGGCGCTGACATGGCGACATTTGGCGCTCATACCGTTCTGGCCAGCTTTGGTGGCCGTGAGATTGTCGTTAACACCTCGCCCACCCGCTGCAACATCATGGCAAAACGATTCCAAAAGACGGGCGTCAAGCCTGAATGGGAATGTTTCTCTCTTTCTCATCTTCTCCAAGATCCGATACGTCTTATCAATAAAGGATTCGACAAGCCGCCCTATTGGATCAATTTCGTTCTTGGCGCCGATCGCGGAATCCAGGGGGGATTGCCGTACACTCCGCAGATTCTCGACATGCTCATCGGGAATCTTCCAAAAGGAGCGATGTTTTGCGTTAGCGGGGTCGGTCGAGCTCAGTTGCCGGCGACAACCCATGCGGTGCTCGCCGGCGGCCACGTTCGCGTCGGACTCGAAGACAATCTGTACCTCGAACCGGGTATACTTGCCACTAACGTGCGGCTCGTCGAGAGAACAGTAAGAATTATCCGAGAACTCGGGTACGAGCCCGCCACCGCAGTGGAAGCGCGCACGATGCTCGGGCTTGCGCCACGCAAATAGTCCGGTATCGACAATTCCCAATCGGAAGATGACTCGTTGATCCGATGACCGGCTCTCGACAGGTCCTGAGCATGAGCGCCAATCGTGCAAAGTGTTGTTGATCTTTGAAAATGAGCGATCGGCCACCGGTGGCAAAGATCCTCGAGTTTCAGCCTGGTATCGCCGCGCAGCTTCGGTCCTCGAAAAAGGACGTGTCGTCGGCGTCAAGTTGTAGGAGCAGAACGAGTGGTAGTCTCCGTTGCTGCCCAATGTCATGCCAACCATGAGGCGAGCTCTAACCTGGTCGCGAGCGCTGTTGCCAAAAACACGCGGCGGCTGGTGCCACTTTTGGGTCTTGCCTATCTCTTCAACAACCTTGACCGGACAAGCGTCGGCATCGCTGCACTGCAGATGAACGAAGCCATTGGCTTGAGCGCCTCGCAATTCGGCTGGGGCGCGGGGATCCTCTTCTTTGGTTACTGCATGCTGGAAGTTCCCAGCAACATGATGATGTATCGTTTCGGCGCGCGCCGCTGGCTCGCCCGCATCATGGTGACCTGGGGCCTTGCAGCCGCGGCGACGGCGTTCGCCGTTGGACCATACAGTTTCTACGTGATCCGCTTCCTTCTGGGTGTGTTTGAAGCAGGCTTCTTCCCCGGCGCCATTTGGTACATCTCAATTTGGTTTCCGGCGCGAACCCGAACGGGCGTTCTTGCCTGGTTCATGGCTGCAACACCGCTGTCCGCGTTGATCGGCAATCCAGTCTCGGCTTGGCTATTACAAATGGACGGGGTGTGGAGACTGGCCGGCTGGCAGTGGATGTTTTTGATCGAAGGCCTACCGGCCTGCCTGCTCGGGGTTCTATGCCTCGTCCTGCTTGCCGACACGCCGGACAAGGCCTCGTGGCTGACGCCCACCGAGCGTGATGCGTTGCTGAACGAGCTCGCAAGGGAGAAGGACAAGAAGGTCAAGAAGGTCAAGAAGGTCAAGAAGGTCAAGAAGGTCAAGAAGGATCTCTGGGCCGCGATGAAGGACGTCCGCGTACTCAAGTTGACGAGCGTCACTTTCGCATTCACGATCGGTTCTTATGGGATCGGCGTCTGGCTCCCCCTGATGCTAAAGAGCCACAACTTGAACAACACGCAGGTCGGTTGGCTCTCGGCCGTGCCCTATCTCTTTGTCACGATAGGCATGTTGTACTGGGCGCGACGTGTCGATCGTAAGGGGTACAGGATCTACAACCTGATCGCCGCATTGATGCTTGGCGCGACCGGACTTGTCGTTTCGGTGATGCTCACCTCGCTCGTGTCGGCGCTCACATGCATGACGCTTGCTCTGATCGGCACGATCTCCGCGCGGACAATCCTCTACACGATGCCGCAGAGTTTCCTTATCGGCGCTGCTGCTGCCGGAGGCATCGCATTCATCAATTCTATCGGTGCCTTTGGCGCCTTCGTCGGCCCGTACATGGTTGGCGTTCTTAAGGATGCGACGGGATCCTTTGATATCGGTATGATAGCAATGGCATTCATCCTGGTTGTTGCAACCGGCATCGCCAGCAGCCTTAGACCGGTGGTTACGTATGGTGATGACTTTCCTTTCTGAGCGGGCCGCCTGAGTAGAGGCCGCTCCAACCAATCGTTAAGCCGCAGCGTAGCGCCTGCTGAACGACCGATTGGAAATCGCTGCTGCTTCTCACGTCGTCTGAAACAGTCCTCACCGGGATCCTGGCAGATGCAATTGGCCGCGCCCGCGCATCTCGCTGCCAAGCGACCCAGCGAGGCTGCAACGGGCGCGACCGGCTCACTCAGCGGAAATGCGAGTTGTCGGAGTTCCTCCATTGAAACGAGTGCATTTGATCCAGAAACGGATCGGCATTCCGCCAAATGAACGCAACTCTAACTACCGAGCTCGCGCTTGCATCAAGACGCCTTGCGAAGTTCGCGCGCCGCCGCGACCATGTTGGCGAGCGCCGGACGGACCTCCTCCCATTTGCGGGTCTTCAGGCCGCAATCAGGATTGATCCAGAGCTGCGAGTCCGACAGACGTTGGCGGGCCAAGGCGATGAGATCTCCGATCTCAGTGGCTTCGGGAACGCGCGGGGAGTGGATGTCATAGACGCCGGGGCCGATGTCGTTCGGGTATTTGAAGGCCGTGAACGCATCGAGCAGCTCCATCTTCGAACGCGACGTCTCGATCGAGATGACATCTGCGTCCATCGCGGCGATTGCATCGATGATGGCGTTGAACTCCGAATAGCACATGTGGGTGTGGATCTGCGTCGCATCTGCGACGCCGCAGGAGCAGATGTGGAAGCTTTCCACTGCCCAGTCGAGATAGGCCTTCCTGTCGGATCGGCGCAGCGGCAAGCCTTCGCGTAGCGCTGCCTCGTCGATCTGGATCATGGTCGCGCCGGCCTTTTCGAGGTCGCCGACCTCGTCGCGGATCGCAAGCGCGATCTGGCGGCAGGTCTCGCTGCGCGGTAGGTCATCGCGGACGAATGACCAGTTCAGGATCGTCACCGGCCCGGTGAGCATTGCTTTCATCGGTTTCTTGGTCAGCGATTGCGCGTAGCGCCACCATTCGACAGTCATGGGCTTCGGTCGCGAGACATCGCCGAACAGAACCGGCGGGCGGACGTAACGCGAGCCGTAGGACTGCACCCAGCCGTGTTGGGTGAACACGAAGCCGGAGAGCTGCTCGCCGAAGTACTGCACCATGTCGTTGCGCTCGAATTCGCCATGCACAAGCACGTCGAGGCCGATGTCTTCCTGCCACTGCACCGTACGGGCCGTCTCCGCCTTGAGGAATTGCTCGTATTGCGCGTCCGTCAGTTTGCCCTTGGCATGAGCAGCGCGAGCGTTGCGAACGTCGGCGGTCTGCGGGAACGAGCCGATCGTCGTCGTCGGAAAGGCCGGCAGACCAAAACGCTTGCGTTGGACCTCTGCGCGGTTGGCAAAGGCGCTGGTGCGGCGGCGCATGGCGTCGTCGATCGCCGCCATTCTCTGTGCAACGATCGCGTCGTGGATTTTCGGGGAGGTCTCGCGCGCCGTCGCCACAAGATCGGATGCGGTCAGCGCGGCTGCGACACTCGCCTCGCCTGCGAGCGCCTTCGCAAGGACCGTGAGCTCGCCGATCTTCTGCACCGAGAAGGCAAGCCAGCTCTTCACGTCCGGATCGAGATCGGTCTCGAGCTCAAGATCGATTGGGACATGCAGGAGCGAGCAGGAGGGCGCGAGCTGCACGCGATCCCTGCCGAACTTTGCAATGACGGGTTTGAACCGCTCGATCAGTGCCGATAGGTCAGAACGCCACACGTTGCGGCCATCGATGACGCCGAGCGAAACCACGAGGTCCGCGCGGGCGCCGCATTCAATCTGGCTCAATTGTTGGGGAGCGCGGATAAGATCGACGTGCAGTCCGGCCACAGGCAGCTCCAGAGCGGTCGCCAGGTTGTCGCCGATCGCCCCGAAATAGGTGGCCAGCATGATCTTGATGTCAGGCACTTCCTTGGCAAGACACCCATAAGCCCGCTGAAGCGCATTCCGCGTGGTCTCGTCGAGATCAAGCACCAGACACGGCTCGTCAAGCTGAACCCACTCGGCTCCGCGTTTCGCCAGCTCCTTGAGAACCTCGACATAGACTGGCAGGAGACTATCGAGCAGCGAGATCGGATCAAACGCCAGATCAGCGCTCTTGCCGAGCTTCAGGAAGGTGACCGGTCCTACCAGAACCGGACGCGTTTGATAGCCAAGGGCTTTCGCCTCCTCATATTCCTCGATCGGCTTTCGGGATGAGAGCCTGAAGGTCTGACCTTTATGGAATTCGGGCACCATGTAATGGTAGTTGGTATCGAACCACTTGGTCATCTCCTGCGCGGCGGACCCGCCGGCGTCATGGGGGTGACTGCTACTTGCTTCATGCTCCCCGCCTTGAGAGCCGCGCGCCATGGCGAAATAGGTCTTCAGCGGGACCGGACCTGCCTCCCAGCCATACGCCTCGGGAATGGCGCCCACCATGACGCTCGTATCGAGAACCTGATCATAGAGTGAAAAGTCATTCGAGGGGATGACGGTGACGCCAAGCGAGTGCTGGCGCGCCCAGTTGGCGACACGAAGACCGGCCGCAGCTTCAAGAAGCTGCCGGCTGCTGATCTTGCCGGCCCAGTAGCCTTCGAGTGCCAATTTGAGATCGCGGCGTGGCCCGATACGTGGCGTGCCGAGAGTTGCGACAGGAAGTGAGAGAAGAGACATAGCTTTAACCCCATTATGGTGGGGGCAAAGGCCATGGCGGACGCGGGCAGGAGGGGCCGCGAAAGCGCCTGCTGCTTGGCGTACCACCGGACACCCCGCCCGTGGACGTTTATGTTGTCGGGGCAGGTCTCCTGGCTCGCGGGTCATCGTCTGCATCCGGCCTTCCCGAAGCATCTGCTTCAGTGACACGTATGGATGCGGACTCGCCGCTTACAGTTGCGGGGGCAGCGCCGGCATTACTTCAATCCTGAACGGATCGTGAGCGCACCGGCTTCCCTCTTAGCTCCAGATCGAGCGAGACCTGGAGAACCTCGACGCCTTCGATTTATCTGCAACCGGGGCGGTACGTCAACCTCGAAGGAGGACCACCTTTTCTGCGGCATGCTGCCGCGAATACGGCCTCAACAATGGAGGTCATAAACGAACAGCTTGACGATGGGGTGCAAAATCAAATTTTGACCAGCGCCCCTGACGGCCATTGTTGTCGATCGGCTTGGCAGCCCTGTCCTTCCGATCTCAAGCGTTCTCATGTCGTTCCATGAGTTTCTTGTTCGTTCGGCACTGAGCGGCAATTTCTGCATCGATCGTCCAGCGAAGTCTAAACCTTTGTGCCCCGGTCAACTACCAATGTTAGCAATTGATCGAACCGGCAGATCGGTCAATCATGGGATGAAAGATCGTCACATAGGCCACACCTCACCTGTCGCAGACCCCGTTAAGAGCGCACGAGGGTGGCTCGTCGCCGTCACCGTGGAGTTTGACGGAACCCGCTATGCGGTCCAGCAATTTGGCGTTCGACAGCCCCTATCGCAGTCGAACAGCTGGTCTGGCGAACAAGCCGCGAATTTGGAGAGTGCCGCTATGATTGCAACGGGCTTGTCGGATAATGTCATTCCTCGCGCCGACATCGTCAAACGCGCCGCGCGCATCGGAGCGGAAATCCGAAACATCAAGCTGTCGGGCGATCTACCGGACCAGACGATCGCCGCAATCAACGAGCTGCTGCTCGAGAACAAGGTGATCTTCTTTCGCGACCAGGGTCATCTCGACGACGCCGAGCAGGAGCGCTTTGCTCTTCGTTTCGGAAGTCCGGCATGTCATCCGACGCTCGGTGCCATTAAGGGGACGGCGTCGATTATCGAGCTTGATTCGGTCCGCGCCGGCAGCCGGGCCGACCTGTGGCACACCGATGGGACCTTCGTCGATGGCTACCCTAAGATCGCGGTGCTGCGAGGCGTTGTGATGCCACCGTTCGGTGGCGATACGGTCTGGTCAAACACCGTCACAGCCTACCTCGACCTGGCACCGCCGCTGCAACGGCTTGCGGACAAGCTCTGGGCCGTTCACAGCAACGCCTTCGACTACGCAATAATGCCCCGCGCCAGCGAGCTCGACAAGAAGCACTTGGACGAAGTCTTCACCAAAACGATCTATCAGACTGAACATCCAGTCGTGCGCGTCCACCCCGAGACCGGCGAACGCACGCTGCTCCTCGGCGCCCTGGTGCAACGTTTTGTTGGCATCCCGAAATACGACGGCCAGAAGCTGTTTGATCTGTTTCAGTCTCATATCATTGCGCTCGAAAACACCGTGCGCTGGAGTTGGAAGGAAGGTGATGTGGCGATGTGGGACAATCGCGCCACACAACACTACGCGGTGAACGATTACGGCGATCAGCATCGGGTCGTTCGTCGCGCCACCGTCGCTGGCGAGGTACCCGTCAGCGTCGATGGTCAGAGCAGCGTAACGCGCATCAAGACAGCAAAAGAGCCGGCCGCGAAGGTCGCCTAGCCGGTTCACAGGACTGACCGGGGTCCGGCCGATGCAAACTCTGCCTTTGTCACCCATCCCTGTATGCAGCATCGGCAGCTCAACGATGTCATTGAAAGCCATCGTGCCAGCTCTTAACCCAAGAGCGGCATGGATTCCCGGAGAGGTCGCATCGGGTTGATGGAGCTGCGTAGACCTGCAATGAATGAACCGCAAGAACGTTGGTTTTGCCGCGTCAGCACAGGCGCTCTTCATTCGAAAGAATGTCCTCCTTTAGGTTCATGCGCGTCTCTCGATCGGTTTTCTTCCGCGTATTGGCCTCGACACTTGCCGAGCCGCCGCGCCTTCTGAACCAGAGTCAGCACGTTTCGTTGGTCTTGGGCGAAGCTCGAATGCCGTCCAATCCAGAGCGGTTCAGTAGATTGAATGTGTGTCGTCTATCCGCGCGAACTTATTGCGCGTCAGCAAAACCGGCTTGCCGCTCTGCAAGCGCTTCCGCGGTGGTCGATCCCATGTCTTTGCGAAGCACGCTATGAGCGGGAAAGCCAACCTCTTCCAGCGGGCGATCCGACGACTTCGTGGCGACCATGCCAAGAGCGTGCTTTGCGCGTCTCAGTGTCCGTAACGAGCCAGCGTCCTGAAATGGTTTTTACATCCACCTCTCGGAGCGGAATGCCCTGGAGAAGCGAGTATTCAATCGAACGCGCTGTCCGTTGGAAATTGAGCACGCGAATCGATAAGCAGCGCCTAAGCCCCGGTCACCTACCAACTTTGGCAATTGATGCAGCCGGCGGGCACATGGCAATCGTGCGTCAACGAGAGTGGTGCCCCTCACGTCAAGGACGTCGGGATGCGATATGGATCTGGCCGCAACAACGACGGGCCTGATGAATCTGCTGCCTCGTCATCTGCAGCCATGGGGTCTACTTCTACTGCAATCTCTCTCGTTTCATGGAAGTCGAGAGCAAGCTGTCTTGTGCGATCGTCGAGAACTCAGGTGTCAAAGGTCTCGTGGCGTCGCTCTCGTCAGTTGCTTTGTCTCGTGGCTCACGCGCTGAAGACGAAGGTTCATGAAGCGAGCGCGCAGAGATGCTTTGCTGTTGCACTGTCTCTCGCCGCGAGTTCCGTCGGGGGAGCGGCGCGAGCAGAAGCTGCCAACGAGCCTAGCCCCAAAAACGACACTTCGCGTGAGATTGGGCCGGAAAGAATTCAAAAGAAAAACCTGACGGCTATCAAATCCCGAAGCGGTCGGTCCCAACGAGCCGGGCGTCTCATCACTAGCGCGGCGCCCGCTCAAAATACGAACTTACTTGCGCCAAAATCCGACGGTGCGGCGCTTCTTGCGACGAATGGAACTCAGACGAAGGCCGTCCCCTTTGCAAAGTTCGCGCACCTCCAGGAAAAAGGTATGTGGCTCAATATTCCCGGGCCGGCCGATACGATAGATCAGGATCACGGCGGCGTTAGATCTGCGCTGGAAGAGGTCGGGATCGGCTATGTCGGCGGGACAGTCAATACCTTCGTCGTCAATCAACTGCCGAATGCAGCAAGAAGCACCATCCGCGATCAGCTATATGTCGGCCAGAACCCGACGTTTAATACCGTAAACGTCATGATCGTGACGTACGATCTCAGCCGGTTTGGGATTCGCGATGGTCAGATCATCGTGGGAGCCGAGCAGCAATATTGGACATGGAAGCCTGGCGGGCCAGATAGAGTCGGGATCAATACGATTGCTTACTATCAGACCGCTTTCGACGGGAAGCTCGAACTCAAATTCGGTTACCTCAGAAACATAAATGAGTTCGTAGGCACGGTGGTCGGAGGGAACGCAGCAGTCAACGTGTTTGGAGCATCATCGAATATCTTGTACCAAGCAGGCATGAGCAACAATGCGGCGCCGACGCCAGCTCTCAATCTGAAGTACAATTTTGATGACCGCTTCTACAATAAAGCCTCAATACAGCGTTCACTCAGTCCAGACGGTCAATCTGCGCAGATCGCTGAAAATCCGACCGGCTTGAACTGGAGTACGACCAACGCGGGCGTTCTTTTTCTCGACGAAACCGGCTACAAGAACAAGGCTGCTCCAGGCTTGCCCGAGACTTGGTTGCGGGCTGGTGCCGGATTCAACAACAGCAGCTTCACGGACTTGCAGCATCCGACTCAACCGAGAGCCAGCGGCAATAGCATCTATTACATCGCCGCGGACAGGCAACTCTGGCAGTCTGATGCCCAAGGCTCGGCAACTCGTGGCATCTATGCGGGATTTTCCGTCATGTACGCGCCGCCTGACTTAAATCGAGTCAGTCAGTACTATGAGCTTCGTCTTTATGCGAAGGGGCTGTTTGACAGCCGGCCGCACGATCAGATTGCTATTGTTGCCACCTCCACTGCGTGGAGCAACTTCGCGGTGGATGCTGCCTTGGCCAAGGGCCATTTTGCGCATCGCGACAGTACAGCGATTTCTGGAACATACACGGCGCATCTGGCGCCGGGGATATATTCAAGCTTGGGACTGACATACATCAATAATCCGACAAGCATCACATACACACCCCGTACGGGACATGCGTTGAACTTGTTGGTGTCCACGTCGATATTCTTCTAAGATTCGAGAGCTCTGAGCGTCCGCTATGCTCGCTAGGTGAAGGCGGACATCGTCGCTAGTGCGCCACTGCATAGAAAGAGCTGTGAGCCATGTCGCGACTCTCGTCTTGGCAGTTGGTCGCCTAACGTGGCTTCTTAGGCCCGATCCAGTCCCACATCAGCGAATCAGGGCTGATCTACGAGGGAGACGAAGCGCAATTCAGGGCGGAGGATTCGGATTGCGGACGTTCTGCTGGGACGCTTCCGCCTTCGCCGTCGGATTGTGTTTCTGTGGTGGAGAGAGCGACCAACGGCTTGAACGATCCGCTGTCGGGGTCGTGGTAGCGAGATGCCAACGCGCGACTCTCATTTCCAAATTACCCAATTTTACCCAACCTCTGTCTTGAAAGGCCGCTAGCGGCGAAAGAATGGCGGCTAGCCTTCGCGCAGCTGCGGCCTTTCGGGAAGAGGAAGGCGAGTGGTTTTGCGGGCCAAAGAGCCCATCGGAGGGAAAAATGCCAAGGAAGCTCGCCGCTTTTCGCGGCCATTCGGCCAATTTTGCCAGAAGCGCTCTGATCTGCTCCACGCTTTGGGCCGGAACAGCCGTAGCGGTTACTCAAGCCAATGCGGACGACATCAATTGGCGGCAGTTCGAGGGCACGTCGATCGTCTGGGCATACGACATTCATCCGTATGCCGACGCGGTCGCAGCCCAGTTGCCGGAGTTCGAGAAGCTCACGGGCATCAAGGTGACGCCGGAGCTTTATCCGGACGATGCCTATTGGAATAAGCTGACGATCCAGCTCAGCACAAAGTCACCAAGCTGGGACGTCGTGGGTACCGGGATTCAGCCCGCCTGGGATCTCGCACCAGGCCAGTTGCTTGAACCGCTCGATCGTTATCTGAACGACCCAAAACTCACCGCGGCGACCTATGACTACAAGGATTTCTTCCCTGCACTGCGGGATTCACTGACCTGGAAGGTGAAGGAAGGGCAGATCGAGGCGGGAAGCGGGCAGGTGTGGGCCATCCCGCATGGCTTTGAAAACATCCAGCTGTTCTACCGTAAGGACATTCTCGACAAATACGGCATCAACGTTCCGACGACTCCGCCGGAGATGTCCGCCGCCTGCGAGAAGCTGAAGTCTGCGGACCCCGCGATTACGCCATTAGGCGTCCGTGGCGTGCGGTTTTGGAGCAGCATCCACACCGCTGCAATCTCGATTGCCAAATCGTATGGCGTGCGCGATTTCGTCATCAAGGATGGCAAGCTGGAGACAGGGCTGGACTCGCCCGAGTCGATCGCGTTCCACAAGGACTACGTGGATATGATCAAGAAGTGCGCGGCTCCGTCCTTTGCCAATGACAATTGGTACCAGGTGGTCGATGGCATCAATTCAGGGCGAACAGCAATGGCGATCGATTCCAACATGTTCGGTTTTTGGAATGACGTGGCCGGCAAGCCCGCCTCGGGTAAGATCGCATTCGCGCCTCCGTTACACGGCCCGAACACCAAGACCTTCGAATCCAATATCTGGATCTGGTCTCTTGCAATGAACGCTGCGTCCCAGAAGAAGGGAGCAGCCTGGCTGTTCATCCAGTGGGCAACGTCAAAGCGGGTCGAGTTGAATGGCGCTGTTGCCGGCAAGCTCGTCAACTCTCCGCGCGCCTCCACGTGGAGCGACAAGACGTGGCTCGAATATGCAGCAAAGCCGGAGTTCAACAACTTCGTCGCGACGTTCAAGATCGTGCAGGACAGGGCTACACTTGCCTTTACGCCGCGCGTAGGCTTTGCCGAAGCAATGAATGCTTGGGCCGTCGCCATGCAGAAGATGGTCAATGGAGCTGACGTGAGGGCGACGCTGGTTGATCTTGCGTCAGAGATCCGTTCGTCCATGTGAATGGCAAAGCAGGGCGACAGGTGTAATTGCCGCCCCTTTCGCATCATAGAGATCTGGTGACATGGACCTTCGAGGATCCGACGGAATCGTGACGCTACAGTCGTCGGCCAGCCAACTCTCCATGTCAAAAGATAGGGTAGAAAGGCGCGCCGAGGAGCCGCGCTTCGACTGGTGGAGCATTGCGGCGATCGCTCCGGCTATCATCATCTTGCTCGGATTTCTGTTCCTGTTCTTCTATGGTGTCTTTCAGTCGCTCACAGACCTCAAGTTCGGTCGGCTGCTGGTCCACTTCGTCGGCCTCAGCAACTATGTCGTGCTGATCAAGACAGAGGATTTCTGGAACAGCGTTCGCGCCACTCTTGTCTACGCCGGATCGGCCGTAATTGTGGAGGCTGCATTCGGACTAGCACTTGCCAAGCTGTTCGCAACTGAAGTCTTCCTTGCGCGCGTGATGCGGCCGGTCATTCTGTTGCCTCTCGTCCTGCCGCCGATGAGCGTTGCGCTCATGTGGACGACGATGATGGACCCGCAGAACGGGATCATGAACTACTTGCTGTCTCTTGTCGGGATCGGCCGATTTGCATGGATTTCAGATCCAACCACCGCAATGTTCTCCCTGGTCCTGATCGACGTATGGACCTACACGCCATTTTTTGCGCTTATCATCTTCGCTGGCCTGCAGGGCATCAATGAAGAGGTGAGAGAGGCCGCCCGTGTCAATGGTGCGAAGGGATGGGCAACCTTTGTGCATATCGAGTTGCCGCTAATTGCTCCCTACATACTGATCGCCGCAGTATTTCGACTGATCGAATCCCTCAATCAGTTCGACATCATCTTCGGGACAACGCAAGGCGGTCCCGGAAATAGCACCTCCGTCCTGTCCGTCCGCGCCTACGTCACTGCCTTCCAAAATCTCGCCTTTGGACGTGGGGCAGCTCTTATGGTCGTCAATTGGTTGATCGTGCTGGTTGGGACCTTCACCATGGTCAAGCTGTGGCGCTTCGTCCGCCAGCGCGTTAGTTGAGGAGGCAACGTATGCGATTGAAACGCACGACCTCCGCGAATTTGATCCTCAACCTGCTCGTCGGCATTTGCGCACTGATCCTGGCCTTTCCGCTCATTTGGATCGTGATGATGTCGCTGAAGCAGCAGGCAGAGGTGATGACCTGGCCACCGACCTTCCTGTTCTCGCCGACATTGGAAAACTTTCGCGTCTTGTTCGACGTTGCCCAGGCAGGCGCCACCAGCTACGGCACCATCAAGGTCGATTTCCTGACGCCGATCTCGAACAGCGTTGTCATCGCGCTTGGCTCTGTCATCGTGTCCCTGATCGTCGGGCTGCCCGCGGGCTACGTCCTGGCGAGGCGCGACATTCCCCTCAAGGAAGACATTGCCTTCTTCATTTTGGGCTTCCGTTTTGCGCCGGCGCTGCTGGTTGTCATTCCGCTCTTCAGCGTGTTCCAGACCATTGGACTCTATGACACTTATATCGGCATGATCTGGGTCTACCAGGTCGTCACATTGCCAATGATCGTTTGGCTAAGCCGCTCCTATATCGAAGACATCCCGAAGGACATCGAGGAAGCGGCCGCCATGGATGGCGCCAAGCCGGTCCGGGTCGTGTTGCACATCGTGCTTCCGCTTTTGAAGCCTGGCCTGATCGGCGCCTCGTTGCTGATCTTCCTGCTCGCCTGGCACAATTTCGCCCTTGGCCTGATTCTCTCGTCAACCAAGGCGCCGGTGACCGTCGCCCTGCTCAAGCTGCTTAATCCGGGCGTGCAATTCTATCCCGTCATGGCCGCAGGATTGGTCGTGACGATGATCATTCCGGTCATTCTGATCGTCATCGGCCAGCGTCACCTCGAACGTGGCCTCACCTTCGGTGCCGTAAAATGAATGCCAGGCCGTTGATGTTCTTCGGAACGACCAATCTCGACCTCTGCTTCAACGTCGAGCGGCTGCCAACGCCCGGTGAAAGCCTGATGGGAACGCTGACCCGCCACCCGGGAGGGAAGGGCGCCAATCAGGCCGTTGCCGCCGCCAGGCTTGGGCTGAAGCCTCACTTCTACACGTGTCTCGGCGAAGACGCTGCCGGTCACTGGCTGTTGCAGTCCCTGACTAAGGCGGGCGTTTGCACGGATGCGGTCAAGATTGCGCCGGGAGAAGTCTCCGGCTCGGCCCTGGTCATGGTCGGGGATGACGGCTCCAACATGATCGTCATCGACCCCGGCGCCAATCTGAACGTCACCTCGCAGATGATCGAGACCGCTGCCGAGTTCATCGCGCAGGATGCGATTGTGGTCGCCGAGATGGGCCTCGCGATCGGAGCGCTTAACCGGCTCTTCGAGCTGAAGCGGGACAAGCGCTTCGAACTGATCTTTAATCCTGCGCCGGTGAGGCCCGGGCTTCCATCGACGGCGTGGAGAAGCGTTGATTTTGTCACGCCGAACCAGACGGAAGCCTTTGAGCTGACGGGAATTGAGGTCGACGACTTCGATAGTGCCGCCCACGCTGCGCTAAAGCTTCTCGATCTCGGGCCACGTGCCGCGCTGATCACCCTCGGTGCGCAGGGCGCCTATTATGCAGATGAAAAGCACTCCTTCGCCTTGCGGGCTTTTCCCGTCAAGGTGGTCGACACCACGGCCGCAGGCGACGCCTTCAACGGAGCATTCGCCGCGTCTCTCGCGCAAAGGCTGTCTTTGAGGGAAGCCGTGAGGATGGCCCTGGCCGTGGCCGCCCTATGCGTGACGCGGCGCGGCGCTCAAAGCTCCATGCCGAGCGCCGAGGCCGTTGACGAGTTTCTAAAGTCTCAAACGATCTTGGAGTTGGAATGACCGGACAGTTCTCAGTCTCAGATAGGACGGTGCTCGTGACCGGAGCCGGTGGCGGCATCGGCTCTGCCATCGTGAACGCGTTTCGGGCAGGTGGGGCGAAAGTCCTTGCCACCGATGCAAACCTCGAAAGTCTCGAGGACACTTTGGCAAGCTTGCCCTATGGCAACGGGGTATTGCCGATGGCCATGGACGTGGCGCGCGAGCAAGATGTCACCATGGTGCTCGACGAGGTTGCCAGACGCTTTGGCCGGCTCGACGTGCTGGTCAACAATGCCGGTATCAAATCTGCAGAGCCGCTTCTGAACGGTAGTCCAGAGAAGATCGAACGCACCATCCAGATCAACTCGGTCGCTGTCTTGCACTGCTCCAAACTGGCGATCGAGCGCTTCATGAAAGCCAAGGGCGGCAGCATCGTCAACATCGGCTCCTCCCTTTCATCCCAGGGGGCAGTCTTCAACTACCAGGCGGGTGGCGCCGACTATTGCTTATCCAAGGCGATCGTTCACGACGTCACTAAGCTTCTCGCCTACGAATGTGCGCCCCTCAAGATCAATGTGAACGCAATCGCGCCAGGAATCATCGATACGCCGATGCACGGACGTCCGCGTGAGGAGACCGAAGCGCGCCACAGTGGCCGGATCCCCTTGGGACGGGTGGGCGTACCCGATGATATCGCAGGATTGGCCGTTTTCCTCGCAAGTCCTGCAGCTTCCTACATGACGGGGCAGATCGTTCACGTAAACGGCGGGATGCTGATGAATGGCTAGCGGTAGCTCTTGCCCCAACTGGCCGCCGATCGAAGGGATCATTTCGGATCTCGACGGCGTCGTCTATCGCGGCAGCGCTGCGATTGTCGATGCCATCCAGGTATTTGGAGCCTGGCAGGCCGCCGGATTGCCGTTCTGCTTCGTGACCAACAATTCCACCCATACGCCGCAAGATGTCGTGCGCAAATTGGAAGGTTTTGGGCTTTCCGTCGCACCGAAAGACGTTGTCACGAGCGCCATCACCGCCGCCGAGCTGATCCGTGCGAAATACCCGGACCTCACGCGCGTATTTGTCATCGGCGCACCGTCTCTTGTGAAAGCTATGGCAGATGTGCGGCTCGAGGTTACCGATCGAAAGCCTCAGGTTGTCGTCATGGGGCTCGACCGTCAGATCACGCATGAGAAACTGCGAATTGCGGTCGAAGCGATTTTGAACGGCGCTGCCTTCATCGGCACTAATCCAGATCTCCTCTTGCCGACCGCTAGCGGATACGAGCCGGGCGCAGGAGCAACGATCACCGCTGTGGCGGCTGCCACGCAAGTCAAGCCCGTGATCGTCGGTAAGCCCGAGCCGCACATGATCGAGACCGCACTTGCGCGTCTGGGGACGGCGCGCGGCTCCACATTGCTGATTGGCGACCAGATTCAGACCGATATTCAGGCCGGGAAACGAGCCTGCCTGCCGACCGTGCTGGTTACGACGGGGGTGCCCCCCCGAGAGGATCCATTACTGGTGCCGCCCGATTTCATCGTGTCCAGCCTGGAAGAGATTGAGGTGAGGCCGGCGCCGGTTGGAAGCTCGCGATAGAGGAGAGCCTGATGTCCGATGTTCGTTTGGAAGGCGTCAATAAGGCTTATGGGACCATCCAGATCCTGCGGAATATCGATCTGACGATCGATCACGGCGAATTTGTCGTGTTCGTTGGGCCATCCGGGTCGGGCAAGTCGACGCTGCTGCGAATGATCGGTGGGCTGGAGCGAATCAGCGGAGGGCGGCTCTTGATCGACAACGAGGTCGTCAACGATGTTGACGCAGCTGACCGAAACCTCGGCATGGTGTTTCAGAGCTATGCCCTTTATCCGCACATGACCGTGCGAGAGAACCTTGCCTTTCCTCTGCGCATGGCCAAAGTGCCGAAAGACGATATCGCTAGTAGGGTCGCCGAGACTGCGTCGCTGTTGCAGATCGATCACCTGTTGGAGCGCAAACCTCGGCAACTCTCAGGAGGACAACGGCAGCGCGTGGCGATTGGACGTGCCATCGTGCGCGAACCCAAAGTGTTTCTGTTCGACGAGCCGCTGTCGAACCTGGATACCGAGTTGCGGGTGCAGATGCGGGTGCAGATTGCCAAGCTGCACAAGCAGCTTGGCAACACCATGATCTATGTGACCCACGACCAGGTCGAGGCCATGACGATGGCCGACAAGATCGTCGTGCTCAAGGACGGCAACATCGAGCAAGTGGGGAGTCCGCACGAGCTCTATCACAATCCGGCTTCTCGCTTCGTGGCCGGGTTCATCGGCTCGCCTAAGATGAATTTCCTCAACGGCCACATCGAGGCGGCGCACGCGGCGGGCATGGACGTCAAACTCGACGCGGGTGCGACGGTCTCCGTCCCCGTTCTGCCTGATCAAATGCTTGTCGGCAAGCCGATCGCGCTCGGAATTCGCCCGGATGATTTCTCTCCATCCGTGGCGGGGCAGACCGATATCGGAATCGAGCTTGACGTCGATTTCGTCGAGCATCTTGGCAGCGTCACCTACATCTACGGCAACGCTGGCAAGGAATCGGTGGTCGCAAAAGCACCCAAGCCCCAGCCGCCCAAGAGGTCCGGCAAGGTTCGTCTGGCCGCTTCGCCCGCGGACTTCCACCTCTTCATGTTGAACGGAAAGGCGCTACGACGGTTGCACGCGCCCGCAAATTGGAGCTAGCTTTCAAACCTGCCCTGCAGGAGGCGGGCCGGTCATGCACACGCCGACGGACCAGGTAAAGGGCGGCAGTATCAGGCAGTTCTTCCGGAACTCCCGGTCGTTTGTGCTTGGGGCGGGAATCGGATCTGGTATGACCGCAAGAGCGGCCGAGCGTGCGGGCGCAGATTTCGTGCTTGCGCTCAATGCCGGCCGTTTTCGCGCCATGGGAGGCTCTTCGCCGGCCTCAATCCTTCCAATCCGAAACGCCAACGAATTCGTGGCCGGCTTTGGCCGGACCGAGATTCTGCATAGCACAAAATTGCCGGTATTTTTCGGTGCCTGTACCTTCGATCCGCAGCTCGATATCGACGATTTTCTCGACCGCATCATCAGATGGGGCTTCTCTGGGGTCAGCAACTTCCCGTCCGTCATCCATATCGATGACTACAGGCGATCATTGCTTGAAAAATCCGGCCTGGGCTACGCACGAGAAATCGAGCTCCTGGTGAAGGCTGCCGGACGTGGCCTGATGACTATCGCCTACACCCGCACCCAATCCGAAGCAAGACGCATGGTCGAAGCAGGAGCTGAGGCCATCTGCATCAACTTCAATCTCAACCGGGGGATCGAAAGCGGGGCCGATCCATCGATCAGCCTGCCGGAGCTTGCCGCGCGCACGAGCGCCGTGGCGCGCGTGGCTCAATCCATCGACAGAAACGTGATCTGCCTGCTCGGCGGCGGACCTATTACGAAGCCTGACGAGCTCTTGGATATCTGCCGCGAAACAGGTGTCCAAGGCTTCATCGGCGGCTCTTCGCTCGACCGCGTCCCGTTGGAAATGTCGGTTCTTGAGGTCACCTCGGGCTTCAAGACGATTCACTTGCTGCGCGAGAAGGTCGATCTCCTTGAACGCCAGCTCCAGTTGAGCGGCTTCAGGCACGGCATCATTGCGCAGTCGTCAGGCATGAAGCGTGTCCTCGAGACCACAAGGCGCTTGGCTGGCAATCCCAATCCTGTGCTCGTCTGGGGCGAGGCCGGATCAGGCAAGCGCCGAATAGCTAATCTCATTCATGCCTTCAGTGACCGGAAACACACGAAGCCGGCGCTATTTCACTGCCGGCCGGGTCCTGCAATTGACACGGTCGGTGCGCTGTTCGGGGCCGAGGGCGACGAGAACAGGAGACGCCAACTGTCGCTCCTGGAAGCTGCAAGCGATTCTACGCTCTTGCTAATGCATGTCGATCAGCTGTCGCGGGATGGGCAAGAGCGTCTTGCCGACTATCTCGAGACGGGTACTTTCACGCCGCTGAACGGCGCGTCCGTTGTAAGGTCAAACGCCCGGATCGTCGCAACGGCAACAGTGGCTCGCGGCGCGGGCTTGGCAAGTGTTCTATGTCCCCGCCTTCTTGCCTTCTTTGCTGGGCTCGACATAGAACTACCCGCTTTGCCAAATCGTCTGGAAGACCTTCCGCAGCTCATTCAGCATTTTACGGTCGAAGCCAAAGGGGATTCGAACGCGCAAACGCTGGCAATCGAAAAGTCTGCGTTCTTGGCGCTTGCGGGCCATCATTGGCCCGGCAATCTTCGAGAATTGCGCCAGATCGTCAACCAACTTGTAAGCTTGAAAGACACACATATCGTCAGTGACGTCCTCAAGCCGCTTTTGAGCGCGGCATCCCCCACCAGGCCCTCAGCGGCATTTTCCGAGCGCGAGTGGATCATCGAAGGCTTGAAACGAAACAGGCTCCATCGTGGCAAGACTGCCCGTTCTCTGGGGCTTTCAAGAAAGACGCTTTACAACAAGATCAAGAAGCTGCGGATTTTGGAGTAGCCTACCCTCACGTCTTGCGCACAGGTCGTCTCGGAGCCGTCGTATTCAAAAGCGAGAACTTTGGTATCGCCGATCCCTGTTGGCCAAGGCTGACCAACTCCATCTGGTCGCAAAGCCTCAGCGCAAGAGCCTCTTCCGGCAAATACACGATGCCTTCAAGACGCGACCCTAGTCGCTTCTCTGCCACGGTGATTTCAGAGTCCCT
Organism: Bradyrhizobium ingae; assembly: GCF_055791185.1. Taxonomy (NCBI): domain Bacteria; kingdom Pseudomonadati; phylum Pseudomonadota; class Alphaproteobacteria; order Hyphomicrobiales; family Nitrobacteraceae; genus Bradyrhizobium; species Bradyrhizobium ingae. Next base: position 201,279 of record NZ_JBVUBB010000010.1, read on the forward strand.
GGCAGCAGTGAACAAGATCTTGAATCCGAGGCTTGCGAACCATTCCATACGCCGAAATTCGAGCTCAAGTCCGGTATTAACCGGCATGCCAGCCGTGGGCCGCTCGATGATGGACGCAGGTGGAAAATTTACGACGCCGGAAATTTTCGCGTCTTTCAATAAGTCGGCAAAATCCTCCCAGCAGGCAAAGGGATCGATCATAACCATGGCCGCATAGACGTGAACGGATGCTTTCTTGTGGAGCGCGCGGAGGTCTCGCAAAAGGCAATCGTTCCAGTCGATGACAGGCAAGGTTGCCATGACGAGCATGGAGCCTTCTGGAAGACTCCGCAAGGACGGCGCGTAAATTTCCAGAGGTGCGCCCTTAAGCGCGACCGATAGGTGCCTGGTAAGCTTGCAGATGACTGGGGGCCTCACGGCTTTTACCTGATCTTACCCATTCGGACGTTTGGCCGATCTTATACAGCGTTTCAGCCCAGTCTAGACTACCTGTTGTTAAGAACGAACCTGGAGGAAAATCGTGTCTCGCCGTTGCAAGGATGGCCATGGCGCGCTCTGGGATGGTAACTCGTCCGAGATTGCGCCACGCGTGAATATCTCGACCCGCGCGCGCTCAGGCCGGCATCACCTTTATCAGTCGTCGGTTGAGACCACGCAAGTCAAAGCAGAAATCACCCGCCGCATGCCGTCGCCGCCACCGCGGGAGATCTTGCGTCCGCAATTGATGCGAAAGCGGTCAGCGGCTGCACCGCAACCGGGAATTCGGCGGCCGAATCGCGCAAGCGCCACGCCCGTGCCTATCCTCGCTCTTACTCCGGACGAGATGCTGGCGCGGCGTATGTGCCTATCTTGGGGCCCGAGCGTCGTGTCCGAAATCCGTCCGAATGGGGCGCGCATCAGGAAAGCTAGTGCGATCGGGTAACTTGGCCGTGGTTGTCTCCGCGGCGTCCCATTTGGAAGCGTTGGAGCGTCCAACTCTCCGGTTTGCGGCCTGGTAACGACACCTTTTTGGATCCGCTGGCAGGCCGGTTCGTCTGCCTTCCTCCCTAGACTTAGGCCGCTGCTAGAGAGATCTGGCAGCGGTCGTTTTTGTGAGGTCCCTGGCCGCCTCAGTCATCGGAGATGCGAGCAGGCGCTGACGAACTCTCTTTAAGGACGGTTCGGTGCTCGTGGCAAACGCCATGGAAAGTGCTGCTCTGTTCCAGTGCCGGAAACGTGAGGCGTTTAAGGGATTCCGAAGACATCATGATGCGAACCCAGAGGCGAGTACGCATCAGTCAGGCGAGGACTATCCATCTTGATCATTCCTTCCTTCGCGCCGCTGAACAGGTGTTCACCGTGAACAACGACCAAGTTATTCTGGATGTGCACGCGTTCCTGCAGCTTTGGGCGCGAACTTTCAACTCTCAAAAGCTGGAGCATCTGGTTGCGTTATATGCAGATGACGCGCTGCTTCACGGTACGTCTAGTTCCACGCTCTATATCGGCGTCGAAGAAATACGCACTTACTTCCATGGCACCGCCATAGCAAAATTCGACGTATGGTATTGCTTCAAGTTGGCCGTCGACGTTGTCATGGTAGTCGGAAAATATACGTTTTTCGAAGTGCGGGATGGTCAGCATGTGGTGACACCAGCTCGCTTTACTTTTGTGCTACGCCGCCGTCACGGCATATGGAAAATTCTACACCATCATTCATCGGCCAACCCCATTTAGATGATCGAATAAAGGTTTGCTGGTTTTATGTGGGTTAGAGTAACAACGCCGCTCGGCAGCAGGATCGTTGTTCCTTTAGGCAGCGCACGATGTACTAGGACAGCAACGTCGGCGTCGGTGCCGAAAGATCCCCCGGCGCCCGTTCCCGTCACGATCTCGACGCTGCCGCGGACCCATGGCCGCTCTTCACGATCTTAGTATGGTGGACTACAGCGATCACATATACCGCAAGGTACCCATATGTACGCCATACAGAAAGCTGGGAGCTTCGCTTACAGTCGCAGAGATGTCGGGCCATGGCGACGTGCCATGACCATTATGGTTTTCACAATCGCATGCGTGGCGACGAACCGGCTGGATATATGTGCCCGAACCGCATTCGCATATCCATAGTCTCGTTGCGCTCAATAGACCGAAGAATCTATAGGCAGGACAAATGAGGTAGTGTCAGTTCGCCTTTACCCGCGGCAACTGAGACATTTAGCTTGTGCGCGGCGGCAGCCAGGACCGGCACCGAAACGCCACTATCGCCTGCCAGGCGCACAGCGCACTCAATATCCTTTGCTGAATTCGCAATTGAGATCGCCAGAACATCAGGCTTCTCGCCCAACAAAAAAGCCACGAAGGCTTGGAATATTCCGTTGTTGGTGGAGCCGCGACTGACCAAAGAGCGGAGCGTTACGAGATCGATGTCAAGACCGTGCGCGAATTGGCAGACCTCCGCGGCTACCGCCGCTATGCCCATAGTCATGCTGTTGTAAACAAGCTTGATCTTGTGACCTTGTCCGACATCTCCGACATGAACAACAGTCTCACAAAATGTAGCAAGAATCCTTTCGGCTACAGGAAAAAGCGTTTCACTCGATCCAACGATCGTGTTGAGAAGGCCGAACTCTGCTTGTTCCGGGCTCCGTGTTACTGGAGCATCTATAAAGCTTAGGCCACGTTTTTGAGCCTGCTCGGCCAGTGCGACGGTGGAAGCAGGATAAGATGTCGTGCAGTCAATTATCAAACCCCCTCGGGGCATACGGGCGAACAGCCCATCTTGCCCAAGGCACACCGCCTCAACCTCGCGGCTTGAAGGCAAGGATAACACGACCGCACTTACACGCTGCGCCAAATCAGCGACCGAAAGGTGTTCATGGGCACCTACGCTGGTCAACCGATTCGCACCGAACCGGTCCTTGTTGGCCTTGATATGCAGCTCAACTTGGTGGCGCAACAGGCTGATACCCATGCCGGTTCCCATGCGCCCGATGCCGATGAGGCCTATTCTCTGCTTCGCGGCTTTAGGGGCGACGTGGAGTGATGGGTCTTGTGCGGCCATGATTTTATGCATTTCGAAAGAAGCCATGCCCTTGCAAGATCGGCAACAGCTCATGATGATTGTTGATCGTGTAGTCTGGCTCGGCTGCCCGCAAGCGCGAATCCGAAACGAATCCTCCAGTAATGGATATGCTTATGAGTCCGAGATTGCGTGCGATGTCTATTTCGACCGGCATGTCGCCGATGATGAAGGTTGACGCCGGCTTCAGGTCGTTTTTCTGCATATAGAGACGAAGCCGCTCTCCTTTGCTCGTCGACTTGTATTGAGTGGCGCGGCTTTCAAAGGCGAGCACATCGTCGATGTAGTCATCGATTCCAAGTCGTCTCAATTGGGAGCGCAGCGGGGCGACTATATGGTTGCTGAGGATGATGGATGAAGCGTGTTCTTGGCGCGCTAGCTCCAGCACTCTACGTGCGCCCTCGCGCAGATCGGCTCTGTCCGCAAGTGGTTCGTAGGCATCGTGAAACATTGCACTCCCATCGCGATCCACGATCGCAACTTCGTCTTGCGACATTCCGAGGCTGCTATAAAGAAGAGATAGCGGAACGTCGCAATGCTCTCGAAAGGTCTTTATGTCGATTGATGCATGACCAAGGCGATTTAGTATCGCATTGGTCGTTTGAAGTAGTGCGTATGAATCATCGAGCAGCGTTCCATTCCAATCAAAGACGAGAACGGGTTTCATGAGTTGACCTCAAGCAGGGATTGATTCCAAATAGGCAAGATCGGCCACTAGTTTGCGCAAGCTCCTGTTGGCGCGCTTCTGTCCCGCAGGGGTTGGCATCTCGAACGTAAACGGTGACAAATCGAAGCCATCCTTCCTGCAGGGCAGCAACGGTAAAAGAAGGTCGAACGGCAAATACGTTATCGTGGTTGCGTTGATGGATGCCGCAATATTGCTTTCGATGAGTTTGAGAACTTGCGGCTCCATCTTGTGAAAGCGAAAGCTTTGCGTGCGCTGCTCGGGCGTCAATCGTTCCCATATGCGCCAGAATGCCAACTCATCTAGCGTGTCGATGCCCACGCCGTAATAGTTCGGAGCCACTATAGGCGGCGAACCGATCGCCCAATGTACGGCCGTGGCTCCTGCGGCGAGCAGCATACTCGTGACAGCCTGACTGGTAGCGCCAGTAATGAGGGCCTCGTCGACAATTATTATCGTGCTCTTTGCAATGCCAGTTCCCGACACGTGGTACTTTTCAGCAATGCGAGATTTTCGTTCGCTGGGTGTGCCAATCAGAGTTCGATGAGGAAGCTGCGTTGCGACGACTTCCCGGCGCTGGGCGAACACGCCATAATCGTCGAGAGATGCAAACAGTCCGTCAGCGTACGGCCCTCCGGTCTGTGGCATGGAGGACACGATTGCGGACGTGGAGCAGGGTTCTGCTTGTAATCGCTGCGCAATAAGACGACCAAGAGCGAGCCCGATGTTGTAACGGGTTTCGGAATGTGTTTGGCCCTCGATCGATGTGTTCGGATTTCCAACGTAGAGAGTTTCGTAGGCGCAGAGTTTGGCTTCGTATCGCCCGTTGGCCACCGCACGGTCAAAGCAACATCCAGTTTTTCCGTCTACATATTTGATATGGCCCGGCAAAAGCGGCTTTGCCTTACCCTGTAGGCCGGCAAACGCACAATTTTCTGAAGCAAAGAGCAAGAACCCGTCATCTGTTTGCATAGTTTCCAAGGGACGCAAACCACATCGATTTCGGTATGCAACCAGGGTTCCGTCTCCGTCCAGGAAGAGCGCGCTGATCGCGCCATCAACACGATCGTCAATGTCGCGAAAGATATTTTCGTAATTGACGGGCAGGCCGCGCCGCCAATAGTCTCTTTCACAGGAGTGTTCAATCCATTTGAGCAAGAGCTCAGCATCTGTGTTGGCGCCGAACCTGTGACCCTGGGCAAGCAAGTCCTCCCTGAGTTCGCGAGCATTGACCAAAGCCCCATCCAATGAAATTGCCAAATGGCGGCTGTTGCCCGCATTATTGTGAATTGGCTGAAGGTCGCCGGCATCGCTGTTTCCGCGGTATCGGCTGCGGATATGGGCGATTGCAACATGGGGCCTAAAATTGGAATCCTTCTCATCGTGCTCAATGCGCACTGACTCGTACGATGACTGAAGGGCTCTCGCATATCGAACGCCTTGCTTGTGCATAAAAGCCGCAACGCGGACGCCTGCCTGCCCACGAAGTGCTAGTTTCGGAATCATGTGTTCGAGCCGATCATAAACCCTCGCCGGTGAATTGTTTGAAGGGTGTAGAAACGCAGCGGCAAGACCGGACATGCTAATTTGCCCCACTTGTTGAAGAGCCGGTGTCCAGGGCCCATCACGGCGAATGGATCTAAGCGCCACGGCGTGAAGACGTGGTACCGCCCCCTTTAAGCAAGCGCCGTACCAATGAAGAGATGATTCAGCTTGCGCCGCCAGAATGAAGGAATTTGGAAAGCTTACCCATTTTTCTAATGATGATTTCGCATCGTCGGATTCCCGACACGGTGTTCAAAGCGCGACGCGTTAGTACGAAATGATCCAAGCTCTGACTGTTGGTGGTCCGATCGTCCACCGAGATCTTCGCGCTCAAATTTGCGCGCCAGTTCCCTCGCATGAGCGAGCATGGCGATTTCGAGTCCTGATCCACCGACCGAATCCTGATCGGAAGCTGCTTCACGCCTGGCGCCTTTGTCACAGACGAGCAGCGTGACTACTCCCGGTCCTGAAGGGCCGAGGTTCTGCCTTCGGGCGAGAGTTTCCTGGTTCCTGCCGCCAACGCGGCTCGATGCATAAGCCCGTCCCCGGGGGTCCTCCGGTTGAGCTAATGCCACGACGAAGGACGTTCTTCGCCGCGTCGTCGTCGGCATCGGTGATGTGGCCGTAGTCGGTGCAGACGCTGTCTCTTATACACGTTGTTTTTTGTTTTGGGGAGGGGGGGGGGGGGGGGGGGGGGGGGGGGGGGGGGGGGGGGGGGGGGGGGGGGGGGGGGGGGGGGGGGGGGGGGGGGGGGGGGGGGGGGGGGGGGGGGGGGGGGGGGGGGGGGGGGGGGGG
>NZ_JBVUBB010000011.1:0-199413 GCF_055791185.1 Bradyrhizobium ingae
GGTTTGGACCCTGATCCTGTAATCCGAGTCCGGAGGGCCAACCCCCATCTCTCGCGCAGCAAGGCTACTCGAAGTTTGGGTTACATTTTCATGTTCTCCCTCGTTCCTTCGCCTTCGTGGCGCACTGCGGCCAATTGGCTTTCAGGATTTTCTCCGCACCGCCACGCTGCGACGAGGAAAGCACGCGGGCGCAAAGTGCGCGCGACCAGCTGCGGCGCTCTACGCGGAAGGCCTCGGCGCGGTCGGCTCTCAAAGGGATGGGGACATTCATGACGCGACTCCGTTGACCGGCCCACCATCGCACAGCCCGGCGATGGCTCGCGGGTATGCGTCCCGGTGCTGTCACGGGAAGCAAAAACGGGCACCGTGTCCGATTGAAGTGGAAAGGCGAGGCATTGCCTCGCTTTTGATCGAAACGTCAGTTCCCAAATGTCTCCACGCTAGAGACATTTCGGCACTCAGGAGAGTGCTGGCCCATGTATGACCTATCGGGGCCCACCAAGGAAGTATAAGCGTTCAAATAGACCGTCTCGCCGGCGAACGATCCGAAATTCTTAATGCGTATGGAACTTCATGTAAGACCTTGGCTGCCAACTCTGTCGACTGTTTGACCTGTGCCCGACAAGGACCGATCAACTATAGCCTTAGAAGCCGAAGAGTTACGCACAATTGGCCGGGTCAAGAATGGCGGAGCACACTTTTTCAAGGCTGCTGGAACGCAGACCACTCTCCCAGGCCGCGTCAAGCACTGCAGCGATGTGGAGCACGTACTTCTTCAATTCGCCGGCGTGACCGTATTGTTTATCGGCTTCCGCGCAAAACTTTGACCAGTCGGCTTCTCCAATCTCGCTTTTCACGACCGAGCCGATGTCTGAATGCCACATTACATAGCCTTTACCCCAGACGGTCGCTGCAGGCATTGGATCCTGCTCGGCCGTCCCAAGCAGCGCAAGCAATGCCTTGTTGTCTTTTTGGTGCTTAGTTCGACTTCCACTTTTGTCTGGCTTGTCGGCGTCGGAATCAAACATCACGTAGGTCGGGATGCCCATGTGCTTTGCGATCGCCAAAGGTTGAAGCAGTTCGCTCTTTCGGTTCACCGGAACTATATGGCACCCGGCCCGTCTAAACGCCTCCCACTGCCCCATCAGATGAAGACCTGCGGACAAATATCCATTGTCCTCGAGTCCCTCGACCAACACCAGGCGTGAGCAAAAAAAGATCTCATTGAGCGCGGGTTGAAGTGACTGATGGATTTTTGCAAGTATCCCTGTAGGCTTCTTTGGCGGTTCACCTGTCGCGCTGGCGACTGCCTTAGAGAGATCGGCATAGGACATCTGCGCAACCTTCGAGCGTTTCTCGACCAGATTCTTGCGAATCATCCGAACGTTCTCAAAGCCATCCCCGGACACGAAGTGCGGGCTGTGCGTTGTGATGACAATCTGAGAGTTCGTTGTACCGAGCCTTTCGAACACAGATGCAAGGTGCCGCGCTTGAGGCGGGTGCTGGTACAGTTCGGGCTCCTCCACCCCCAGAATGAGACGCGGCGAACTCACATCATCGGTCGACGCCAATTCCTGAAGAAGCGCGAGAAGATAGGAACGCTGCAGGCCGTGTCCAAACCGCGCCAGCTCACCTTCAAAAAGTCCCTCGCCTGCAATGATCCGGGCCCACGGCTCATCTACCCGCACGGATTTTTCCGGGTCCTGTCTCCACTCGAGCTTAACTGTCGCCTCAGGATGCGCCCATTCCCCCAAGCGCGTCCTCAAGGACTCTGAAAGGTCTTCCAGCACATGCTGGTTCTGCGCCAGAAGCTCTTCGTATTGCGCCTGCATACTGGTGCGCAGCGTCTTGACGCTCTCCTCGAAGTTCGTCTTTGCTCTTACCGTCCTGGCCAACAGCTTGCCGAGAGCGGTATTCCGGGCTTCTTGTTGCTCGCTAGTTGCGTCTTTGACGGCCGGGACATACACCCACTGAACATAGTTCGCGAGCCGATTGGCGCCCCTCGAAATACCGTAGAACTGATCCTCGCTTTGGATCAACTCGCACTCATCGGGATGTTCGACTTCGTAGTTTCGCAATGACCCTATCATTGCGTCTTTTGTCCCGGGCGCCGGCAGCTCGTATTTTTTCGCGATGCCCGAGTAAATCGCTTTGAGCTCCGCGACCTTCTTTCCATCACCCTCTGCTTTGAAGAACTCCTTGAAGGCTGATATACCGAGACGCTGTCCAAATTGCTTCACAGCCGCTTTGCCTGTCATCCGATCAAACGATGCGACCGCTGAAATGACTAACTTCCCTTGGCGGAAATAGCCGGCGAACTCTTTCTGGGCCTCTTGGCTGAGATCAGTGAAGGTGACTGTGATCTCGATCGGTTCATCGACATTCTTCTGGTGAAAGTCCTCGATATCGAGCAGGGTCAGATCCGTCGTAGCGTTCTCAATCTCTCTGAAAAAGACGTTCAGGGCGCAAAGAACCGTAGACTTACCCGACCCATTGGGACCCACCAAGGAAGTATAGTCATTCAAATAGACCGTTTCGTTGGCGAACGACCGAAAGTTTTTGATACGTATGGACTCGATCTTCATTTGAGCACTCTACCGAGCGGCGATATATCCCGACGTTCTGACGCGCAAAGAACGCTTCCCGCCCACCGGATCGATATCCGAAGTCGGCCTGTCAAATCGATCACGTCTTTGTCTTTGCCGGCCTACAAACAGTCGGCGCGTGAGGCAGGCATAGTAACGCCGTATCGATATCGAATAATGCAACGCCTCCCGCATCGACGCTTAAATTCCGCGCTAGATCACGTCCTCTCGAAGGATTTCATCGCACCGGTCATTCGCCTTGTCGGCACTGAGCAGCCATCGGCAATTTCGCGAACGCAATGCAATGAACCGTTCAATGATCGACAGTAATTGAGCCCCCACGCGCGCTACGTCCTCGAGGCTCGCCAGGACGGCGTTCGAACTGCCGGCGCGAATGTTCGACCTGGTTCAACGTAGCGGGATAATAGACAATCAGGTGTCGACCCGGCGCTGGCACGGAACAAATCGACTTATCACGCTTGCCTTCGACTTGCGCGGCCCTAACGCTCGATCTGCGGAGCCGTCAGTCCTACGGCGGCGGCTCTTCCATTGTCATAGTTTCGCTTAGTACCCTGTTCGGCCTATTGAGCCGAACGCGTGCGCTCATTGGTCCGATCGCTCTGCGGCCTCCGCGATGGTGCGCCGCTGCGCAGAGCGGTGATTTAGCTTGCTCTCGTTTCAATCCTCGGCAGCGAAGTGTGATATTCATCCACGCTGTCGAGGTCGATCATGGTCTTGCCTCCCATTTTGTAAGCCCTGATCCTGTCAAGGGCGATCAGCTCATAAGCCTTGGTCCTTCCGAATTTGCCATAGCGGCAACCGTCCTTGAACTCGACGAGCCGGCGCCTCTTGTTGCTATCATTGTCGACCATGGTTCTTGCGTGCTTTTCGGTGATGTCTGCCACGACCGGATCAAGCCCCCGCTGAGCGAGATGGGTATGTCCAAGCTGCGATCTTGGTGTCGACGCGGCTTTGCCAGGAAGGCACTGCTCGAGGTTCCTGCTGACTTGTTCGACGCCATCTGCGCTTAGCCCAATAGCCCAGGATGCGTTGGTCTAAATCGCCTGCTGCCAAACAAAAGGCTTTCTGCCGCCTCCGCGAACTGCCGCGCGCTATCGCGTACAAATCGGACGAACCGAGAGCAATCCCGCCGTGCTTCCAACCTGGGTTCGATTCCAGTTGAGGCGATTAGGCAGAGGGAGACAGCATGGGCATGCCTGCCGCCAAGGAGCCCGCAAACTATTTTTTTGCTAGCTAATACGGCGCGTCAGTTTGTTGGTATTCCTGTTGGCATCAACAGCAATCGAAGATGAAATGCCATCTAATTTCAACTAGTTGCGGCACTAAGCTGTTATCGGCCAGGGGCACCACGCTTCGCCGTTTCGGGCTTCGCGTGGCGCAGCCGTGCAAAGCCTCTTGGCGAAGACGGACCGGCTCGGCACTCTTCTCGTAGCGAAGCAACGACCCTCCCTAGCAATCATCGAGCCCGCCTATATTCTCTTGCGGTGGTCCCCACTCAGCGAGCAGCTTGATGGCCAGACGACGCGCGACCGAAAGAGAAGCGGGCAACCTCCCACGCTATTTCGTCTGGGTGCGCGGGCTGGACGGACCCGAGCCGCAAAAATGGGCGTCGATCGATTTCGGCGCCGACGGCTGGAAGCAGGCGCAGGTGTTGGCCTATCTCGAGCTGCCGGAGGAGGAGCGGCATCTGTCGCTGTCGATTTTGGCAAGACGCTATCCACCACCGCGGGTGGAGGCGTCGTAATCCACGCTGTCACAGCCCCCTTACCTGACCCTCGCCGCCGTCGGCGTCAGACCGAAGCGACGGCGGAAGCAGCGGTTGAAATGGGAGAGATCGTTGAAGCCGCAGGCAAACGCGACATCGCTGATGCGCCCCTCGCTGCAGGCGAGGAGATCGACGGCCTTGCGCAAGCGCAGCTCGTTCAAGCGCGTGGTGAAGCTGGCGCCGGCCTCAAACAGCAGCTCGTTGACGTAGCGCTCGGAGAGACCGGCCGCGAGTGCGAGCTTTTGCGCGGAAAAATCCGGCTCGTGGAAGCGTGCCTGCAGGATCGCCAGCACGGCCCGCGGGAATGAACCGACCGGGCCGGGCTGGCTCGTTCACATAGCGCGCGCTAATCGTCGTCGTCATCGCCGAACAGCCTGATCTGCGGGAAGCCGCGGTTCTGCGGATAGACACGGCGCGGAGCTGAGCCGAATTCGCGGGCGTCGGCATCTTCGCGAACGCTGCGTGCGACATCGTCCCAGTCAGTCCGATCACGCATCTCGCGCGGATCGCGCGCGTCATAGCGGCGGCGCTCGGCCCAGCGCTGCCGTCGGTCCGCGCGATGCCGCTCCGATGCCGCGCGCTTCACGTCGGCGTCCTTTGCTTTCGCATAGGCATTGTCGGGTGAGGAGGCCTGCTCGGTCGAGGCCTGCTGCTCAGCTGGCTTGGCAGGTGCAGTCGGCGCAGCTTGCGTGTTCGCCTGCCGGGACGACTCCTGCCGGGACGACTCCTGCTGGGACTGTTGGCTTGCAGCCGGCTGTGCCGGCGGCGCGGACGGCTCGGCGTTGGCCGTTGTGGCCGGCACCTCGGCCTGAACGGGCGCTGCGCCGAAGACCTGCGATCCCCTGAGGTATTGCACACGCTCGGATGGCGCATTGCTCGTTGCCGTCGATTCCGAGCGCCGCTCCTGCTTGGCCGTCTCGGCGCCGTGCTTGGGCGCGATGGGGTTCATGATGTTGCCGGCCACGATGCCGCCGCCAAGACCGACGGCGATGGCTGCGACGATGGTTCCTCCACCGACAAAATAGGCTGTCAAAGCGCGCATCGGTCCACTCCCTCTTCCGAGCGAGCAACGCACCGCGCAATTTGATGTTCCGGGAACGACGTTCGGGAAAATGCTGCAGTTCCGCGGTCAAGCGCGGAACCCACCGGCTTGCGCGTCAGATCTGCTGGGCAACCTTCTCAAGCCCGATGATGCGGGCGAGCTTACGCACTTCCTCTTTCTGATCGTCGCGCAACTGGAACAGCAGCGGCATCGCCGCCGACTTCAATTGCTGGACCTCATCGCAGTTGGGATCGATCGGCACGCCCTGCACCTGCGGATTGGAGAGCTTGTTCGCCTGGATCTTGCGCGCGACGTTGCGTAGCGCGGTCTCGACCGATGGCCAGTAGTATTCCTGCGACGACGACAGCTTCAGCCGGTCCTTGATGCCGGCAATCTGCACGTCGGAGAGCAGCGAATAGGATTTCTGCGGCTGCGGCTTTGCGACCACTTTCGGCTTGGCAGGCGCTTCGGTTGCTGCGGCCGGCGCCTCGGACGCGCTCGCCTTGGGCGCCGGCGGGAAATCGGCTGGCGTGGCGGCAGCGAAGGCCTGGCGCAGCGGCTCGGTGAGAGCTGGCCTGTCGATCGGCTCGACGGCAGCGGAGGCCAGAGCGAGGGTCGGAACGTTCAGACGGTCGGCCTTGCTGGCGCGGTTGGCGGCGACGGGCTGGGAGACGACCTGCGAGACCATGTCGCGACCTGCGGCCGGCACACTGTCACGGCCGAAAATGGCGGTGGCGGCGGCGCCGAGAACCAGGAAACAAGTCAGCACGACGATGGTGATGGCTTTCGACAAACGTCTCTCCGCGTCCGGCTCTCGACCGCTCGATGCCCGGAAACTGGGCGGGAATTAAGGCCTAACCGCGCCACCGCAGCGGAAAACGCCGGGACGACGACGACATCGCATTGGAAAATTCAACGAAATCAGGCAGCTAGCGCCAAGTCGTAGGCGTCCTGAATGTCGGCGACGATCTCGGAGGCCTCCCACACCGCACGCGGCTCGACTGCCTGGAGCGTCACCGTCCAGTTGCCGCCACGCCGGGTGCGGGGCACGCTGAGGATGTCGAAGCGCACGTTGCGGCAGAGCGGGTGACGGGCCAGAGCATGCGCCACACGGACGCGGATTTCATCCAGCGAAGCCTGCGTCTTGGCGTTGAGAAAATCGTAGTCCATCGCCTGTCCCCTCTTCGTGCCGATTGACGGCTGCGAGGGGATTCTGGGAGCGCGATGGTTAATGCTGCGTTAAATGCGCAAGCCGCAGCTTAGCGCTTCTCTATTACGAGGCTTTGCACAGCGCGGCCGAAATAGCCTTGCAGGTCGGCGAGCCGCGACATCGCGAGGCCCGTGCCATCCGCACCAATCCAGGATTCGCCGTCGAGCAGGATCCAGTCGCCGACCGGCTGGCGTGCAAAGCTCACGGTGAGGTCGGCGTTGATGTAGGTCCAGGCGCGAAAATCTAGCGTCGAGGCGGTGCCGTTGGAGAAGTCGGCAGCGACGACCGCGCGCATGGCCTGCGAAACGGCTTGCCCCTCGATCAACGGCTTGTCGACGCGAAACCAGATCGCACCGGCACCGGCCTGGCCGAAGCGGCCGCGCGCCGCGCGCATCGAGACGGAGCGCACGAACGGGCTGGTGGCAGCGTGCCCGTCCTCGACCAGCGACTGCTCCGGCGGCGGCAGCGTCACCGGCAACTCCTTGACGTCGTCGGGCAGCGTCAGCGCTTGCCGCCTCATCTTCAGCACGGTCGCACCGACCACGACCACGCCATCTGCGAGCAACTTGATGCCGCAGAGCTGGATCTTGCGGCCTTCGCGCAACACCTCGGTCGCGATCGTGAGGGGCGCCACCGGAACCGGACGCATCAAGTCAATAGTGACGCGCGCGATATCCATCGGCACGGTCGTCGCCATCCGCTCAGCCGCCCATACCACGAGCGAAGCCGGCGCCGAGCCGTGCTGCATGCGCGGGTCCCACGGCCCCGCAGCATCGGGGCTGGTGACGACGTTATTGCCGTCGACGCGGTAGATGGCGTCCATCGCTTCTCCGTAGCAAATACTCGGAGTTCAAAAAAAATGTCGTCCTGGCGAAAGCCAGGGGACGACGTATGAAAGATACGCGCGCGATTACACTGGTTGCTTATTGCAACGGCGGATCGATCGCTTCGTCGTATTCCTTCTTGAAGCGCGCGATCAACTCGGCGGCGGGCACGACGCCTTCCACGCTGCCGATGCCTTGGCCCGAGCCCCAGATCTCCTTCCAGGCCTTCGGCTTGGCGCGCTCGCCGGAAGCATCGGTGCCGAAATTCATCTTGGAGGGATCGGACGTCGGCAGGTTCTCCGGATCCATGCCGGCGGCGAGGATCGACGGCTTCAGATAGTTGCCGTGCACGCCGGTGAAGAGATTCGAATAGACGATGTCGTCGGCCGAGGACGAGGCGATCATCTCCTTGTACTTCTCGACCGCGTTGGCTTCCTTGGTCGCGATGAAGGCCGAGCCGACATAGGCGAAGTCGGCCCCCAGGATGCGCGCCGCGCGGATCGCCTTGCCGTTGCCGATCGCGCCGGACAGCGCGATCGGGCCGTCGAACCACTTTCGCGTCTCGGCAACGAAAGCCAGCGGCGAGATCGTGCCGGCGTGACCGCCGGCGCCGGCGGCAACCAGGATCAGGCCGTCGGCGCCCTTCTCGATCGCCTTGCGCGCGAACTTCTGGTTGATCACGTCATGGAAGACGATGCCGCCCCAGCCATGCACGGCCTGATTGAGCTCCTCGCGCGCACCGAGCGAGGAGATGATCATCGGCACCTTGTACTTGGCGCAAAGCGCCATGTCGTGATCGAGCCGGTTGTTCGACTTGTGCACGATCTGGTTCACTGCGAACGGCGCCGACGGACGCTCGGGATGTGCGCGGTCATAGGCCGCGAGCTCTTCGGTGATCCGCGCCAGCCACTCGTCGAGCAGCTCCGGCGGCCGCGCGTTCAGCGCCGGGAACGAGCCCACCACACCCGCCTTGCACTGCGCGATCACCAGATCGGGCACCGAGATGATGAAGAGCGGCGAGCCGATTACGGGGATCGACAGGCGCCCTTTGAACAAGGCAGGCATGGACATCGCGAAACGATCCTCTATTGGCGGACAAGTCGAAGGCTTGTTGAAGGCTCGGCGCCATACCAACAAGGCAATCTTTCCACTGTCAAGTATGCGTTTTCACGCCACACCCGGGACGCCATCACCGCAATTCCAAGCCGCGGAATTCACGGCGACCGTCTGAAGCAGTGGCGCACCTCTCCCACAGGGAGAGGTGAAGTGATGGCAGCTATCGCACTCTACGAGTCGATCAGATCCGGATTGATCAGCCGCTCGAACGAGAACATCTCGTCCCATTTCTCCTGCGTCAGCAGCTTGCGTTCGACCACCACGATCTGGTGCAGCGACTTGCCGCTCTTGTAGCCCTCGCGCGCGATCTCGGCGCACTGCTTGTAGCCGAGCAGCGGCTTCAGCACGGTGACGATGCCGAGCGAGTTGAGCACCATGTTGCGGGTGTGGTCCTCGTTGGCGGTGATGCCGACGACGCAGTTCTCGCGCAGGCTGTTGACCGCGCGCTCCATGGTGCGGATCGAGAAGAACAGCGCGAACGAGATCACCGGCTCCATCACGTTGAGCTGGAGCTGGCCGGCGCTTGCTGCGAGTGTCACGGTGGTGTCGAGCCCGATGACAAGGAAACTCGTCTGGTTGACGACCTCGGGAATGACGGGATTGACCTTGCCGGGCATGATCGACGAACCCGGCTGGAGCTGCGGCAGGTTGATCTCGTTGAAGCCGGCGCGCGGGCCCGAGGCCAACAGGCGAATGTCGTTGCAGATTTTTGTCAGCTTGCTCGCGGTGCGCTTCAGGACGCCTGACAATTGCACATAGGCGCCGGTATCCGATGTCGCCTCGACGAGATCTCCCGCGAGCACGAAGTCGACGCCGGTCAGAGCGCTCAGATGCCGGACCGCAAGCTTGGGATAGCCGACGGCGGCGGTGACGGAGGTGCCGATCGCGGTGGCGCCGAGATTGATCTCGCGCAGCAGTGCACGGGCTTCCGAGATGCGATCGACCTCCTCGCCGATCGTGGTGCCCCAGCCGCGGAATTCGGCGCCGAGCGACATCGGCACAGCGTCCTGGAGATGCGTGCGTCCCATCTTCAGCACGCGGTCGAACTCGCGCCCCTTGGCGAAGAACGCCTCCTGAAGCTGCCGCAGCGCCGTCATGTAACTTTCGAGCCGCAGGATCAGCGCCAGGCGGAAAGCGGTCGGATAGGTGTCGTTGGTCGACTGGCCGTAGTTGACGTGGTCGTTCGGGCTGACGTGCTGGTAGTCGCCCTTGCCGAAGCCGAGCGATTCCAGCGCGAGGTTGGCGATCACCTCGTTGGCGTTCATGTTGGTCGAGGTGCCGGCGCCGCCCTGGATGAAATCGGTGACGAACTGATCCATCATGTCGCCGGCGATGACACGATCGCAGCCGAGGATGATCGCGTCCGCGACCTTGGCGTCGATCGCGCCGAGGTCACGATTGGCCATCGCGGCGGCCTTCTTCACGTAACCGAGCGCCTTCACGAAATAAGGCTCCTGGTTCATCGGAATGCCGGTGATGTGGAAGTTCTCCTTCCCGCGGATGGTCTGGACGCCGTAGTAGATGTCGTCGGCGATCTCACGCTGTCCGAGGAAGTCCTGCTCCGTACGACTCATGGGCGCTCCTTGTGGTTTGCTCGCGGCGTCATCGCTTCAGTTCTGGCACAGCGCGCTGGTGACGAACGTATCGGTGCGGCAGTCATCCGGCTTGCGGGTCCTGCCGGGAATCAGGACCTTTGCCGAGCAGCTTTGCGCGGAGTCTGCGTTCAGGCTCTTGCCTTCCTTGTAGCCCTTGCCCTGGCAGAGCCTGTCGGCAGCCTGCTTGCAGTCGGGCGCGCCGTTTGCCGAGGCCGGGCAGGCCACGCGCCCCGACACCATGGTCGATGGCATTGCCAGGCGCGACAGATCGTCGATGGTCTCGCTCGGGCTTTTGATCGGCGGCAGGACCCTGGGCAGCTTGTCGAACAGCTTGCCCATTTCGTTGATCAGACCGGGATTTTCCTCGCCCGCAGGTGGGGCCGATGCTGCGGGAGTCGATTGTGGCGGCGGTGCCTGCGGGCCGGCCTCTTGAAGGCCGAGCGGCGACGCGGGGGCCGTTGACTGTGCCCATCCGGACCCGGCGGCGCCAGGCAGAAGGAAGAGAGCCGCTGTCACGATTATCCGGAGTCGCGTGACCCGGTTGCCGGATCGAACCATCATGGCCCAACCGTAGCCGAAGCCGGCGCGCCGGCAAAGCGCCTGACGCGCCGTCAGATAAGCTTGATCGCGATTACGAAGCCAAGCACCAGCACCAACGCGCCGATCGCCACCCACAAGCCGAGATGCTCTTCGATCCTTTTCCGGATCCACTCGCCATAGCGGTTGAGCAAAATAGCAGCCACGAAGAAGCGCCCGCCACGCGCGACGATCGAGCACAGAATGAACAGCCCGATGTTGTAGCCGGCGAAGCCCGACGTGATTGTGACGAGCTTGTAGGGGATCGGCGTGAGGCCCTTGACCAAAATGATCACCGCGCCCCATTCGGCATAGGAGGCACGGAACGCATCGACCTTGTCACCGAGACCGTAGACCTGGATCAGCCAGTGGCCGACCGAGTCATAGAGCAGCGCTCCGATGGCATAGCCCAGAATGCCGCCCAGCACCGAGGTCGCGGTGCAGACGGCGGCGTAGACCCAGGCGCGTTGCGGGCGCGCCAGCGACATCGGGATCAGCATCACGTCCGGAGGGACGGGAAAGAACGAGCTTTCTGCAAAAGCCACGGCCCCCATGATCCAGAGCGCATAGGGCTTGTGGGCGGCGTCGATGCACCAGTCGTAGATACGTTTCAGCATGGCGCCGCGATGAAGCACCATGGGAGCGATTTGTCCATGGCGAGATGGGGCCGATTTGTAGCGCTTCTAGTGGCGTTTGCGCGTTGCGCGGCCTTCGAGCGCGACAATTGGCCGCCGGGCCGCGACGCCGGGCGAAGCGACTTTGGGCAGTTTCATCGGCGATTTCGGCAGCTTCTCGGCGATACCGAGCATGTCTTCCCGCCGCGCCATCTCGCGCCACACGTCCTCGGGCCGCACGCCGGCCGAGGCCCAGAGCACGGTGAGATTGTAGAGCAGGTCGGCGCTTTCCCGGATCACGGCTTCGCTATCGCCATGAACGGCGTCGATGACCACTTCAATGGCTTCCTCAGCCAATTTTTTTGCCATTTTGGCCGGGCCGCGCTGAAACAGCCGGGCCGTACGCGATGTTGCCGGATCAAGATCCCTGGCCGCGAGCACAGCCAGATATAGCCGCTCAAGCGAATCACTCATGTACTCAAAACTACTCTAAACCAATGGTAGACGCGTTAACGTCCGACAATAAAAGCAAAATTTAAGCCGGCGCGGCAAGCGCGCCGGCTTTTCGTGGTCAACAGCTCACCAACAGCCAGCGCCGCTTCGGCTGCAATTGGCAAAGGGGTCGCGTCCGACCACGCCGTGATATGGATAGTCGCTTCGGTGGTAGTAGCCGTTGCCGTAATAGGCCGGGCCGCCGTAATAGGTCGGACCGCCGTAGTAGGTCGGGCCGCCGTAATAGGCAGGGCCATAATCATAGGCGTAGGCATCGCGGGCGGCGGCGATCGCAAGGCCCGTGCCAACGATGCCGGCAAAGGCGGCCGCAGCGGCCGCTCCCCCGCCGCCATGCCAATGGCGGCCACCCGCAAAGGACGTCGAGGGCGCGGCGGTGGTCAGCGCCAGCACGGCGACGGTGGCAAGCACGGCCTTGCGGCCAATGGTCGTGGAAATTCGGTCAAACATATCGGCCTCCAATGGGTGCCCGCAAACGGGCTTATCCCTCTAAAAACCCGCGCATCCCATGTTGGGTTCCCCAACCCCAACAGGAGCTGAACGGCGACAAATTCGCGCGGAGATTGCGAAATCATGACGCATTCCGCTCATCAACCGTTCAGGTTTGATCGGCGAGGATGACGCCGCCGGCGCTTTGCAAGCGTCACAAAAAGAAACAACGCTAGTCCGGCGTGAAATTCATGCACGCATGCCCAACCTTTCTCTCCCGTTGCCTCTTGGCTCTCTGGATCGGGCTGGCGGTGCTGGCGTGTCCGGGCTTCAGCAAGGCGACCGCGGCGGACGATGCAGCGCGGCATGTCGCAATCAGGTTCACCTTCGACCGCCCGATTGAATCGAGCATGGCGCCGGTCTTCATGGCGGCGAAGGACGGGCTGTTCGGCAGCGAGCATCTCGCGGTGTCGTTCAACAGCGCCGCAGGCTCACCGGAGACGCTTGCGCGCATCGCCAGAGGGGACAGCGATCTCGCTCTCGTCGACATCAACGAATTGATCCGTTTTCGCGACAGGGCGGATGCCGCTCCGATCAAGGCCGTGTTCGTGCTGTTCAACCGCGCGCCCTACGCGATCGTCGCGCGCCGGAGCCGCGGCATCCATACGCTGTCCGATCTCGAGAGCAAGACGGTCGGCGTTGCCGACAGCGATCTCTCGATCCGGCTGTGGCCGGCGCTCGCGCATCGGAACGGGGTCAACGCAGCGCATGTGAAATTCTACAAGATGAGTGCCGCGGTGCGCGAACCGGTCCTGTCCGCCGGACAGGTCGATGCGGTGGCCGGCTTCAGCTATCTGTCGGCCGTGAATTTGCGCGACCGCGGCGTGCCCGCCGACGATCTCGCGGTGCTGCGCTATGCCGATTATGGCTGCGAAGCTTATGGCTTCGCGGTGGTGGTGAACCCGTCCTTTGCCGCCTCGAAGCCGGACGCCGTGAAGGGCTTCGTGCGCGCGCTGATCGGCGGCCTCAATGCAACGGTCAAGGAGCCGGAACGCGCGGTCGACGACGTCGTCAGCCGGATGGAGGATGGCGTGCGCGACCTCGAACTCGCGCGGCTATCCACCGTGCTTGCCGACAACATCCTGACCGACGAGGTCCGGCGCAACGGCCTCGGCGGCATCGATCCCGTTCGCTTCGACCGCGCCATCGACCAGATCGCGCAGGATTTCAAGTTCCGCAAACGTCCCGCCGCGAGCGATATTTTCGACGACCAGTTCCTGCCGCCTGTGGCCGGCCGGCTGATCAATTGAATAAAACTGACGGCTTCGACAGCTTCGGCTGTATCTTGCTGCCCATCCCTGATTAGAATGCCACTTCGTTCGATTCCGCCCGCGCGAGCGCCGTGCATTTCATGTCGATCCTTCGTCTTTACACCCGCGTTCTCGAGCTGCTCGGCAAGGAGGCGCGGCTGGGCTGGCTGCTGGCGATCGCCAATCTGCTGCTGGCGGCGGCGCAGTTCGCCGAGCCGGTGCTGTTCGGCAAGATCGTCGACGTGCTCTCCGGCAAGACCGTCGCAGGCTCGAACTCCGCCTGGCCGTTCCTGCTCGCCTGGGTCGCGTTCGGGCTGTTCACCATCGGCTGCAGCGCGCTCGTCGCCCTGCAAGCCGACCGGCTCTCGCACCGCCAGCGCCAGGCGGTACTGACGGACTATTTCGAGCACATTCTGCAACTGCCGCTGACCTTCCACTCCGGCACCCATTCCGGGCGGCTGATGAAGGTGATGCTCAACGGCACGGACGCGCTGTGGCGGCTGTGGCTCGGCTTCTTCCGCGAGCATTTTGCCGCGATCCTGTCGGTGTTCGTGCTGCTGCCGCTGTCGCTCTATCTGAATTGGCGGCTCGCGATCCTGCTGTTCGCACTCTGCATCGTGTTCACGGCGCTGACGACCTTCGTCGTGCGCAAGACCTACGGCATGCAGATGACGGTCGAGGAGCACTATAGCGACCTCTCCGCGCGCGCTTCCGACGCGCTCGGCAACGTGGCGCTGGTGCAGAGTTTCGTCCGCGTCGATGCCGAGGTGCAGGGACTGCGCTTCGTTGCCGATCAATTGCTCGCCGCGCAAATGCCGGTGCTGTCCTGGTGGGCGCTCGTCACCGTCATCACGCGCGCCTCCACCACCATCACGGTGCTCGCGATCTTCACGCTCGGCATCGCGCTGCACGACCAGGGGCTGACGACGGTTGGCGAGATCGTGATGTTCGTGAGCTTCGCAACGCTGTTGATCCAGAAGCTCGAGCAGGTCGTGAGCTTCGTCAACAACGTCTTCATGGAGGCGCCGCGCCTACGCGAATTCTTCAACGTGCTCGATGCCGTGCCCGCCGTGCACGACCGGCCCGACGCGATCGACGTCGGGCGCCTGTCGGGCCTCGTCGAGTTCAACGACGTCACCTTCTCCTATGACGGCAAGCGGCCCGCGGTCGAGGATCTCTCCTTCACCGCACTGCCCGGACAGACGATCGCACTGGTCGGCCCGACCGGCGCCGGCAAGTCGACCGCGATCGCGCTGCTGCATCGCGCGTTCGATCCGCAGTCCGGCTTCATCAGGATCGACGGCATGGACGTGCGTGGCGTGACGTTGACCGCGCTGCGGCGGAACATCGGCGTCGTGTTCCAGGAGGCGCTGCTGTTCAACCGCTCGATCGCCGACAATTTGCGCGTCGGCAAGCCGGACGCGACCGACGCGGACATGCGGCTCGCGGCCGAGCGCGCGCAGGCGCTCGAGTTCATCGAGCGCAGCGGCGGCTTCGAGACCAATGCCGGTGAGCGCGGGCGCATGCTGTCCGGCGGTGAGCGGCAGCGGCTGTCGATCGCGCGGGCACTGCTGAAGGATCCGCCGATCCTGATCCTCGACGAGGCCACCAGCGCCCTCGATGCCGTCACCGAGGCGAAGGTCAATGCCGCTCTCGATGAAGTGATGCGGGGCCGCACCACCTTCGTGATCGCCCATCGCCTCTCCACCATCCGCAACGCCACGAAGATCCTGGTGTTCGACGGCGGCCGCGTGATCGAAAGCGGAACTTTCGATGAACTCGTGGCCAAAGGCGGCCATTTCGCCGCACTCGCCAGGGCCCAGTTCATGGTTCAGGAGAACACACGGGCGAGCGTGACGGCGGCAGAGGCCGCGGCCACGGCTGTGAAGTCCCAGTAAAACCGTCGAAATTCGGCCTATTTCATCACTGAATACCCAGTCCGGCCCCTGTTCTCGGTGAACGAGCCGGTATAGGTTTGCACGCGCCGCAAGCGGCGGCAGTGACATACGCTTCAAACCCGAACCTCAGATCATGAGAACCGCGTTATCGAGCGGCTCTCCAAGGACCGGAATCGGATAGTGCAGTTCTTTCGCCCGCTGCTTCGCCTTGCCCCATTGAACCTGGCCGTCATGGCCGCCGCGCTGATGTTCCTTGCGCCGCGCGATGCCCGCGCCGAGGCGCTGCTTCTGATCGAGGCCGATAGCGGCAAGGTTTTGCAGGCGGAGAATGCGACCGTCCCCTGGTATCCGGCTTCGGTCACCAAGATCATGACCGCCTATGTCACGCTGAAGGCGGTGAAGGACGGCAAGCTCACGCTCGACACGCTGCTGACGGTCTCACCGATGGCCGCTTCGCAATCGCCCTCGAAGATGGGCTTCCGTCCCGGCACGCAGGTCACCGTCGACAACGCGCTCAAGATGATGCTGGTGAAGTCGGCGAACGACATGGCGGTCGTGCTAGCCGAGGGCGTGGGCGGTTCGATCGACGGCTTTTCGGCGATGATGAACCAGACCGCACAAAAGCTCGGCATGACCCAGACGAGCTACGTCAATCCCAACGGCCTGCCCGCCGACGGCCAGATCACGTCCGCGCGCGACCTCGGGATTCTTTCGCGCTCGTTCCTGCGCGACCTGCCGGAATACGAGTACTTCGTGCACATCCCGGCGATACGCTTCGGCAAGCGCATCACACCGAATTTCAACAAGCTGATCGGCCGCTACCCCGGCGCCGACGGCTTCAAGACCGGCTTCATCTGTGCTTCCGGGTACAATCTCGTGGCATCGGCGACGCGCAACGGCCGTCGGCTGATCGCGGTGGTGCTCGGCGCCAACTCCGGCACGGCGCGCGCGATCAAGGCGGCGCAGCTTCTCGAGCGCGGCTTCTCGCAGGACACGTTGTCGTGGCTGCGTCCCGCGCTCGGCACGGTCGACAGCTTGGCGCCCGTCGACGCCTCGCCGCCGAACCTGCGTGACGAGATGTGCGGTGGCCACCGCAAGCACCCGGCGAGCGACGACGACGATGCGCTGATCGCAACCAACGGCACGGGCGGATCGACGTCCCAGACCGGCGGCGAAGCCCAGGTGACATTCTTCACCGCGGGCCTGCAACCGCCCATGATGAAGGCGTCCGACCTCCTCGCCTCCGCCGCGGCGCCCGCAGATCCGGTGCCGGTCTATACCGGCCCGACCCGGACCGGCACCGCGCTGATCGCGGCGGTCGCGGCCGATGCCGACCAGCAGGCTACTCCAAAGGCGCGAGGCAAGAAGTCGCGCGTGGCGGTGAAGAAGCCCGAGGCGACCGACAAGCCGAAAGATGCGGGCAAGGAGGCCAAGTCGAGCGCCAAGCTCGATGCCAAGCCGGATGCGAAGGGCGAAACCAAACCCGCAGCCAAGCCGGTCAAGCACGCCAATGCCAAGCCCGACGCGGCTGCGAAGGGCGCGGAAAAGCCAGCGGCGAACGGTGATTCCGCCGCCAAACCCAGTAAGCCGAAGGCGACCACCAAGCCCGCTGCGAAGCCTGCGCCCAACAACAGTTAACAGCGCGCGCCGGCCGCAGCCGCACTTCGCAACTGCGACAGCTCCGTTTGCGACGATTCCAGTAGCCACTTCCCGGCCGTTGTCCTAAGCCTCAACCGCTTGCCACCGGTTGCGGCAGGCTCGATACTGCATGCAACGAGGCAAGCCTGAGACACATCGGGCTCTGGTTTTAGGAGGGGAGTACCTATGGAGCGCATCTGGCTCAAGCAATATCCGCCCGGCGTACCAGCCGATATCGAGCCGACGCAATACGCATCGCTGGTCGACCTCCTGGAGGAGAGCTTCGCGAAGTTCGCCGACCGCAAGGCCTTCATCTGCATGGACAAGGCGATCAGCTACCGCGACCTCGACCAGATGTCGCTGGCGCTTGCCTCATACTTGCAAAGCCGCGGCCTGCAGCGCGGCGCGCGCGTCGCGATCATGATGCCGAACGTGCTGCAATATCCGGTCGCGACCGCGGCCGTGCTGCGCGCGGGCTTCGCGGTGGTCAACGTCAACCCGCTCTATACGCCGCGCGAGCTCGAGCACCAGCTCAAGGACTCCGGCGCCGAAGCCATCATCGTGCTGGAGAATTTCGCGCACACCGTCGAGCAGGTGATCGCAAAAACCTCGGTCAAGCACGTCATCACGGCGAGCATGGGCGATCTGCTCGGCTTCAAGGGCGTGATCGTCAATGTCGTCGTCCGCCGCGTGAAGAAGATGGTGCCGGCCTATTCGCTTCCGGGCGCGATCGCCTTCAACGATGCGCTGGCGGCGGGCCGCGGCGCAACCTTCAACAAGCCAAAGCTGTCGCCCGGCGACGTCGCCTTCCTGCAATATACCGGCGGCACGACCGGCGTCTCCAAGGGCGCGACGCTGCTTCACCGCAACATCGTCGCCAACGTGCTGCAGAACGACGCCTGGCTACAACCGGCGCTCAACGCACCGCCGCATGTCGACCAGATGATGATCGTCTGCGCGCTGCCGCTCTATCACATCTTCGCTTTGACGGCCTGCTACCTGCTCGCGGTGCGCGCCGGCGGCTGCAATCTGCTCATCCCGAACCCGCGCGACATCGCAGGCTTCATCAAGGAGCTGGCGAAGTATCAGGTCAACAGCTTCCCGGCAGTCAACACGCTCTACAACGGCCTGATGCATCATCCGGACTTCAAGAAGCTCGACTTCTCCAAGCTGAAGATCTCCAACGGCGGCGGCATGGCCGTGCAGCGTCCGGTCGCCGAGCAGTGGAAAGCGGTGACCGGCTGCTTCATCGCGGAAGGTTACGGTCTGTCGGAGACCGCACCGACCCTCACCTGCAATCCAGCGACTACGAACGAGTTCTCCGGCTCGATCGGCATTCCCGTGCCCTCGACCTGGATCTCGATCCGCGACGACGACGGCAACGAGGTGACGCTGGGACAGCCCGGCGAAATCTGTGCCAAGGGCCCGCAGGTGATGTCGGGCTACTGGAACCGGCCCGAGGAGACCGCCAAGGTCATGACCGCGGACGGCTACTTCCGCACCGGCGATATCGGCGTGATGGACGAGAAGGGCTACATCAAGATCGTCGATCGCAAGAAGGACATGATCCTGGTCTCGGGCTTCAATGTCTATCCGAACGAGATCGAGGAAGTGATCGCGAGCCATCCGGGCGTGCTCGAATGCGCCGTGATCGGCATTCCCGATGCGAAGTCGGGCGAGGCGGTGAAGGCGTTCGTGGTGAAGAAGGACCCGAACCTCACGGCCGAGGACGTGATCAAGTTCTGTCACGAGCAGCTCACCGGCTACAAGGTGCCCAAGCACATCGAGTTTCGGACCGATCTGCCGAAGACCAATGTCGGCAAGATTCTGCGCCGGCAGCTCCGCGACGAGAAGAAAGCCGAGGCGGCGTAAACGCAGCGACACCACGCCCGTCATTCCAGGGCGCGCACCAGCGCGAACCCGGAATCCAGAAGTTGTCGGCTCGAGATTCCGGGTCCGGTGCTCCGCACCGCCCCGGAATGACGTTTCTTATTGCGCATCACACCGCGGTGAAGCCGTTTCCCTCCGCCGGTAAAATGCTCTAGAACAGCCCCGCCCCTTTCCATGGAGAATTCACGATGACCATCCAAGTTGGCGACAAGCTGCCCGAGGCGAAATTCCGCGTGATGACGGCGGAAGGTCCGCAGGTCAAATCGACCGACGACGTCTTCAAGGGCAAGAAGGTGGCGCTGTTCGCTGTGCCCGGCGCCTACACCGGCACCTGCCACAAGATGCATCTGCCAAGCATCTTCCTCAACGCCTATGCCATCAAGGACAAGGGCGTCGACACCATCGCGATCGTCTCCGTCAACGACGCATTCGTGATGAACGCCTGGAAGCGCGACACCGACCAACGTGACGAGGCGACCTTCCTCGCCGACGGCAATGCCGACTTCACCAAGGCGATCGGCATGGAGTTAGATGCCTCCGCCAACGGCCTCGGCATCCGCTCCAAGCGCTACTCGATGCTGGTCGAGGACGGCGTGGTGAAGAAGCTGAACCTCGAGGCGATGCCCGGCAAGGTCGAGGTGTCGGGTGGCGATACGTTGCTCGGGCAGCTCTGATTTTCGCGTCACCGCGACTCTAACAACGGCGTCATGCCCGGGCTTGTCCCGGGCATCCACGTTCTTGGGCGCGCATGGCAAGGCGTGGATGGCCGGGTCAAGCCCGGCCATGACGAGCGGAAGGAACGAACGCCCGCCTTACTCCCTCACCCGCTCTTGCAACCTCGCCATCGCGATCCCATCGCGCGCCAACTGATCGGCGCGCTCGTTTTCGGGATGGCCGGCGTGGCCCTTGACCCAGTGCCAGCGCACCTCGTGCGCCTTCAGCGCGGTATCGAGGCGCTGCCATAGCTCGACGTTCTTCACCGGCTTCTTGTCGGCGGTGCGCCAGCCGTTGCGCTTCCAGCCGTAGATCCAGCCGGTAATGCCCTGCCGCACATATTGGCTGTCGGTGTAGAGATCGACCGAGCAGGGCTTCTTCAGCGCTTCCAGCGCCGAGATCGCCGCCATCAGCTCCATCTGGTTGTTGGTGGTATGGCGCTCGCCGCCGTTCAGCTCCTTCTCCTTGTCGCCGAACCTCAGGATCGCCCCCCAGCCGCCGGGCCCGGGATTTCCCGAACAGGCACCGTCCGTGAAGATCGTGACATTGGGCAGCTCGCTCACGCGACCAGTCCTGACGGCAAGAGGCCATAGTCGCGCACGCTCGAAACGCTCTGGTGGAAGCGCAGCTTGCGGACGTATTCGAGCGGGTCCTTGGGGCGCACCAGCGCACCCGGCGGCACGTTGAGCCAGTCGACCAGCCGCGTCAGCAGGAAGCGGATCGCCGCGCCCCGCGCCAGCAGAGGCAGCGCGGCTTCCTCCGCCTCGGTCAGCTTGCGGACGCGACCATAGGCATTGAGGAAGGCGCGCGCCTTGGTGACGTTGAAGGAGTGATCCGGTTCGAAGCACCAGGCATTGAGACAGATCGCGACGTCATAGGCGAACATGTCATTGCAGGCGAAGGTGAAGTCGATGATCCCGGAGAGCTTGTCGCCGAGGAAGAAGACGTTGTCGTTGAACAGGTCGGCGTGGATCACGCCTTCGGGCAGGTTGTTCGGCCAGACGCCGCTCGAGAGATGATCGAGCTCGGTTTCGAGGAATGCGCGCAGGCCAGGCTGCACCTCGTCGGCGCGAGCGGCGGCCTGGTCGAACAGCGGCCGCCAGCCGGACACCGAGAGCGCATTGCTGCGCCGAACCGCGAAATTGGCGCCGGCCAGATGCATCTTCGCCAGCGCCTCGCCGACGCCCGCGCAATGCGTGGCATTCGGCTTGCGCGGCCAGATGCCCTCGAGAAAGGTGATGATTGCCGCAGGCCGTCCAGCAAGCTCGCGCAGCGCCTCGCCGTCCCTCGCCTTCACTGGCAGCGGACAGTTGATGCCGTGTTCGGCAAGATGAGTCATCAGCGCGAGGAAGAACGGCAAATCGTTCTTCGCCACGCGCTTCTCGTAGAGCGTGAGGATGAACGAGGCTTGCTTGTTTCCCCGGCTGGTGTGCAGCAGGAAGTTGGAGTTCTCGACGCCCTCGGCGATGCCCTTGTAGGACAGGAGTTCGCCGAGATCGTATTGGCTTAGGTAATCCGCAAGCTCGTCGGCGGCGACGTCGGTGTAGACCGCCATACAAGATTACTCGGCAGCGGCTTCGGGGCGCAGCGAGCGCGGCAGCGGGAAGAACTCGTTCTCTTCCGCGGCCGACACGGTCTCCACATGCAGCGTGTAGCGCTCGGCAAAGGCGTCCATGATCTCCTCGACGATCACCTCCGGCGCCGAGGCGCCCGCGGTGATGCCGAGGCTCTTGATGTCGCCGAAACGATCCCAGTCGATGTCGGTGGCACGCTGCGCCAGCACGGCGATCTTGCAGCCCTCGCGCTCGGCGACCTCGCGCAGGCGCTGCGAGTTCGACGAATTCGGCGCGCCGACCACGATCAGCCCATCGACCACGGGCGCCACCTTCTTCACCGCGAGCTGGCGGTTGGTGGTGGCGTAGCAGATGTCTTCCTTGTGCGGCCCGTTGATGTTCGGGAAGCGCTCCTTCAAGAGCGCCACGATCTCCGCTGTGTCGTCGATCGACAGCGTGGTCTGGGTCACGAAGGCGAGGTTGTTCGGATCCTTCGGCGCGATGGTCTTGGCATCCTCGGCGGTCTCGATCAGGGTCACGGCGCCGACCGGGAGCTGGCCAAGCGTGCCGACCACCTCGGGATGATGGGAATGGCCGATCAGGAAGATCTCGCGGCCACGCTTGAAGTGGATGGCGGCCTCGCGGTGCACCTTGGTCACCAGCGGGCAGGTCGCGTCGAGCGAGAACAGATTGCGGGATTGCGCATCCGCCGGAACGGATTTGGGCACGCCATGGGCCGAAAACACCACGGGCGCAGTGGTGTTTTCCGGAATTTCAGCCAGCTCCTCGACGAAGATCGCGCCCTTCTTTTTCAACCCGTCCACGACGTATTTGTTGTGCACAATCTCATGGCGAACATAGACCGGGGCACCATACATGGTGAGCGCCCGCTCCACCGTGTCGATGGCCCGCACCACCCCCGCGCAGAAGCCGCGGGGAGAACAAAGCACGATCTTGAGGTCTGGTTTGGCTGACATGAAGCGATCTCGGGACCGAATCACCCCTCGGCCTTCTGGCGGGGGGAACGGTCGATGGATGGAATAGGGCTTAAAACGGTCTGCTTGGACTTTACAGGGACTTGGGCCCCCTTTCGGGCGCTGTCAAGGCACTATCTATAGCAGAACCATTGCGTAATTGCCCCCTGGCGGCTTATATAGGCGTTAATTCCCGTCATCGCTGATGACCACCGGTTTCGCCTCCAGAGGGGTGGGCGAAGCACAAAGGAGATTTGCCATGAGCAACGCACCTCTGATGCCCAAGGCGACCGCCGTCTGGCTGCTCGACAACACGGCGCTGACCTTCGATCAGGTCGCCGATTTCACCAAGATGCACCCCCTGGAGGTGCGCGCGATCGCCGACGGCGACGCCGCCCAGGGCATCAAGGGCATGGATCCCCTCTCCAACGGCCAGCTGACTCGCGAGGAGATCGAGAAGGGCGAGAGGAACCCGGACTACCGGCTGCGTCTCCAGGAGAGCAAGGTCGTGCTGCCGCCCCAGCCCAAGCGCAAGGGGCCGCGCTACACCCCGGTCTCGCGCCGCCATGAGCGTCCGAGTGCGATCCTCTGGCTGCTGCGCAGCCATCCGGAGCTCAAGGATGCCCAGATCATGCGCCTGGTCGGCACCACCAAGAGCACAATCGCCAGCGTCCGCGACCGCACCCACTGGAACACCTCGCAGTTGACCCCGATCGACCCCGTCACCCTCGGTCTCTGCTCGCAGATCGAGCTCGATTTCGAGGTCGCGCGTGCAGCCAAGGAGAAGCCGGTCGACGCAGCCTATGGCGGCGCCACTTTGCTGCCGGCCTCCGAGACCACGAAGAAGGACGAATACGAACCGGCGGAGAAGAGCAGCGACGACCTCAACGTCGACGCCGTGTTCGCCAAGCTGAAGACGCTCGGCGGCAAGAAGCAGGAGGAAGAGGAGTAGGTTTTGAGCTCCTCGGCCGAATGTCGAAATCGATTTGAACGCGGCGGGGTAACCCGCCGCGTTTTTGTTTTGGGAGCACAGGAGCCAGCTTCATCGCAAGAGTTCGCTCTTCGTCTATGCCGGAACGATGCGGTCGATATCGCATTGATCCGCGCGGAGGATGTGCCATGCAACTCGACGAACAACGCTTTGCTGTGATGCTCGGGCGCGCGGTCCTGGCGGTCTGGGGCGACATGCCCCGGTACGTTCAGGAAGCCCTCTTCGACACGGCCGTGAAGGATCACCCTGCAGACCGTGATCCGCTCGCCAAGCTGCTGCACGAGCGGCATCCGAGAACGGCTCACCACGGCTAATCACATCTTGTCAGCGCCCTCCATCTCGCGAAGCTCCGCGTAGCTGAGGCCGCGCAAGGCCTCGCCGTCGAAATAGACGAAGCGCAGGCGTCTCCTGCGCGAGATGAAATTCGATGGCAAGGGATCGTAGCGGAAACTGACGCCGCCGAGATGCGGCGTGAGACTGCCGACGTCGGTGAGCGCATCGATCTCGACACGCAGCAGCCGCAGGCTCGTACCATTCGCTCCGATCTCGAAGGGGATGCGGGCGAGGCGCAGGAAGCTGGTGGGATCCGGCGCCTGCAAGAAACCATCGACAAAGGCGGCCTCGACCTTGTCCAGATCGGGCTCCGTGGCCGGCGCCGCGCTCTTCGCGCCGTCGGGCTGATGCGGCGTTTGCCATTGCGCAGGCGCGCGGGGAGCGTGCGAATGGTTGTGGCCAGGACCATGCGGCGGATGGTCGTGATCATGGCCGTGCGAATGATGGTGGTCATGATCGTGGTGATGATCGTGACCGTGCTCGTGATGATGGCCGTGATGATGATGGCGATGCATGGCGGGCCTCAATACGCGACAGGCTTGTTGATGATCTTCTTATGGCTGCCGAGCTTGCCATGCGCCACCATCGAGCCGAGCGCTTCGACGACGACGCGGACGCCGATCAGCGCGGTGATGTCGGAGGTGTCGTAGGGCGGCGAGACTTCCACCACTTCGAGACCGCAGAGGCCCTCGGCAGCGACGAGGCCGAGGATCTTCAGCGCCTCGCGCGGCAGGAAGCCGCCGGGCTCCGGCCAGCCGGTACCGGGGACGAAACCGCAATCGATGGAATCGACGTCGAAGGAGATGTAGACGGCATCGGCATCCTTCCAGGCCAGCTCCAAAGCGATCTCGGCGGTCTTTTCCAGGCCGATCTTCTCGATGTCGGCGATGGTCAGGACGTTGGTGTTGCGCTTGCGCGCGACCTCGACGCCCTCGCGCGGCACCTGCCAGCCGCCGATGCCGAGCTGCACGAGGTTGGTCGGCTTGACGTTCGGCAGGTTGGTCGCGTGGAACCAGGGCGTGGTGTGC
Organism: Bradyrhizobium ingae; assembly: GCF_055791185.1. Lineage (NCBI taxonomy): Bacteria > Pseudomonadati > Pseudomonadota > Alphaproteobacteria > Hyphomicrobiales > Nitrobacteraceae > Bradyrhizobium > Bradyrhizobium ingae. Next base: position 24,617 of record NZ_JBVUBB010000011.1, read on the forward strand.
ATGCGCTCGTCGAGATCCTTTTCCTGGATGTCGATGTGGCGGTCGAAATGGATGATGCCGATGCGCTTGTCGGTGCACTGCGCGATGCCGCGCACGCAGGGAAAGCCGATCGAGTGATCGCCGCCGAGCATGATCGGCAGCGCGCCGGAAGAGAACACATGCGCGACGCCACGCGAGATCTGGTCGAAGCTCTTCTCCAGATTGGCCGGAATGGTGAAGACGTCGCCGGCGTCACATAGCGTCATCTGCTCGCGCAGATCGACGCCGAGCTCGTAGTTGTAGGGCGTGTAAAGCGCGGAAATGCGGCGGATGCCTTGCGGCCCGAAGCGGGTGCCGGGGCGGTAGGTGGTGCCGGAATCGAAGGGGATGCCGATTACGGCGGCGTCGTACTTGGCGACGTCGCGTACGTTCTCGACGTAGGGAGCCTTCATGAAGGTGTTGATGCCGGCAAAATGCGGCAGCTCGCCGCGCGCAAAGGTCGGAATGTCACGGTCGGTCAGGCTGTCGGCGCCCGGCAGGCCCATGTCGAGCGCCCATTGCCGCTCCTTGCGCCAGCCGGAGGTGGGCAATTTGCCTTCCGCCTCCAGCGCCTGCCAGCCCTGGGTCGCCATCTTGTCGAAGTCGGGATGGTGGTGGCGTGTTGATCGAGGCGCGGATATGAGACCGGCGCGGCGCGCGTGGGTGTTGAACGGCATGACGTGTGCTCCCTTTCGTCGTTTCGTCTATGACCGAGCTTCCGCTTCGGTCCTGATAAAGCCCAGCACGGGCACCACGCTGTCGCGGGTGAGGTCGAGGTCGTAGGTGATTTTTGCGCCGAACCGCTCCGGCGCCTGCGGATCGTGGCGCGCGCGATCGAGCGCGATCAGCCGCGTGGCGAGGCCAAAGGCCTCCTTGATGTCGTGGGTGACCATGACGACGGTCATCTTCAGCTCGCGCCACAGCGGCTTGATAAGCGCGTGCATCTGCGCGCGCGTGCCGGGATCGAGCGCGCCGAAGGGCTCATCCAGCAGCAGCACGCGCGGACGTTTTGCCAGCGCCTGCGCGATCGCAAGCCGCTGCTGCATGCCGCCGGACAGCGCGCTCGGATATTTGTCGCGGTGCGGACCGAGGCCCACCGCCTCGATCAGCGCGAGGCTCTTCTCGATCGCCTTGCGCCTGCTCTCGCCGAGGAGGCGCGCCGTGAACGGGCGTTCGGCGAATTCATGGCCGAGCAGGACATTGCCGAGCACGGTCAGATGCGGAAACACGGAATAGCGCTGGAAGACGATGCCGCGGTCGGGACCGGGCTCGGCCGGAAACGGCTCGCCGTCGAGCAGCACCCTGCCCTGCGACGGCTTCTCCTGCCCAAGGATCAAGCGCAGGAACGTGCTCTTGCCGGCGCCGGAGGGACCGACGACCGACAGGAACGTGCCGGAAGAGATCTCGAGATTGATGCGTTCGAGCACGATCTGGTCGCCATACTCGACCCAGACGTTCTTGAAGGAGAGCGTGCTCATCGGCGCGCCTCCTGCTCGAAGGCCCAGGGAAAGGCGCGCCTGCCGATGGCGACCAGCGCGAGATCGAAGAGATAGGCGAGCAGCGTGATCCAGACGACATAGGGCAGGATCACATCCATGGAGAGATAGCGACGCACCAGGAAGATGCGGTAGCCGAGGCCGACGTCGGAGGCGATCGCCTCCGCCGAGATCAGGAACAGGAACGCCGGCCCGATCATCAGCCGCAGGCATTTGATCAGGCGCGGCATGATCTGCGGCAGCACCACGCGGATCGCGACCTGCCAGGTCGATGCACCCAACGTCTGCGCCTTGACGAGTTGTTCGCGCGGCATGGCGGCGACTTCGAGCGAGAGATCGCGCACCAGCGTCGGCGTGATACCGATGATGATCAGCACCACCTTCGAGAGTTCGCCGAGACCGAACACGATGAACAGCACCGGCAGCACCGCCATCGGAGGGATCATCGAGAGCACCGCGACAAGCGTGCCGAAGCCGGCGCCCGCGACCGGCAGCAGGCCGATCGCAAGACCAAGGACCAGGCCGACCAGAGCGGAGATGCCGAGACCGAGCCCGAGCCGCTGCAGGCTCGCCGCGGTGTCCGCCCACAGCACGTAGTCGCCGGAACGCCGATCCGGCTCGGCCATGAGCCGCTTCGAGGTAGCGACCATCTCCGAGACCGGCGGCAGCAGCTTGTCCTCGGGATTGGCGGCGCGCCGCTCCGCCGATCCGATCACATAGATGATCGCGAGCAGCAGGAACGGCAGCATGGCAAGGATGATGCGCCCGCCGCGAGGCGGGACGACATTCATGGCACGCGTCATGAGGCAATCTCCGTTGAGCGCGGAGCGTTCAGGCTAGCCCGTCTGCCAGCGGTTTACAGCTTCCCGTCGGCGGCGAGCTTCATGTAGCTGGGGTCGAAGCGCAGCTTGACGTTGGTCTTGGCGCCGAGCGTCGCGGTCGGCGTCTCGATGCCGATCGCGTCCTTCGACTTGACGTTCTCCCCGAGCAGGTTGTGCTCGAAGCAGAAGCTGCGGACGAGGTCCATGATCTTGGGCAGTTCGGGACCCGTCATGAACGCCGCGCCATCCTTCGGCTCGTAATACATGAAGGTGGTCTTGAGCTGGGTCTCGAAGCCCGCAAGGTCCGTGCCGGAGAGCTTTGCCATCGCCTCTCGCGCGGACCTGCCCTTCTCGCTCTGGTCCTTCATCAGCGCGATGGTCTCGTACCAGATGCCGACCAGCGCTTTCGCAAGCTCGGGATTGTCCTTCAAGGTCGCACTGTTGACGACCATGAGATCCTCGATCTCGCCGGGGATCTTGCTGGAGTCAAACACGAGCGTCGCGCCGGGCTCGGACTTCACCTCGAGAAGCTGCGGATTCCAGGTCACGATCGCGGTCGTGTCCTTGGATTTGGCGGCCGCGACGATGTCGGCATCGGACGTGTTGACGGTCTTGATGTTCTTCTCGAGCAGCTTGACGGTGCCGAGGCCCCGCGCCAGCAAATAATGCGACACCGAGAGCTCGACCAAATTGACCTTCTGGCCCTTGATGTCGGCGAGCGACTTGCCCTTCTTCAGCACGACGCCGTCATTGCCGTTGGAATAGTCGCCCATGATGATGGCCGTGGTGTCGACCCCGCCGGCGGCGGGAATGGTCAGCGCGTCCATGTTCGTGACGGTGACACCGTCGAACTTGCCCGCGGTGTACTGGTTGATCGACTCGACGTAGTCGTTGATCTGGGTGACGTTGATGGTGATGCCGTATTTGTCGGCCCACTTCTTCACGATGCCGGCCTCGGCCGCGTAGGGCCAGGGCATCCAGCCGACATAGATCGTCCAGGCGATGTTGAATTCTTTCTTCTTCTCGGCAACGGCGGTCGACATCGCGGACGTCGCCAGCAGGCAGGCAGCGGTAACGGCAATCAGCAGATTCTTTGGGGTTCGCATGTCCAGTCCCTCATCGGTTTGATGACCGCGGACCGGCAAAAAGCACTGGCGAATAGAGACCTAGTGCCTGCCAAACGCGGCCACTGAGGTCTCCCGGGCTTTTATCCCGCCGTGCACCAGGGGTTGGCCCCCTGGTGGCAGCTCTCGGTCCAGACGCCCATCGAGGCCGGAACCCTAGCTGCCAACTCTGCGGCACATTGTAGCAATCGCCGTGCCAAAGAAAAGCGCTTTAGATTCAGTGAAGGGGACCGCGCGCGCTGCCCAAAAGCGCGGCAATGAGAATGCGAGGCGGGCAGCGACGGCATACGGCGAATGTCACCTCTGCCGATCAGCGGCAACTGTTCGACCTGCCGTCCGGACTAGCCCAGCTCGATTTCGTCGCTGACCTCGTGAGCCAGTCCGACGCTGTCGATTGTCAGCACCATCTTCGCTTTCAGCTTCTCGTGGCCCTTGATCCGGCCCGCCGCGATCGCATCGCGCACGGCCTTCTCGATCTCGCGCTGCGAGGTGACGCCGACCTGCTTGAGAAATTTACGCAAGGACGTGTTGAACTGGTCTTCGTTCATGACGGCCTCCGCTGACCGGACGGCCTACGGCCGCTCCGGATGGTTGAGCATGTACTCGCCGAGATCGCGCTGGCGGCGATCGGCACGGGCAGTCGCGGCGCTGCGCTGGACATCGCGATCCTTGCGGCAGGCGACGTATTCGGGCGAGCCCTGGGCATAGCCGCGGCTCTGGCAGACGGCGTCGTCATCATCGTTACCCATCGCCACCGGCGCCTGGTTGCGCGCCGCGCAGGCGGAGAGGGCCAGCGCAAGCAGAGCAGCAGTGAGAAGGCGCGACGCGGTCGTGATTGGCATGAGTGGTCCTCGATGTGCCGGCACTCTGTAGCGCGGAATGAGGAGATTGTAAGTCCGTAAGGCGCTGTAATTCGTTGTAGATTTCGATGTCATGCCCCGCGAAGGCGCATCCAGTACGCCGCAGCCTCTCCGTATCCCATCACTGTCTCTGGAATACTGGATCACCGGCTTTCGCGGGTGATGACAGTGAAGATCGGGGCAACCGCTTGGCGCCACGCTGGCGGGGCGCCTTCGGCCTCACACCCTCCCCTTCAACGCATCCCCGATTTCATCCAGCACCTTGGGATCCTCGATGGTGGCTGGCATGGTCCAGGGCTCGCCGTCGGCAATCTTCTTGATGGTGCCGCGCAGGATCTTGCCCGAGCGCGTCTTGGGCAGGCGGCCGACGGTGATGGCGAGCTTGAAGGCCGCCACGGGGCCGAGCTTGTCGCGCACCAGGGCGATGATCTCCTTCTCGATCTCGGCCGGCGCGCGCTTGACGCCTGCCTTCAGCACCAGGAAGCCGCAGGGCACCTCGCCCTTGATCGCGTCCTTGATGCCGAGCACGGCGCATTCGGCGACATCGGGGTGCGAGGCGAGAATCTCTTCCATGCCGCCGGTCGAGAGCCGGTGGCCGGCGACGTTGATGATATCGTCGGTGCGACCCATGACCCAGACGTAGCCGTCCTCGTCCTTGTAGCCGGCGTCGGAGGTTTTGTAGTAGCCGGGAAATTCGGTGAGATAGGCTTCCTTGAAGCGCGCATCCTGATTCCACAGCGTCGGCAGGCAGCCCGGCGGCATCGGCAGCTTGATGACGATCGAGCCCATGGTGTTGGCGGCAACGGGCTTGGCAGCTTCGTCTACGACATCAACCTGATAGCCCGGCATCGGCACGGTCGGCGAGCCATGCTTCACCGGCAACATGCCAACGCCCACGGGATTGCCGGCGATGCACCAGCCGGTCTCGGTCTGCCACCAGTGGTCGATGACAGGTACCTTCAACTGCGCTTCCGCCCATTCCACCGTTGGCGGATCGGCGCGCTCGCCGGCAAGGAACAGGGTGCGGAATTTCGACAGGTCGTATTGCCGGATGAATTTTCCATCCGGATCCTCTTTCCGGATCGCGCGGAAGGCGGTCGGTGCGGTGAACAGCGCCACCGCCTTGTGCTCCGATATCACGCGCCAGAACGCGCCTGCGTCGGGCGTGCCGACCGGCTTGCCTTCATACATGACCGTGGTCGCGCCATGGATCAGCGGGCCGTAGACGATATAGCTGTGGCCGACGACCCAGCCGATGTCGGAGCCGCACCACCACACCTCACCCGGCTTGACGCCGTAGAGGTTGAACATCGACCATTTCACCGCGACGAGGTGCCCACCATTGTCGCGCACGACGCCCTTCGGCACGCCGGTCGTGCCCGACGTATAGAGGATGTAGAGCGGATCGGTGGCCGCGACCGGCACGCAAGGCGCGCGCTTGCGGTCGTTCAGCGCCTTGCGGCGCAGGCTCGCCCAGTCATAGTCGCGGCTCGGCGTCAGCTCGCAGACGTGTTGCGGACGTTGCAGGATGATGCAGGCTTTTAGCTTCGCCGTCGCGAGCTTGATCGCCTCGTCGAGCAGCGGCTTGTACTGCACGATACGGCCCGGCTCGATGCCGCAGCTTGCGGAGAGGATCAGCTTCGGCTGCGCGTCGTCGATGCGGGTCGCGAGCTCCTTGGCGGCAAAGCCGCCGAACACCACCGAGTGCACCGCGCCGATGCGCGCGCAGGCGAGCATGGCGACCACGGCCTCCGGCACCATCGGCATATAGAGGAGGACGCGGTCGCCTTTGGCCACGCCGAAATCCTGCATGATGGCAGCGAGCGCCTGCACCTCTTTCAGGAGTTCGGCATAGGTGAACTTCGTGATGCTGTTGGTGAGCGGGGAATCATGGATCAGCGCCAGCTGATCGGCGCGGCCGCGTTCGACGTGGCGGTCGAGCGCGTTGTAGCAGGTGTTGACGACGGCGCCTGCGAACCAGCGGCCATAGGTGCCCCGGGTGGGATCAAAAACCTTCTTCGCAGGCTCGATCCAGTCGATCTCCTGCGCGGCCTCGGCCCAGAAGCTCTCGGGATCGGCCAGCGAGCGCGCATGAACTTCGTGGTATCGGCTCTTTCCTTCGAGGTTTCCCTGGACGTTCATAGCCGGCTCCCGTTTCCTCTTTTTCGCTGGCTTTGACCTGACGGGGAAAACGCTGTTCCGCCATGATCAGGGTCAATCGCCAGCGCTGTTTGCCGGGTATTTTCCCGCGAACGGGCGGCGGTTCAAGCTGAAAAAGATGGGTCTTTCGGCGAACATTTCACCCGGCACGTCCGCTTGCCACGCGGCGCTTGCGGGGGAGGGCTGGGGTGCTTCCGCAATGAACGCCCCCCACGTGGAGAAAGCCCCCACCCGCCGCGCCTTTCGAGCGCGTCGACATCCCCCGCAAGCGGGAGAGGTAACCGAGCATGCGGTGCCGCCTGAGAAGCTCAAGCCCTATCAGCTATCCGTCAGCCGCTGCAAACGCTCCTGCATGGCCTTCTTCAGGTCGTAGCCCGGCCGGCCGAAGCTCGTATTGCGAGCACTCAGGAAATCGCGCTGGGTGCGGCGGAGCTCGCTCGCGGCGCGGCCGCTCGCGGACTTCAGCACACGCGCATAGGTTTCGGCGATCTGGCGGTCGAGCACCCCGAGCTGCGGATCGGCGCAGATCATCTTCTCGACCTCGCGTTTTGCGATGGCGCAATCGAAGGACGGGCCGCTATCATCGGCGGACCGCGCATGCAGAGGACGCGACGGCTGAGCGCCGAACCTGGCGATCTCCGCCATCATGGTTCGGCGGCCGTCGGCCGCATTCTCATTGCCGGGATCGAGCCGCAACGCGGTCTCGTAATCGGCCAGCGCCTTCCTGCGCTCGCCCATCTTGCCGTAGAGCACGGCGCGGTTGTTGTAGGCGAGCGCGAAGTTCGGATCGAGCTTGAGCGCGGCATCATAGTCGCTGAGCGCAGCACCCAGCTCGCCCTTGAACTGGTAGGAATCGCCGCGGTTGGTGAAGAAGTTCGGTCGATGCTCCAGCTTGAGCGCCTGGTCGTGGTCGGCGATCGCCTGGTCGTACTCGCCCTTCGCCGCGTGCGACAGGCCGCGATTATCGTAGAATTCCGGCTCCGTGGGATCGAGCCGGATCGCCTCGCTGTCGTCGGCGATGGACTTGTCGAGCTGACCGAGCTTCTTGTAGGCGGCGCCGCGGTTGGTGTAGCTGCGCGCGTGGTTCGGATCGAGCCGCAATGCCTCGCTGAGATCGCGGACCGCCTTCTCATTGTCGCCGCGGAGATACCAGGTCGCACCGCGGTCGGACCAGGCCTGCGCATAGTCCGGCTTCAGCTTGATCGCCTGGTCATAATCCGCAAGCGCCCGGTCGAGCCGGCGCTGGTTGGTGTAGACGATGCCGCGCAGCTCGTAAGCTTCGGCATCCTGCGGATCGAGCTCGATCGCCTTGCCAAGGTCGGCCGCGGCACGATTGAGATCGCCGCCGGCCTCACGCAGCAGATCGCCGCGCAGGCGAAAGGCCCGCGCGTTCCGGCCGTCGAGCGCAATGGCACGATCGAGATCCTTCAAGGCATCCGATGAGCCGCCGGAGGTTTTCGCATTGGCATCGGCGCGCACCACCAGCGCCGCGGCGCGGTCGACGGCCGCATTCGCGGTCTGGTCGATGATGGCCGTGCAGGCCGCGATGAGCCGCGGAACGGGCTCCTTGCTGCCGAGCACGCAATCGACGGGTGTTCCGCCAGCCGCCGCGGGGCCGGCAGCAAAAGCGAGGCAGAGTGCAAGTCCGACGCCAAGCAGCGCGGATCTGGCTGGGAATGCGAGTTGCGCGGAATGATGCGGACCGCACATGGCGATGGCTCCGTGACGACGGCTTTCTCCGTTGTCGCAGTCGCGCGGAGACAGGTTCAAGCTGGCGCCCCACGCTCGGTACACCTCTCCTGCTTGCGGGGAGGCACAGGCCACCTTCGGCGGCCGTTCTTTGAATAAGGGCCGAGGCCATGGCGAAGCGCCGGGTGGGGGCCCTCTCCTCTCAGGGAGGCTCTCTGTGGAGACACCTCACCCCAACCCTCTCCCGCAAGCGGGAGGGAACGCACCTCCCGCGTCGAAGCGGTTCAATACCCATCCACCCCGTTCAACCGCTGCAAGCGATCCTTCAACGCCTTCTTCAGATCATACCCTGCCCGGCCGAATTCGGCGTTGCGGCGGGCGATGAAGTCATCCTGCTCGCGCTGGAAGGTCCTGGCTTCCGCGGGACTACGGGCTTCGCGGATGCCGCGCGCGCTGGCGGCGAATATCTCGCGGTCGAGATCGGCAAGCTCGGGACTGCCGCAGATCGCCTTCTCCACGGCGCGGCGGGCGCGCGCGCAGTTGAAGCTCGGCTTGCCGGCGACCGCCATCTGCGCGCCCAGGCGCTCGAGCTCCTGCGCCATCGCCTTGTGGTTGGCCTTCGCCTTCTCGTGATTGGGATTGATCCGCAGCGCCGCGCCAAAATCCTGCACCGCCTTGGGCCGGTCGCCCTTCTTCAGCCAAAGCTCGCCGCGCGCGTTGAAGATGTCGGCGAGCGAGGGATCGAGCAGAAGCGCCCGACTGTAATCTGCGATGGCGCGATCGATCTGGTCGTGCCGGCCGAGCAGCGCACCGCGCGCGACCAGCGCCTTGACCAGATCAGGCTTGGCGGTCTTTTCGTTGTCGGTCACACCGGCGCAGACGGATGTCGCCTTCTCGACATCGTCCGCCGCGGTTGCTGCGAGGCATGGCGCGACGTCGACCTGCGCGACCGCGGCCGGATCGCCGCCGGTCGCGGCTCGGCCTCGATCGGCCGGCAGCACGCACAGGATGATGGCGGCGCAGAGGTTCGGAATCAGAATGGATCGGCGCATCGTCGTTGCAGTCGCAAATTCTCGCGTCGTGGAGACGCTCTCCACTATACAGCCGGATTGGTGCTAGCCTATCGCATCGTGCCGCTGACGGTCTTTAAGGATATCTCGTGTCGACCTTCGAATGGATCATCGCACTTCTGCTCGGCGCCGTTGCCTTATCGGCGCTGGCGCGGCGGATCAAGGTCCCCTACCCGACCTTTCTCGCTATCGGCGGTGCGCTGCTCGCCTTCGTGCCCGCGAGTCCGTCCTGGACGCTCCAGCCCGATCTCGCCTTGGCGCTTTTTGTCGCACCGGTGCTGCTGGATGCCGCCTACGACACCTCGCTGCGCGATCTCCGCAACAATTGGGTTCCGGTCGCGACGCTCGTGGTCGCCGCGGTCGGCTTGACGACGGCCGGTGTCGCGCTGGTGGCGCATCGGCTGGTCCCCGATATGCCCTGGGCCGCTGCGGTCGCGCTCGGTGCGATCGTCGCGCCGCCCGATGCGGCCGCTGCGGTCGCCATCCTGCGCCAGGTCCGCCTGCCCTATCGCATGGTCAAGGTCCTCGAGGGCGAAAGCCTGCTGAATGATGCGAGCGCGCTGCTGGTCTATCGCATCGCGGTCGGCGCGGTCGTGATGGAGCACCTGAAATGGAGCGAGATCGCGCCGACCGTCGCGCTTGCGCTCGGCGGCAGCATCGTCGCCGGCTATCTGGCCGCGCGCATCATGCCGCTGTTCATCACGCGGATCACGGAAGCGCCCAGCGCGATCATCGTTCAGTTCGCCACGACCTTCATGATCTGGATCGGCGCCGAGCATCTCGGCCTCTCCGGCATTCTGACCATCGTCGTCTACGCCATGACGATCGCGCGCACGGCGTCCTCACGCATGCCGGCGCGGCTGCGGGTACCGTCCTACGCGGTGTGGGAGACCATGGTGTTCGTCCTGAACGTACTTGCCTTCATCCTGATCGGGTTGCAGGTGCAGCCGATCTGGTCGCGCCTCGCAGTAGACGTGCGCTGGGAGTATTGCGTGGCGGCGGCATGGATCCTGCTCACGGTGATCCTGGTGCGGCTCGCCTGGGTGATGACCTATCGCACGATCCTGCGCACACTCGTCGCGTACGGCATCTATTGCCCGACCGACCCGAACGCGGTGACCTCGCCCAAGGGGGGCATCATTGTGTCCTGGTGCGGCATGCGCGGCCTCGTAACGCTCGCCACCGCCTTTGCGCTGCCGGAGCATTTCCCCTATCGCGATTTCATCCTGTTCATCGCGTTCGCCGTCGTGCTGGGATCTCTGGTGATTCAGGGCCTGACCCTGCGGCCACTGATCCTGGCCTTCGACCTCAAAGACGATGATCCCGTCTCCGGCGAGGTCGCGCGCGGCCGCGCGCTCGCCTATCAGGCTGCGCTCAACGAGATCGATGCGGATCCGTCGGAAGAGGCGGAGATCCTGCGGCTGGAATATCGCGCGCTGCTGATGCAGGCCGAGAATGATCCCAATGGCGGCGTCGCCAACGGCGAGCTGCCCGCCGATCCCCTGCGTCGCCGCGCCATCGACGCGGCCCGCAAGACCATCTTCGACCTGCGCGCCACCGAGGTAATCGGCGACGATGCGTTTCACAAGCTCGAGGAGGAGCTGGATCGTGCGGAGCTGAGCGCGGGGGGATGATGCGCGCGACACAAATTCAGTCGTCGTCCCGGATCTGCGCTCCGCTTCGCTGTGCTTGTCCGGGACGACGGCGGAGGGTGGAGCGACCGCTACGCCCCCGACTTGCAGGTGATGCCGCCGTCGACGATGAGCTCGATGCCGGTCACGTATTTCGACTCGTCGGAGGCCAGGAACAGCGCGGCGTTGGCGACGTCCCAGGCATCGCCCATGTGACCCATCGGCACCTGGGCGTCGCGGGCCCGCCACATCGCCTCGACATCGCCCTTGGCGTAGCTGGCGGCGAGGCCCGCGGAATGCTCGACCATCGGCGTCTTCATCAGGCCGGGCAGGATCGCGTTGACGCGGACGTGGTGGCGCGCGAACTCCACCGCCGTGGTCCGCGTCATCATGTTCATCGCGGCCTTCGAGGTGCCATAGGTGACGTAGGACAGGCCCATGTGGCGGATCGAGGCGATCGAGGAGATGTTGATGATCGAGCCGCCGCCCTGCTTTGCCATCACCGGGATCACCTGCTTCATGGCAAGATAGGCGCTCTTGAGGTTGACGGTGAAGACGCGGTCCCAGCTCTCTTCAGTCACCTCGACCACGCTGCCCATCTCGGCGATGCCGACATTGTTGTCGAGCACGTCGATACGGCCACAGGCCTTGAGGCACGCCGCAACCATCAGCTCGATGTCGCTGGCGCGCGCAACGTCAGCGGTGAAGGCGGACGCCTTGCCGCCCTCGCTTGTGATGATCTTCGCGGTCTCCTCGGCCGCGGTGCCGTTGCGGTCGACGCAAAACACCGATGCCCCCTCGCGCCCAAAGGTCACCGCGGTCGCCTTGCCGTTGCCCCAGCCCGGCCCGATCGAGCCGGCGCCCACCACCATCGCAACCTTGCCCTTGAGCCGATCCATCGCGTTTCTCCCTTATTGTTCTTTGTAGCCCGGATGAGCGAAGCGACATCCAGCTACGGATCGTTGCAGACTTTCATCGTGGTGACATTAGCACCGATCGGATGACCGATGATCTCGGACAACGTCCGGCACTTACCATCGTGGCACAGCCGCCACTCCCCCGCCGCGCCGGAATTGCCGAGCACGACCTCGCGCATCGGCGGACGCTTCGGCTGCCACTGAAACCAGCCGTCCACAAGCCTTGCCTCGGGCGGCGGCTCCATGCCGGCGCCGGAGCCTTTGACGCGCGCCTGCACGAGCTCGAGGCCCGCAGGCGTGACGCGCCAGTCTTCCTGCCAGTCGATCCTCTCGATCGAGTGCGTCCACGCGAGCGTGAAGGCCGCGAGCGCCAGCGCCTTCACGCCTGCCGCGGATGCGAGGCAGAGGCTCACACCGCCTCGATCGCAGCCGGCGGGCGCTGCCGCCACTGCCAGAGCACGATCGCTGCGGTCAGCACGAAGCCCGCCGTATCACTGAAGGCAAAATCGCCGAGCAGACAGAGCGCGGCGCCGAGCGCGACCGCACGTTCGAGCAAGCCGAGCCGGGTGAACAGGAAGCCGATCGCGACCATGCCGAACAGCGCAATCGCCACCAGCGCCTTGAAGGTCGCGAGCACGACTGCGCCGTAGAAGCCGAGCTTTGCGGCCATGGGGTCGCCCGCCTGGAGCATCAGGGCCGGCGAATAGACGAAGATGAAGGGAATGACGTAGCCCGCGAGCGCGATGCGCATCGCCTCCCAGCCGATCTTGTCCGGATTCTCCTTCGCGATCGGCGCCGCGGCGAGCGCGGCGAGCGCAACCGGCGGCGAGAGATCGGCCATGATGCCGTAATAGAACGCGAACATGTGACTCGCGATCAGGGGCACGCCGAGTTTTGCCAGCGCGGGCGCGGCGAGCGCAGCGGTGATGATGTAGGTCGGGATCGTGGGAATGCCGGTGCCGAGCAGGATCGACAGCAGCATCGTCATGATCAGTGCCAGAAACAGGCTCTTTTCGCCGAGCCCGATCACCCAGCCGCCGAAGATGGTGCCGACGCCGGTCTGCGACATCATGCCGATGATGACACCGACGATGGCGCAGGCCATGCCGACGGTGATGGCGGATTTCGCGCTCTCAGCCAGCGCGTCGCGACAGGCGCGCAAGGCGGCGAGCCCGCCGCGGACGAAGGCGGTGATCACGACCAGCCCGGCGACGACACATGAAACGGGCACGATCTGGAGGCCGTCGCGTGATAGCGCGGCAACGACGAGCGCGAGTCCGATCCAGAAGATGTATCGGACCGCCATGACCGATGCCCCCGCCGTGATGCTGGCCCCAAGGATCAGCGTCACCGTCAGTGCGAGACCCATGCTGCCGGCATAGAGCGGGGTAAAGCCTTCGAACAGCATGTAGACGAGCGCTGCGAGCGGCAGCACGAGATACCAGCGCGTCACCAGCGCCTTCCAGGCGCTCGGGATCTCTGCGCGCTTCATGCCGGTGAGGCCGTGCTTGCCGGCTTCCAGATGCACCATCCAGAACGCGGAAGCGAAATAGAGCACCGCAGGAATCGCGGCCGCTTTCACGATCTCGGAGTATTGCACGCCGAGCGTCTCCGCCATGATGAAGGCGACCGCGCCCATCACCGGCGGCATGATCTGCCCGCCCATCGATGCGGTGGCCTCGACGCCGGCGGCGAAGGCGCGGCGATAGCCGAACCTGATCATCAGGGGAATCGTGAACTGGCCGACGGTCACGACGTTGGCGACGCCCGAGCCCGAGATCGTGCCCATCATCCCCGAGGCGAACACCGCGACCTTGGCGGGGCCGCCGCGGGTGCGGCCGAACAGGCCGAGCGAGACGTCGGTGAAGAGCTGGATCATGCCGGCGCGCTCCAGGAACGAGCCGAACAGGATGAACAGGAAGATGTAGGTCGCCGAAACGTAGATCGGCACGCCGTAGAAGCCTTCAGTGCCGAAGGACAGATGCGTGACGATCTGGTCGAAATCATAGCCGCGATGGTTGAGCGGCGACGGCAGGTACTGGCCGAAGAACCAATACAGCAAACACGCGCCGCACATCAGCGGCAGCGCCGCGCCCATCAGCCGCCGCGTGCCCTCGAAGATCAGCACCGCGAGCAGCGTGCCGACGGCGAGATCGACCCGCGTCGGATCGCCGTCGCGCGCGATCAGATCGGCATAGAAGATCCATTGATAGAGACCGCAGAGGAAGCCGGCGCCGCCGATCAGCCAGCCGATCGCCCGGCCCACATCGCCTCTGGCGGTGAAGTTGCCGATCAGGCCGAAGGTGAGCAGCAGGAGGAAGCCGACATGGACGCCGCGCACCACCTGGCTCGGCAGATAGTTGAAGGCGGCGACGTAGAGCTGGAAGGCCGCAAACGCGATGCCGATCCAGTAGGCGAGATGCCCCCACCAGCCCGGTCCGAACCCTTCCGGAAAGCCATGCTCGAAATTGTCGAATTCGACCTTGATGGGCGCCTGTGCGCCCTCCGCCTGCAACATGCCCGTTTCCCCACGCCCTGATGGGGCGTTCTTACAGCATTCGCGCTGCGTCCTGAATACGTCATGCCCGGGCTCGCCCCGGGCATCCATCGAAAAACGACACTTTAGGATGGATGGCCGGGTCGAGCCCGGCCATGACGAGCGTGCTACTTGATCAGCCCCTTTTCCTTGTAATAGCGGATCGCGCCGGGGTGCAGCGGAACCGGGCTGCCGGTGGCGGCCGTCTCGAGCTTGATCTCCTTGCCGGCGACATGCGCGTTCGCAAGCTCGGGCAGCGACTCGTAGATCAGCTTGGTCATCTGATAGGCGAGATCATCCGAGACTGCCGAGCTCGTCACGAGATAGTTCACCACCGCCGCCGTGGGCACGTCCTTGTCCTGCCCGGTATAGGTGTTCGCGGGAATGACAGCCGAGATGAAGGGCGGGCCGATCTTCTCGACGGTCTCCTTCGGCACGGCAACCACAGTGATCGGGCTCGAGGTCGAGAGGTCCTTCAACGAGGCAACGCCAAGGCCGGCCGACTGCAGCGTCGCGTTGAGCTGGCGGTTCTTCATGAGGTCGACGGATTCGGCAAACGGCAGGTATTCCACCTTGCCCAGATCCTTGTAGCTCATGCCGGCGGCGGCCAGGATCGCGCGGGAGTTGAGCTCGGTGCCGGATTTCGGCGCGCCGACCGAAAGGCTCTTGCCCTTGAGGTCGGCGAGGGTCTTGATGCCGCTCTCGGCGGTCGCGACGATCTGGATGTAGTTCGGATAGATCGCGCCGATGGTGCGGAGCTTGTCGAGCTTGTTCTTGAAGCCCGCCTCCTCCTCACCGTCCCACGCAGCTTTGAGGGAATCGCCGAGCGTGAACGCCAGTTCGCCGCGGCCCTGCTGCAGGAGGATGAGATTCTCGACCGACGCCTTGGTGGCCTGCACCTGCGTCTTCACGTTCGGAATCTTGTCGCCGTAGATTTTTCCGATCGCGACCCCGAGCGGATAGTAGACGCCGGAGGTGCCGCCGGTCAGCACGTTGATGAACGATTGCGCCTGCGCACAAGAGACTGACACAGACACCGACGCCGCCAGAGCAAGAGCCGAGGCCGCGCCGATCAACTTCAATTTCATGATTTCTATCTCCCCAAACCGGCGGCGAAATTGGCCGGATGAGGGGAGCGGGTCAACCCATCCAAAAGACAAAACAGGGCTGCGCGAAACAGCCGTTTCGACGGAAATTTAAGGGAGACCAGGAGGGTGCGGCGACATGGCGCAGTAGATGTGAGCGAGCTTGCGTGAGGATCAATCACACGCGCCACGGGGCTCGGCGCAACCTCTTCCGCTTGCGGGAGAGGCATAGGCCGCCATCGGCGGCCGTCCTCTTAAGGAACGCCGAGGCGATGCCTCGGCTATGGCGAAGCGCCGGGTGAGGGCTTTCCGCACTTGGAGATTATCCCATTGCGAAGACACCCTCTCCCCAACCCTCCCCCGCAAGCGGGGAAGGGAGCGTCTCCTCACTGGAACGTCATGTCGAGGCACTTGGAGATGTCGGAGCCGAGACCGGAGGAGATGGTGATGCAGCCGCGCACCTTCTGCGCGGTCACGTCGGCGGCCCACACCGAATAGCCGCCGGGGCCGAAGAACGAGTTGGTATTCGGCGGCTCGGTCTCGGTCGCATCGAAATCGTAACGGCCGTCGGTCTCGAAGATGCGCGGCTTCTTGGTGCAGCCGCCGTCGGTCTGCACGTTGATCACTTCCTTGTTGTCGCGGGTCAGCGCCAGCGAGACCTGGCAACGGAAATATTCCGATGTCTTGGTGTTGAAGAGATAGGTGTAGGACTTGCAGGTCGCGGTATTCAGCTTTCCCGGGGCAAGGCCGCGGCTGCAGGAAATCCGCTGGTTGTGGCTGAGCTGGTAGTCATCGGCATGGGCGACGGATGCGAGCGTCACCAGCAACGCGGCCGACAAGCAAGTTTTTATGACATGGTTCATACGAATCATCCCTACCCAATCTCTTTGTCGAATTGCGTTCTAGACGGAAAGCGGAACATAGTCGCGAGGGGACGAGGGGAAAATCACAAACTGCTGGTCAGGATGTGATTGGGCACAACGACCCGCTGACGTGGTGCCTTACGATCGAGGCGTGCACTGACCGGCAAAACGACTGTTCGTGATTTGTTCGAAAAGGACAGCCAATGGTTATGGGGAGGATGAGAATGAGCGGATTTCCAACGAAGGCCTTGATGGCCGCGGCGATGCTTGGCGCGGCCGTCTTGGCGCTCGCCGCACCGGCTGTCGCGCAGAGCGCCGCAACGCCGTGGGAGCTGAAGCCCGACATGGGCTATGCCTATGACAAGGAAGGCAAGACCTTCTCCTACAAGATGGGCACCAGCAATGCCGGCGACCTCCTGAAGGGCGCCAAGAAAGTGCCGCGGGGCACGCTGTTCTTCATCGGCCAGAACGGCCAGCTCTACATGCGCACCGGCCAGTACCTCGAGGGCGACGGGCGGTTCAAGTTCGGCCCGGATCAGTAGACCCAAACTCGATGTCGTCCAGGGGCGGGCCAAGCGCGAGCCCGGGACGACGGCGTATCCCTAAAACGCCCCCGCCATCTCCCTTGCCCCGGCATTGTTGCTGTTGCTGTCCATCCGCGCATCCGTCACCGCCAGCAGCTTCGCCACCGTGTTGTGGCGGATTGCGACCGGGTTGCGCTCGTAGCCGCTGCGCTGGAAGAAGTTCGATGTCGGCACCTGCTCGCGCATGGCTTGCGGCATCGTCACCATGTCGAGGCCGGTGCCGTCGCCGGTGAGATTCATCATCTCGAGCTCGGCCGCGGTGAGCGGGCGGGTGTAGCCCTTGGCGCGCGCGAACAGGACCGAGGTCAGCAGCTTGTGGGTCTGCAGCATCGGCCCGACGTCGATGTCGAGCACCATCGCGTGCATCGCCCAACCCTGCGCGGTGTCGCCGATCTTCTCATGCTCCGACCAGGTGTCTGGCACCGACTTCGCCTGCGCGACCATCTTCTTCAACACGGCGAGCTTGTGCTCCAGCACCTTGCGTGCCGGGCCTGAGCTCTGCGCGGTCTTCTCGGAGAGCGC
Organism: Bradyrhizobium ingae; assembly: GCF_055791185.1. Lineage (NCBI taxonomy): Bacteria > Pseudomonadati > Pseudomonadota > Alphaproteobacteria > Hyphomicrobiales > Nitrobacteraceae > Bradyrhizobium > Bradyrhizobium ingae. The sequence continues at coordinate 41,993 of NZ_JBVUBB010000011.1, forward strand.
GCGGATCAACTCATGGCCCTGCTCGGCGAGCAGCTCGACGCTGTTGGTGGTCAAGAGCTGGTTGTAGCCGATCGCGGTCGAGATCGCGCGCTTGCCGCCATGTTCGATTCCCGCCTGCACATCGTGATTGCCGGTGCCGCCGGTCTCGAAGGAATAGACCCGCACCGCCTGCTCGCGTGTCAGTCCGAAGGCGAGCGCATAGCGGGCGTAGGCGCGCTTGAACTCGATCTCGGTCGCGGGCCGCTGCGGCGTGAACTGATAGAGATCCTGCGCCGCGCGCAAGAGATCGGCGACGACCGGGATCGGCTTGCGCGGGCGTCGCTCAGGCTCCTCGGTGGGCTCCGGATTCACCGGCCGCTTCGGCCCGGTATAGAGCGGCGGCTGCTCCAGCACGTAATCGTCGAGCGTGACCTGCTGCCCGCCGCGCCGCTTGGCGTTGCGGGTGCGGCGCTTCTCGGAGATCGCGCCCCAATAAGCACCGGCCTCCGCGTCGAAGGCGGCGCGCGCCTCCTGGTACTCCTGGAGGCGTCGGCGATATTCGAGGATGGCATCGGGCGAAGCCTGCGCCATCGCGTTGCTGACGGCCGGCGGCAGTACGGAGGAATCGCGCGCAGGCGCAGGCGATGCGAGCAAGGCGAGCGCGAACGGTGCAAGCGTCAGGGCGCGCCGAATCGATTGGTGATGCATGGTGCCCTTGTAGCAAGCACCGCATGACTGTCAGGTTAAATTGCCGTTTACTTCTAAGGTCATTTCCAGGCGAACACCGGCTGTTCCAGTTCGGCAACGCGGGTTGCGCGCCCCGCCAGCACTTCGCGGAACTGATAGATCAGTGCGGCGGTCGGGGCGTGGATCAAGCTGGCTTCGTGATGGAAGCGGATCACGCGCCGCGTGCTTTCGGGGATCGCAACGAAGTCGAAGGCGTCCTCGCGCTCGATCGTGTCAAGCGCGATGGGATGCACCGAGGCGACTTCGTCCGGGTTCGGGACGATCGGCGCGCTGGGGACGGCCCAGACCACGACGGGCGTGATCAGATAGCCGGAGCGGGTCGGGTAGTCGTCCAGAAGGCCGAGCACAGCGTCCGCGGCGAGCCTCAATCCGAGCTCCTCCTCAAGCTCGCGCAGCGCCGCCTCGACCGGCGTTTCGCCCGCATCGCAGCGCCCGCCGGGCAAGGCCCATTGCCCGCGATGCGTCCGCAGGTTCGATGCGCGCAAGGTGAGCAGCAGCGCCGTGTCGCGCTCCTCGCCTGCCGCCGCGAGCGCAATAGCAACCGCGGCGCGCTTCAGCGCCCGGGGATCGCCATCGTCGGGCAGGCGGGCGAACGCCGCGCACGCGCTGGCGATATTCCGCCGTGTGGCATCGTCGAATGGCCTCATGATGCTTGACTACACCAGGAGCGCGCTTGATGAAACGAGGCGCAGATGTTCTGCTTGCACAGACGGACCTAGACATGATCGACAAGGTCGCCGCAAGGCTCAAGCATGACGGCTGGACCGTTGTCGAAACCACCGGTTTCATGCACCTGATCGGTCCCCTGTGGGAGCGCCAGGTCGACGGCCAATATGAATACGCGCTGATCACGCAGGACAAGCATCACAACCGCCGCGGCATGGTGCAGGGCGGCGTGACCATGACCTTCGCCGACCGCACCTGCGGCATGACCGCGCGCTACGTCACCGGCAAGCAGTATATGGCGACGCTGCAGCTCGACACGCATTTCGTTGAAGCCGGAAAAATTGGCGACATCCTGATCTCGCGCCCGCGCGTGGTGCGCTCGACCCGCAGCCTGATTTTCATGAGCACCGAAGTCACCGTCGATGAGCGCTGCATCGTGATGGCGAATGGAGTGTTCAAGATCTTGAAGGGGCCGGAGTAGGCCCACGTACTCCACTGTCATTTCCCGCGAAAGCGGGGAATCCAGTACGCCGCGGCTTCTCCGTATCACGTCGCTGTCTCTGGAATACTGGATCGCCCGCCTTCGCGGGCGATGACTGAGAGAAGGCGGCTGCACTCCAACATCTCGTCATTGCGAGCGCAGCGAAGCAATCCAGAGTCTTACCGCGGCGGCATTGCTGGATTGCTTTGCTGCGCTCGCAATGAAGAAGCCGGGCGGCTATGCTGATGCCACAAGAAGCAGCAAGGACCGCCTCATGCAATACCGCCAGCTCGGCCGAAGTGGCCTGAAAGTTTCTCCGATCTGTCTGGGCACGATGATGTTCGGCGGCCCCACCAATGAAGCGGACTCCGCGAAGATCATCGCGAAGGCACGCGAGGCCGGCATCAACTTCATCGACACGGCGGATGCGTATTCCAAGGGCGGGTCGGAAGAGGTGGTCGGCCGCGCAATCGCCAACAACCGTCACGCCTGGGTGCTCGCCACAAAGCTTGCCAATCCCATGGGCGATGACCCCAACCGCGGCGGGCTGTCGCGCCGCTGGGTGTTGCAGGCAGCGGATGAAAGCCTGAAGCGCCTGGGCACCGATTTCATCGACATCTACTACCTGCACAAGGAAGACCATGCGACGCCGCTCGAGGAAACCGTGCGCGCTATCGGCGACCTGATCCGCGCGGGCAAGGTGCGCTATTTCGGTGTCTCGAACTATCGCGCCTGGCGCCTCGCCGAGATCTGCAACATCTGCGACCGGCTCGGCATCGACCGGCCGGTGGTGAGCCAGCCCTATTACAATGCGATGAACCGTATGCCGGAGGTCGAGCACTTCCCGGCCTGCGGCTATTACGGCCTCGGCATCGTCCCCTATAGCCCGCTGGCACGCGGCGTGCTGACAGGCAAATACCGTCCCGACGCGCCACCCGACAAGGAGACCCGCGCGGGCCGCAACGACACCCGCATGATGCAGACGGAATGGCGGCCCGAGTCGCTCAGGCTCGCGCAAGAGATCAAGCAGCACGCGGAGAAGAAGGGCATCACCGCCGGGCAGTTCGCGGTCGCCTGGGTGCTCAACTCTGACTTCGTCAGCTCTGTCATCGCCGGCCCCCGTACCGAGGAGCAGTGGGACGACTACATCCGCGCGCTCGACTATCGCTTCACCGCAGAGGACGAAGCGCTGATCGACGCCTTGGTGACGTCGGGCCATCCCTCGACTCCGGGCTACAACGACCCCGCCTATCCGATCGAGGGACGCCGCGTACGGACAACGTGAGGGATATGGAGCAAGGAACGGCGCTTACGCCGCGCCGAGCCGCTGCCGTCGGTCGCAATCGCCTTCGATGCGGCCGGCGACGCGGCTTGGGATGATTTTGGCCATGCGAAGCCTCCCCGTAGATTTCCGGAAAGACTGCGGAGGCCGGTAGCGGCGACAAGCTTTGCCACGAAAAAAACATGGCCCTGGCGGCAAGTGCCCGCCGGGACGGGGTTGAGGCGGTTTTTGCGAATCGCCGGCGGGTGGCGCGGTGGTATTCCAGACTGGCATGTGCTTGGCGCAACAAACGGGATCGCAACCAATTGGTGGTTCGATGGTTGATGCACGGAACTTTTCCGTTTCCGCCATGCGCCATGCGAGCCTCGTGATGCGCCGCTTCCGACCGGTTCTGGCCGCGAGCCTGATTGCTCTCGCAACTCCTTGTTTTGCCGGGTCTTCCACCCCAATCCGCGTCAACGACCAGGCGGAGCCGCGAAACTCCTTCATCGACCTTTTGGCGCTGATGTCGGGCCAGTGCAAAACCCTGCGGATCGCCGGGCGCGAGTTCGCCTGCAAAACGGTGGCCTACGCCCATGGTGACAAGGGCCGCGTCAATTTCGCGGTCGCGGTCGACGATCCCACCGACGACAGCCACGTCGTCTCGTTCTCCGGCGAGAACGGCAAACGCGCCGATGACAATTCCTATGAGCTGCCGATCGACCGCATGCTGCTCAATTCCAAGGACCGGCCCAAAGTCGACGGCCTGCCGGTGCCGGCCGAGCAGACATCCACCGGCATCTGCCGCCAGACCGGTAATTTCGCGGCAAAGCAGGTCTCGAACATCACCTGCACCGCGACCGACAGCGAAGGCCGCAGGTACGAGCTGCTGTTCGTCTCCGACGGCACGCCGGTGAGCGTACGCCGCGTCCGGCAAACCTCGCCGTCGATCCAGGATCCGTTCAAGTAACCTCTTCGCAAGTAACCTCTTCGCATGTCCCGCCCGACGCGGGAGGCGCAAATGCAGGTGATACCTGCAGCGCGTGCACGCATCGGGTCCGTCAACCCTTCACCTTGCAGGTGACGGGGCCGTTGTCGAGCATGAGCTGGTTGCCGCCGAGGTCGGTCACGATCTGTCCGGCATAGACGCCCTTGGCCTTGTCGCGCTGCGCCGAGATCACGACCCGGACGCGGCTCTTGTCCGACTCGTCCATGGCGACGACCAGCAGATTGTCGTCGCGGAAGCTGAACAACGTGACCTTTGACGGGTAGTCGAATTCGATCGGCGGCAGACCGCCCTGCTTCTTCGGTACCTCGAACGTCAACTCCTGGTCTTGCGGGTACGAGCAGGTGATCGACTTCGCGGCCGCGGCGCCCGCATGCAGGATGAACAAGGAGGCGATGAAAAGGACGGCAGCGCGCTTCATGACTGAACTCTTGACGTGAATCTTGTGCATCTGTCGCACAGGGCGGCTAACATGTTCAGTCGTTAACAGGTCATCGCGCGATATGCCTCCAAGCAGTCGCTTGTCATGCTCCCGCTTGACCGGGGCATCCAGTACGCCGCGGCTTATCCGTATCCCTGAACCGCCTCTGGAACACTGGATCGCCCGGTCAAGCCGGGCGATGACAGCGAGGGAATGCGTGCCATTTTCCATCAATCACCGACCTTCTTGTCGTAGTATCCCTCCGACTCGTCAGGATGACCTGATTCTCATGACACGCGACCGCCTGTTTCTGTTGCGCCCGGGCTTTGTCGATCCGGCCTTTCCGGGCCAAACTTTCTATTGCTGGCACTGCGCACTGATCGAAGGCGTGCTGGCCTCGTTTCCTGACCTCGCCAAGAATATCGACGTCGAGCGTATCGCGTGGCCGCGGCCGCGACAGGCCGTCATCGATCTCGCGGGCGAAGAGAATCAATGGCTACCGCTGCTTGTGCTCGCTGACGGCGTCACATCGCCGCATCAGACCGGCAGTCATCAGGGGCGCGCATTCATCGCCGACAAGGACAAGATCTTGGCCACGCTCACCGAGCGGCACGGCTTTCCGGATCCGCATCCGTGATGCCCTGAGATTCTTTGCGGCGATTCTGTGCCGGCAAAGCACTGATCAAGGCGGCACTTTGTCGCCGGAACGCGCAGGCGATCATTCCATTATTCCCTCATACATCAATTGGAGTGAGTGACGGAATGAAGAGCTTCATTGTGGCGATAGCTGTTGCTGCTGCTGCGCTCGCAGGTTCATCCACGGCAAACGCCGCCGGCAAGACCGCGGCAAAGCCGCACATGCAGGCAGGCCAATCGACCGACATCAGCGCGCAAGGCCGGCATCATCATTGGCACGGCCCGCGCCATCATCATTGGCGGCCCTATGGGCACTATCGCCCGTACTACCGCAGCTACGGCCATTATCCGCGGCCGCATGGCTATCACGGCAGGCCGCACGGCTATTACGGCAGCCACCGCTGGTGAGACGAAAAGCCCGCAGCAATGCGGGCTTTTTTGTTTGGAGTCTGCCTCGACGTATCAGACCGGCAGCAGCGGCCGGGCTGACATCGCCACGTGCCGGATCAGCTCCATGTCCTCGGCCAAAATCTCGAACAGGCCGAGACGCAGCTTGTAGCCCCAGTTCGGATTGTCGCGCGTGAAGGCGAGGCTTTCGAGCAATGGTCGGATCGGCACCTCGGCGGCGACACTCCACGTGACATCGCGGCGGAACGGGTGAAAGCCGCCGCCCATGTCGGCCTGGTAGGGCATGCCCGGCTTGACCGCGCCGATCGCGGTGAAGGCTTGCAGACGATCCTTGCCGCCAAACGTTTCGGTCGGTGAGTAATAGGCGACGTGATCGCCCGGCGTGATCCGACGCAGCGGCGCGCCCTTGCCGTGGCAGACCTGCATGAAGCCATGCGCACGACCGATCCGGACGTGCTGGGCCGAGGCGACGGCGATCCAGTGCTTCATGTGAGGTCCTCCGACAGATGCCCTCCCTTTAGCAGCAGGCCGTGTCAGATTCTGGCAGCAGTCATTCGGCATTCGGCCAAGCCGACACGGCGAGAATCAGGGCCGTCAGCCATCCCTGCCTCGCAGCCGTTTGAGCTGGCGCTTGCCGCGATCAGCAGCATCGCGTTCGGGCCGGCCGTAAGCATACTTAACGTGTTGGTTGCAATTACTTGAGTAGACTCATGGCGAGTGTCGGCCGCTGGCCGAGTCTATCGTGAAAAACGCCCGGATGAGTTTGGTCCAGCCGATGTCAGAGCTTGCTTCACCGTCAGAACCCTCATCCGCAAATCGCGCGAAGCGCGGCGTCAGCCTGCGATGGAAAATCCTGATTGGCAATCTGATTACGGGCCTCCTCGCCGTGGCCTTCGCCGTTACCGTCGCCTGGGATGGGTGGCGTGATCTGCGCAAGCGGGAAGCGGCCGCCCGCGCGCTCACCGCATTCGAACTGGTGATGAAGGCCAACAGCCTGATTCCGGCCGAGCGTACCGCCTGGTTTGCGGTGACGGGCCCGACGGTCGAGGCCGCCACGTCGGAAAAATTGTCGGCCTTGGACAAGGTTGTCGCCGGCACCGATGCCGCCATCAGCGCGGCCAAGAAGGCCGTTGGCGCGGCGGACCTTCCGGTCGCGTCGATTGAGGCCGCCGAGCTTGCCTTACAACAAACCCGCAGTGCTGGACGCCAGACGGCCATCATGGCCAAGGCGCAGCGCCCGCCCAACAGCCAGACGGCGATCGTGGATGGACTTGCGCGCGCCGTCGACTCCCTCAGCGCCGCGACAGGAGAAGTCCTGATCAATCTGTCGCGCACCGGCAGCGACATCGAAAATCTGTTGCCGTCGGCGCAGCTCGCGCAAAGCGCGCAGGCCATGCGCACGACCAACGGCGCGCGCACGGCGATCCTCGGCCTCTTCGTCCGCAATCAACCCTTGTCCGTCGCCCAGAATGTCGAGGTCACCGAATTGACCGGCCAGGTCGCGCTGCTCTGGCGCCAGATCGAGCAGGGCGTCAGCAATGCCGGCAGCCCGCCGGAGCTCGTTCGCTCGATCGATCAGGTGCGCGCCAAGCTCATGACTGAGGGCGAACCGCGGTTTCACGAGGTCTCTGCAGCGGCGCGCGAGGGCCGCCCCTCTCCGGCCAGTGAAGCCGAGTGGCCGAGCTGGATCGCCGGCACCCTGAACAGCGTGCTGAGTCTGCGCGACGCTGCCCTGGACTTTGCCCACAAAGCCAATGACGCCGCGATCGCGCAGGCGCAGATGCGGCTGAGCTGGGCTCTCGCGGCACTCTTCGTCGTGCTGGCCGCCTCGATCGCCGTGGTGCTCGTGGCGATGCGCCACGTAATCCGGCCGCTGGCGCGGTTGACCGGAGCGACGTTGCGGCTTGCCGGCCGCGAGCTCGACGTCGAAATCCCGGACGGACATCGCAGGGACGAGATCGGCACCATGGCGAACGCGCTGCAGATCTTCAAGGATGCGCTGATCTCGAAGAAGCTCGCGGACGAAGCCGCTGCACGCGAGGCCGAGGCGCAGATCGAGCGCGGCCGCCGGGCCGACGCCATTACGCGCGATTTCGAGGCCGTCATTGGCGAGATCGTCGGCACGGTGTCCTCCGCGGCGACCGAGCTCGAGGCTTCCGCCGGCACGCTGACGGCGACGGCCAACCGCTCGCAGAAGCTCACCACTGCGGTCGCGGCAGCCTCCGATGAAGCTTCCGTCAACGTGAACTCGGTGGCCACCGCCACCGAAGAGCTCACCTCGTCGGTAACCGAGATCAGCCGCCAGGTTCAGGAATCGGCGCGCAGGGCGAGCGAAGCGGTCCAGCAGGCCCACAACACCAACAAGCGCGTCGGAGAGTTGTCACTCGCGGCAAACCGGATCGGCGACGTCGTCGAGTTGATCAATTCGATCGCGAGCCAGACCAATCTCCTGGCGCTGAACGCGACCATCGAAGCCGCACGCGCCGGCGAAGCCGGCCGCGGCTTCGCGGTGGTCGCGGCGGAAGTGAAGGCGCTGGCGCAGCAAACGGCGAAGGCGACCGAGGAAATCCACCAGCAGATCATGGGTGTCCAGGCGGCGACGAAAGAATCGGTCGGCGCCATCGGGGAGATCAGCGCCACCATCGCGCAGCTTTCCGAAATCGCCTCGGCGATTGCCGCCGCCGTCGAAGAGCAAGGCGCGGCCACACAGGAGATCGCCCGCAACGTCCAGCAGGCGGCGCTCGGCACCGAGCAGGTATCCGTAAACATCGCCGACGTGCGCGACGGTGCGAACCAGACCGACTCGGCCTCCTCTCAGGTGCTGTCGGCCGCCCAGCTCCTGGCCCGCGACTCCAGCCGTCTCAAGCTCGAGGTCGGCAATTTCCTGGAATCGGTGCGCGCAGCCTAGGTTTGAAAGTCAGCATGCTCCAACCGGGCTAGCGACGCCCCTTCAGGACGACGGCAGCCGTCTCCCGCCCGCTCGCCAGAGCCGCCTCGACCGTGCCCATGTCGCGGCCGCGGTAGAGGGCTTCGCCGGAGAACAGCACCGCGGAGCCATCCGCGCCTGCAAGAATGCCTTGCGCCTTGCGGGTTTGCGGTGTCGCCCACGAGTAGGCGCCCCGCGCGAAGGGATCATGCGCCCAGTTGATGGCGCGGGCGGCGACAATGCCTCGCGCTAGACCATCCGAAGACAGGCCGAAAATGCCGGCAAGCGAATCGAGCCCGGCCTGAATCAGCTCCGGTTCGGTGAGGCCGGCAAGGCTTGTGGTCTGCGGGCCGCCGAACCAGCCGGTCAGCACCGCATGCTCCGCCGAATGCTGCGTCCACCACACCGGGATTTTTTCATCCGAGAGCAGAAAGGTCAGGTCGGCGAGATCAGCCTGCCGGTCTAGCCACCAGCGCCGCTCGAACCGCAGCAAAATCTTGATGACGTTGCCGAAGCCGATATCTGCTGCGGCCGCCACCTTCTCGCGCGCGAGGCCTGGCATCACGATCTCCCTCAGCAGCGGCAGCGGCACGGTAAGGACAGCAACATCGCCATGATGCAGCTCGCCCTTGCGGCAGTGAACGACGACGCCGCCAGCGTCATCCTCGATTTCGGACACGACAGAACCAAGATGGATGGCAACGCCAAGCGCACGACACTCCGCCTCGAGAAAATCGACAAGCGCGCCATAACCACCGACGGGACGCGCCTGCATATGCCGCCCGCCATCCATCCATTCGTCGCGCAGCGCCAGCGTGCTGGCGCGCTCGGGATCGGCGGCGTCGTAACCTTCGACCATCCGCTCGACGGACTGCCGCAGGGACTCATATTGCGGCCCCGCAAAATATCGGTGCAGGAAGTCGGCGACGGTCAGGTCGTCCTTCAATTCCTTCACCACCTGGTGAAGCTCGGCCTTGTGCGGATCGTGAGGCGCCTCGCGCGAGAGTTTTCCGCCCCCAAAGCTCCATTGCGTCCCTTCAATCACCTGGAGCGAAAGCCCGGCCTCGGCGAGCAGAGCGCGCGTGACCGGAGCCTCGCCATGGACGAACTCGGCGCCGCCGGCGGCTTCATATCCGAACTCGGCGGCGGCAAGCGGATTGATCCGCCCGCCGCAGCGGTCGCGCGCCTCCAGGATCGTCACGCGCCGGCCGGCTCGGGCGAGCTCGCGTGCGACCATCAGGCCGGCCGCGCCAGCGCCGACGGTGACAATGTGCCCTGACTCGTCCGACATGCCCTGCCTTATCGGCCTGCGGCGTTCGGCTCGTTCTGAAGGAGATAGCGCAGCAGCAGCACGCCATCGCCGAGCGGCTTCGTGCTCTCGAGCGTCATCGCGGTGACAGGCGCGCGCTGCTCGCTCTCGGCCTCGCCCGAATCGAACACGATCGGCGCGCCCCGGGCACCATCCACGGCCGGACAGAGGATCAGGTTCAACTCGTCGATGAGACCTGCGCGCAAGAATGCCCCGTTGGCGGCGCCGCCGCCCTCCACAAGCAGCCGCTTCACGCCGAGCTCGCGATTGAGGATTTGAAGCGTGAGCGAAAGATCGATCTCCGACTTGCCGGCGAAGATGTAGGACACGCCCTCACTGCGGAGGCCCGCCAGATGTGCGTCCGGCACGCGCTCGGTCAGCACCACCACGATCGGATCGCCGCCGATGTCCGAGCGGCCCCAGCCGATCTTGCCGTGCGCATCGAGCACGACGCCGTAGGCTTTCGCGTCGCGGCGCGCGAACCAGTTTTCGCGCGGAAACGTCGCATTCGTTGTGGTGGGATACGGCTTGCCCTTGGCGAACTCCGAGCCGGTGACGCGGCCGATCAGCCAGGCATCGCCGCCGAGTTCGTCATGGATCCGCTCGAACCAGTCCGCGCCCGCTTCCTTCGGACGCCAGCGGCTGTGATGCACGCGACCATCGACGCTGGAGGCCATCAGGCAGATGACGTAGGGCTTCATGCGATTCTCCGTATCCGCTTTGTCAGGCCGCCGTTCCGCCGCCCTTGGCGCGATCCTTGGCCCGATCCTTCGCCCGATCGTTCAGGATCACCGCAAGGGGATTGAGTTTTGGCGGGGCGACCAGCTTGAGCGTGTTGGTGTCGTGATGATCGAACGGCGCTCCTCTGACAAAGAGCTTGGTCTGGATGAGATAGGTCCAGCTTCCATCATCGTTGAAAGCGATCTCGCATCGATAACTGTCGGTGCGGAAGGCTTGTTCCAGGAAGTCGGTCGAGCAGATCCCGTAAGCCGTCTCGCCGCGCTTCGCCGTGACCGAGATCTTCCTGTCATCCGCTCCGGCCTTCCCCGACGCAAGCAGCACCTGTCCACGCGGAATCGCCACCGTCTGCATGATCAGCCCGGTCGCCGGCTCCCACAGCCAGTAGCCCACCTGGTCGTGGAAGGTGATGTCCTCCTCGGGCGTGTTGATGTGGATGTGATAGCGCAGCCCATAGAACAGCTGCGGCCCGTTGGCCTGCGGATCGATCGGGTCCATCCGGATATGCTCGATGAAGGTTCGCCGTTCCGGGCCGTCGGCCTTCGGGTTGATATCGATGCCCTTGTTGGCCTGCCACACACCGGCGAGACGGCGCAGCGGCCCGAGATTGGCGAGGGCGTCCGGGGAGACGTCCTCGGGTTCGGTGAAGATGTCGGCGGGGATGGGGAGCATGGCGGACCTCGTGGTGCTGCAGGGCAACAGCAATAGCATGAGGATATGTGCGTGGCTTCAACGCGTCCTTCACAAGCGCGAGTGGTCGAGGGCCTCACCCGGAGCAAAAAACCAGCGCGGCCAGCGAGTCAGGTTTCGGGTGGCTTGCGCTGATACCTTGCGATTGGATGTCGTCAGCACAGCCATTGCCGAGAGGACTCACAGTAGACATGACAGACAGGACCTACGGGACGGTCTGTCCCGAGCGACTAAAGGAAATGAGCGGGCTGGAGTTCGTCAAGGGCCTCACCAGCGGCGCGCTTCCCCTGAACACGATCGCGCAGACCTTGGGCTACGACGTGGCGGAGGCCGAAAGCGGTCGCGTCACCATCACGCTCGATCCGACAGGCGCACACCTCAATCCATGGGGGACGGTGCATGGTGGTCTCACCGCGACGCTCCTCGATAGCTGCATGGGCCTCGCCATCCAGTCGATGCTCGAAAGAGGCGTTGGCAGCACGACGCTGGAGTTCAAGATCTCGCTTGTCCGAGCCATCACGCTGGAGACCGGCCGGATCAGGGCCGAGGGCAGAGTCCTGAATTGCGGCCGTCGTGTCGGGACGGCAGAAGGCCGCGTGACCGACACCACGGGCCGATTGCTCGCGCATGGCACGACGACCTGCCTGATTTTCCCAAGCTGACGTTCGGGGGCCTTGCCTGTCCTGAAGCTTGATTGGCACGGTCTGCCGCATCGGCCGCCCATGGACATCCTCGACGTCCGCGCGACGAAACCAACGAATCTATGGTAGCTCGTTGCGGGCAAGGAATATCAGGGGAATCGGATGCATTGCGCCTTCTGCAGGATCGCTCGGGCGATCCTGGCCACTATCTCGATCATGTTTTTCGGCGTCGGCACGGCGCTCTCGCAAACCGCCAGCTATTCGCCGCCCGCCTACAAGGAGCCCGTCACCCTGGCCAGCGAGAACGGCGTGCTCGAAGTCACGCTCACCGCGCAGCAGGGCGAGATCGCGCTCGACACCGCAGCGGCCCCGGTCAGGGACGCGCTCCTATTCGGCTATCGCCTGGTCCGCGGCAAGGCGTCAAACGGCGAGACCGCTGCAAAGGGTCTCTATCCGGCACCGACGCTGCAGGTCTTCCCCGGCGAGCGGCTCGTCATCCATCTCGAGAATGCGCTGTCCGGACTCACGATCCGCGACTTCTACGACCCGCGATACACTCTGGCCGGCGGCGAAGTCCCGACCTATCCCGAGCAGCTCGCGGGCTCGCCACTCAATCTCCACACCCACGGGCTGCATGTCAGCCCGAAGGGGAACGCCGACAACGTCCTCATCCACATGCCGGTCGGCACCTCGAGCACCTATGTGTACGACATCCCCACCAACCAGCCGCAAGGAGCCTATTGGTACCATCCGCATCTCCACACGCTGACGACGGCGCATGTGTATGCAGGACTCGCCGGCCTGCTTGCGATCGGACGGACCGACGGCAATCTGCCGGTCGTCACGCAGAAGGCGATCCCGATCCGCAACATGATGCTTCAATACAATTTCGTATTGGATCGCCGGGGACCGAAGCCGCAGCTCAACAATCCCAACTGGCCGCAATTCGTCAGCACCCTCACCCCGCCCGCCCCAGGGGCGCTGGCGAACGGGACCTATCGTCCGATTCTAGCGCCGGTGAATTTCACCGCAGCCGCGCCAGGCTCCCGCTTTGCGACCGTATGGTATGCGGGCCCGCTCTCGATCCAGAATATGCGCGGGCGCTTCCAGTTCATCCCGAACAATCTCCAGACATTTACGGCCAGCAGCGGGCGGGCGGATGACGTGGCGGCCGATCCGTCGCTTCCCGACCATCTCCGCGACATCCAGTTCACGGTGAACGGCCAATTCCAGCCAACGCTGCGAAGCAAGCCGGGACAGACCGAGATCTGGGTTCTCGCGAATGTGAGCGACATGGCCTATATGAGCGTCCACCTGACCGAGACGGCGACCGGGCGCCATCCGAAGATCGCCATCGTGGGACAGGACGGCAATCCCAGTCCCGCGGTCCGCTACCCCGTCGAGGAGAACGGAACGCGCCTCGTCATCCCGCCGGCCTCGCGCTTCGCGATTGCGGTCACGATGCCTGATAGCGGCGACCTGATTCTGGAAATGCCGGAGCGAGGCGCAGGCGCGCGAGCCGAAAATGCGCCGGGCATCCTCTACACCAGCAACGGCACGGAGAACCCGCCTGCAGTGCTCGGCACGCTGAGCGTGCTGCCGTCCGCGGTCAGCTATTATGACGGCTTCTTTCTGTTTCCGACCCAGGTCCTGGCGCGGGCCGTGACCGGAGGGGACCGAGGAGAGACCACGGCCTTCTCCGAAGGCCAGCCGCTCGGTGCCTTCACGCCATTCGAAGATCTCTCCGCGGCCACGCCCGACCTTACACGCCATATTCTGATCAATGGCGGCTTTCTCAACGATCTCGCGAGCACGCATGATCCCAAGACTTTCATCTACGCTTTCGACAGCGGCGCGTTTCCAAACGTCCCCCTGATCCAGCCCCGCCTGAACTCGATGGAAGAATGGGTGTTTCGCAACGAGAACAATGACGAGCATCCTATCCACGTGCATGTGAACGATTTCCAGATCACTGGCATCTCCGATCCCACCACGGGGCTGAAGGTCGGATCAGTGATGCAGGGCATCGACAATGCCAATGTGCCGGTCCCCAATCTCGGGCCGGAGGAGTCCGTGATCCAGCCCGGCACGCTGTCGATCAGGACCCGCTTCAAGGACTACGCCGGCCTCTTCGTCATGCACTGCCATCGCCTCAATCACGAGGACAATGGTCTCATGGCGCTGGTCAACGTCATCCCGGCCGTGTCGTCCTATGCCGTGGCGGTCCCGGGCAGCCGCGGTCGTCCGGCCACGGTCAGGGTCCTGGACGGCGACAGACTGCTCGCGACAGTCACGCCGTTTCCGGCATTCGAAGGCTCTTTGAGCGTCGCGATGGGCGACGTCGACGACGATGGCGTCTACGATCTGGTCGTCGGCGCCGGCGCCGGCCACGCACCGGAGATCGCCGTGTTCTCGGGCGCGGCGAAAAATGGCGCCGCCCCGTTCGCGACACAGCTCGCACGCTTCAACGCGTTCAGCGCCGGCGCAAGGAACGGCGTGAGTGTTGCGGTCGCGAAGATCGACGGCATCACCACCGGCGACAACATCATCGTCGGCTCTGGCCCCGGCAATCCGAGCGAGGTCAAGGTGTTCAGCTCCGCGCTGCCGGTCCTCGGCACCGCGCCAAGCGTGTTCTCGTCCTTCACCCCCTATCCCGGGGATCAATCCGGCGTGACCCTCAGCGCAGGCTTCGTCGATTTCACCACGGGCCGCCAGAGCATCGTCACCGCGCCCGGACCGGGCGCGCCGTCCACCGTGAAGGTCTTCGCGTTCCCGCTGCTCGAGCCGATCGGTCACGGATCCGGCGATCATCACCATGGCTCTGCCGGCAGCGGGCAGCCGGTGACAACGACGGAATTCTCACCTTTCGGCAACGCCCATCGGGGTGGCGTCACGCTTGCCACCGGCTGGCTCGCCGGCGTGCTCGGCGGCGCCGAGCGCATCGTCGTCGGCCAGCGTGACGGCGGCGTGGTCAAGATCTTCTCCAGCGGGTCGGCGCTCGATGGCGGGCCCTCGATGTATCTTCACAGCGCCGCTGCGCATCCTCATGCCGGCTTTACCGAGATGGCCTCCTTCACTCCCTTCGGCGAGGGCGCCCGCGGCGTGAGCGTTGCGACGACGAGCACGACGGAAGGGGCGGACCTCCTGGTCAGCCCATTGGCGTCGAGCAGCAGTGCCACTATTCGCCGTTTCGGCCTCGAGCGCCCCGACAAGACCGCGAAGTCGCTGACAACCGTCCTCAGAGCCGAGATCCCCGTGGAGGGGCCGGTCACTCTCGGCGGCGATTGAGGCTATCAGCGGCCTGTTGTCGCAAGAAGCGGACAAACTGGAAGGGCGCCAATCGGCGCCCTCCGATCTTGCACATGTCAGGACATGGCGGCGACTTCCGCGGCCGTGTCGTAATATTCCTGGAAGTACACCAGCTTTCCCTGGCTGTACTTCATCACATGGGCCCATTCGTTCTTGCTGACCTTGCCCGTCTTCTTCATCCGCCCGGAAGACGTGCCCAGGACCACGACGGTATCGCCCTGCTCGATCATTTCGCGCGGCGCAAACTCGCTGAAGTCAATGTTCTCCGCGACCTTCGTGAAGAAGCCGGCAATCTCCTGCTTTCCCTTGTAACGGCCGGCCCAAGGCAATTTGTCCCTGGGGCCGGGCGTTATCCAGGTGCAACCGCCATCGATAACCTCATTCAAGAGGGTCGGAATGTCGCCCTGCTGGAAGAGCTCGTAACCCTTTTTCGCGATCTCGAGATTGGATGTCATGAACCTGCTCCCTGAAAATGGAATGCGTTCGGTTGCTTGATGAAATTCCAAAATCGGCCGGCTCTCTCACATTCGTAAGCTCACCTCCTCTCCATCACAGAAACACACCGCAACGGCGGTCAACCTGATGGACGCCCCGCGTCCACCCGAACCTCACATTCCGCGCGCAAGCATGATCGCGCCGGAGACCATGAGAACCAGGCCGGCCCTGCAGCCAACAGGATGACGCCGGATGGTGGGCGCCGCACTCGGCACCATCATCGCGATCATCATCACCCACCACCTGACGAACAGGAGCGCGGCATAAACCGACGTCCCTGGCACCGGCTCAATGTTCGGCATCTCGGCCATCATCTCGACATCCATGCCGGCGCCGCCGGCCAGATACGTCCACGCCAGCGCCGTCACCGCGATCAGTCCGACCGCAACGCCCGGGCGATCACGACGCGGGCCGGCTGCTAGCGACCCGCTGCTTCGCACTTTACATCTGCCGTCTCACACTTTCGAGAAATCGTTGTTTCTCGCCCGGCGCGTAACCTTGGGAAGCTCCGTAATACGGTTCATTGTATTGATTGTACGGCGCAGTCCGGTAGTGGATCGGTGGCTCAGGTGGCGCGTACGATCTGGTCACGGCGCGCGCTGGCGATCGTGATCCGACTTGGCGAGAATAACGCCGATTGTTCCCGCGCACAGGCGCCGTCGCACCAGCGTAATATGGGTTGAGGATGCACATCTGACCGTTGGCCGACGCCCTGCATTGGTCCATCGTCGTGTAGCTGCATCTATAGTAGGGGGTGGCTCCGAAAGAGACGACATTCAAGCAAACGGGAAAAGCCGGATCATATCTTTGAGCCCGGGCCTGCCCTGCTGTTAAGACGATACCCATCGTCAAAAGCGTCAAAGCCAATGTGCGCATTGGAACTTCCTCCAAGTCGGCACAACACCCCTGCACTCAGAACGTTGGCAGTATTGATCCAAGTCAACGCTCACGGAATAGGTTCATGCGCGTGCAGTGAGAGGCGGCCCGGGCGAACAACGCTGGCCGTTGTCCTGTAGTCCTGCGCTCCGTACGACATTTCCTATGGCCCTGCCGTTGCGGCCCAATGGCCGATGCCCCGCGCCTCGCCCGCCGCTCTCCGACGGTTGGATGCCGAGGTCGGGCCGATGCCGCGCCGATCGGTCGCTAAACTAGCGCAGCGTCTCGACCGTCGCGACGTGCTCACGGATGAGCCTCGCGACATCCGGCGCATGGGTCGCAATCATGAAGTGATCGGCGCCGGGAACGGTCACCAGCGACGATCTGGAGACTGCGTTTGCCAGCACCTCGGCGACACGATAAACGGCTGGATGACCGCGCTCGCCTCGCACGAAGAGGCTCGGCGCAGTGATGCCCGCATAGGCGGCAAGCGGCATATCGAAACCCCATGCCGACGACCAGTCGAGAACGTTCGTCGGCGTGGTGCTAGCAATGTAGTCCCGGGTCCGGGCTGGAAGGGCGTCAAAGCTGCCGTCACCGCCGTAGAAGTCGATGATGCTCCGCGCAGCCAGCAGATTTCCGTCGTCCCACGAGCGGACATAAGTGTCGCTCAGCGCGCGCACTTCCTCGTACAGCGCGAGATCGCCGGAGTGGCGAAGCAGATTGAACGGGGTCGCCTCGATCAAAGTCATGCTTGCGATCCTGGTCCGGTCACGCAGGACGGTCGCCAAGCATATCGTGGCACCCCACGAATGCCCAACGAGATGGACAGCACTGTTGGTGCGCTGGATCACGGCCTCGACGACGTCGATCTCCCGTTCGATGGAAGTGTCGTCGGGGGTGCGGCGCTCTTCGGTGTCGCCATAACCGAGCAGGCTCGTTGTCACCGCCCGAAAGCTGTCTCCCAGGTGAGCGATCACACCACGCCACAGCGCTCCCGTGCTCCATGAGCCGGGCACGAAAAGAAGGACCGGCCCCGATCCTTGCTCGCGGTAGTCGATCCGTCTGTCAGGATATTCGACCATGGCTGCCCCCGCAGGTGCAGGTGTCCGTCCCCAGAACCATACCACGAGCCGCACCAGAACCACACGGAAGACAAGGCTCGCGGCGGACGACCCAGCACGGGCTCCGGGTCGTCTGGGCCGCGCGAAAAACGTGGGGTGAGCCACGCGCGGACATGTGGGTCGCCGTCCAATGGGCCGATTGACATATCGCAAGACTATACCCGAAACGCGGGCCCAATTTTGCTTCGGAAGGCAGCTATACGTTCAGACAATCGGGAGTGAAGCATGTACCGGCATATTCTCATTCCGACAGATGGGTCGGTGCTGGCTGAGCATGGGGTGACGCACGGGTTGGCGTTGGCGAAGTTCGTTGGAGCCAAGGTGTCCGCAATCAACGTGGTGGAACCGCTTTTTGCGGTGACAGGCGACTTTGCGAGCGTGTTGGATCACGTGGCAAATGCAGCCAAGGAGGCCGGCGTTACTTGCGAGACAATTCAGGTGGAGAATGTGCAACCGCATCAAGCCATCATCACGACAGCCGAGGACAAAGGCTGCGATCTCATTGTAATGTCATCGCATGGGCTCAGCGGACTGCCCATGCTTCTAATGGGCAGTGTGACGAACAAGGTGCTGACCTACGCGAAAACGCCCGTGCTGGTTTGTCACTGAACGCTGCAGCGCGGCTGGCCCGAGCTGCACCTTTGGGGACATCGCGAAAATTGCAACCTCGATCATCTTGGGCGGCCTGCTTTGGCTACCTGACGATGGGATTTAGGGGCAAATCCGGCCGTGACCAAGCGAACGTTACACACAATCGAATGGAACGCTTATCCGCTTCAAATCCCACCAGCGAAGGAGCGCCTGCTGCTGATCGTATCAGCAGCAGGCCAACCACCAAGTCTCAAGCTCATAGGCAAAAGTGAGATTGCGATCGGATATTGGACGGGCGACGCCTTTCGGGTGATGTCCGGCTTTTTGCGACCGCGGCTGACCGATTGGCAGCCGGCGGTTACCCATTGGGCGAGATTTGCGCCATGCTTGCCCACAGGGATCGACCTTGTTCGCGACAGGCGATTTGACCCTGACGTTCGGGATTGAGCATCACGACGTCGCCGCGATGCACGAATCCCTTCAGCGCGCGGGCCGACGCTCTCCTCCCGCCATCGGAATAGACATCGGCGCGCTGTGGAACGGTGATGACTGAATAGTCCTGTCCCAACGGCAACGGTGGCGAACCTCTGGTGAGGCGACACAGACCAGTCGTGGTTGTCATTAGCCCGCACCTTACGAGAGGGCGAACTCGGTCATGGAAGTCCATGACCGGTTTCGGAATGAACGTCCCATGTGGGACCATGGAGCGCACGCGGCGATGCCGCGGCGCAATTCGCAAGTGCGGCCAATTGCAATCGATTCCTTCAGGTGAAGGCATCATCCTGGCTGACGTCAGCGCAGGCTACGTCAACTCCATCTTGTGCTTTGTAGCGGTGGCAAAGATATCAGCCACTTTCCCGGCGAGCGCCGCCCCAAGGTCGGTGTTGTTCTTGGCCGTGAAATGAATTCCATCAACTCCATCGGTCGAAATCACGCTTCCCGCGTCGAAGAAATCGACCTTAAGGAAAGCAGCCAGCGATCTGTACTGGCTGGCGAGTTCGATGGTCTTCTCGCGCCCGCCCTCAAACATTCCCTGAAACCACGGATCCGGCAAATCGGCGAGTGGCGGCGGCGAAACGATGAGCACTTTGGGCGCGGGATACACTGTTCCTACTCCGCCGCCAGAAGTGAGCACTTGTCCCGCCAACTTGGACATACCGACCGCGATCTCGTAAGGCGTGCGACGGAAATAGCTCTTCGTATCGTTGGTCCCGAGCATGATGATGACGAGATCCAGCGGAAGATGACTTGCAAGGGCGGATGGAAGATAGGCGGACCCGTTCAGTCGTGGATCAGCGGGATCATCGAGCGACGTCGTGCGCGCACTCAAGCCCTCTTCGATGATCTCATAGTCGGGCCCGAGCTTTGCTGCCATGGCTCCCGTCCACCGCTCCGCATAGGGAAACCGCGTCGTTGGCGAGCCCTCCGGAACGGCAACCCAGCCCCAGGTAAGTGAATCTCCAAAGCACAAGATACGTTTCGTCATCGGTCCCTCACGAGTTAGATTTAGAGCGAACGCCGTAGAAGATCGCGGCGAGAAGGATGATCAGCCCTTGGGCAATGAGCTTGCCTGGCTCCTGGACGCCCATGGTCGTCATGACTACGAACAAAAGGGCGAAGCAGAGGACGCCGACAAATGGCCCCCAGACTTGCGCGGGTCGGCCGAAGACCACGCCGCCTAGGATCGTTGCCGCGATCGAGTTCATGACGAGTTCAGGTCCGAACCGGACGCTTCCGACGGCTATCGAGGACGTCTGGACCAGTGCAGCCACCGCGGACATGAGCCCGGAGATCGTGTGCACAAGCACGACCGTGCGTTCGACCGGCACGCCCGAAAAATGTGCGGAGATCGGATTGCTGCCGATCGACCAGACGAATCTTCCAAACACGGATCTGCCGAGAAACGCGCTCATCAGCCCTGCAAGCACGAACCAAAAGATGACTGGGGCCGGAAGTGTCCCGAACCGCAGATTATAGAGTTGGCGGAACTGGTCCGGGACATCTCCCGGAGGCTTCCCGTTCGCGAGATATTCAACCAACCCGATGAGAATGATGTTCACCGCAAGCGTCACGATGACGGCAGAAGCTCGGCGCTTGCCGACAAGAAGCCCGTTCAAAAGACCGACCGCAAGCCCGACACCAAGGCACAGAAGAATCACAAGAAGAATCGGCCATTCGTAAAGAAGGCCGGAAGAAATCAGGTAGTTGACGAGCAGAATGACTCCGCCAGCGGACAGGTCGATGGAGCGCGAGGAAATTACGAGCAGTTGGCCGAGAACGACGATACCGAGCGGCACGACCTGTCGCGCAAATGTACCGAGAATCGCGATGTTCATCAGGTTGGGCCGCATCATCCACAAGGTGACAAGGAGCACCAGGAGAACGATGTAGGACGGCGGTATTCGCAACGCGGCACGAGACAGGTCGTGAAGTCGCTTCATGACTTACAGTCCAATCGTCTTGCGTGGCTGAAGCGATATGACAGCGAGTAGTATCAGTCCCTTCACGATGGTCTGAACGAAGGCCGAGACGTTGAGAAGATTCATGCCATTTGCGACAATTGCGAGAAGCGCGCAGCCGATGACAGTGCCCTGGAGGCTGCCGACTCCTCCGGCGAGTTGGGTGCCGCCAAGCGCAACAGCGGTGATCGAATCAACCGCATATTGCGTGCCGATGTTTGGGTCACCCGAGACGATGCGACCTGCCAAGAAAATGCCGGCCCCAGCGGCGAAACAGGAACTCAGGACGTAGGCTGCGAGAACGTTGCGCTGCTCGGCGATGCCAAAGGTAGCCGCTGTTTCACCTCCGCCGATCGCAAAGAGGTGCAAGCCGAAGCGGGAGCCGTGCACGATCTTCCAAGCCACCAATATTGCGGCGATAACCCATATGACCGGCATGTAGATGCCAAGGAGCTTGCCACTCACGAGAAAGAGGATCTCCGTTGGGACGGAGCCACCAGGAGAGGGCCGAACAAACATCGTGATGCCCTGCATGATGCCCATCATGGACAGCGTTGCGATGATCGGATGCACTCTGAAGGTGGTTACCGCAATCCCGTTTAGGAGCCCGATCACGACGGCCGCGAGCATGACCGCGGGCACCGAAACGTAGGCGGGAGCGTTGAGCGACAGGATTGCGGTCGTGAGGCTGACGACGGAGCCGACCGACAGATCAAGACCCCTCACAAGGATCACGATCATCTGCCCGATGCTCACGAGGATGAGCGGCGCTGCCTGAGCAACGAGATTGAGAATGTTTTGCGAACTCACAAACTCATTGGTCGAAAATGCCAAGCCCAAGGAACAGGCCAAAGCGACTAGCAACGGGACCGTCCACAACCCGTGCCGTGAGTTTGCTCCAAAAAATAAGCGACCAAGTTGGCTCATCTCGGTTGTTTTCACCTCAACCATGCAAGGCCGCTTCGAGAATGGCGTGCTCGGTAGCCGATTCGGCGGGCATCTCGGTAACGACATGCTTGTCGTGGATGACATACAGCCGGTCGCAAAGACCGATCAGCTCCAGAGTTTCTCTCGAAAGGACGACGACCGAACCGCCGGCGTTCGCATAGTCGCGAAGGAGCTTGTAGATCTCTGCCTTTGCGCCCACGTCGACGCCTCGTGTGGGCTCTTCGATGATCAGTATGTCGGCCCCCAATGCGAGATATCGTCCAAGAAGAACCTTTTGCTGATTTCCGCCAGACAGAGCGTTCACCGGCAGCGACGGTCTAGAGGCCTTTATCGAAAGGCTTTTCATGGAGTTCGCGATCACCTCGCGATGAGCCGATGCCGGTTTGAGTTCGAAATGCCGGCTGTGCAGTCCAATGGTGAGATTGTGGGCGAGAGAAAGGTCAAGAAACAAGCCCTCGAGCTTCCTGTCCTCGGGAACAAAGCCAAGGCCTAGCGCCTGCATTTCGCGAATGCCGAGCTCTCCTGAGAGCGGAAAGGCGAACTCCCGTCCTCTAACGGCAACCTTGCCGCCGTGGGGCGTGTATTGTCCGACGAGCGACCTGACAAGCTCCCGCTGCCCCTGGCCCTCGAGGCCTGCGAGCGCCACGATCTCGCCGCGACGGAGCATGATCGACGACGGCATAGCGGTCGGAGTCAGCCGAAAACCCTCAATCGAGAGAACGACTTCGCCCTCCGTTCTGTTCGACCTGGGCGGAAACAAC
Organism: Bradyrhizobium ingae; assembly: GCF_055791185.1. Taxonomy (NCBI): domain Bacteria; kingdom Pseudomonadati; phylum Pseudomonadota; class Alphaproteobacteria; order Hyphomicrobiales; family Nitrobacteraceae; genus Bradyrhizobium; species Bradyrhizobium ingae. The sequence goes on from NZ_JBVUBB010000011.1 coordinate 64,465, forward strand.
TCGCTCAGCTCCCGGCCGACCATCATGGCGATCAACTGCTTGGGGCGGATCGCTGAAGCCGGCACGGTATCCACGTTGCGACCATCCTTCAACACGGTGATGGTGTCGCAAATCTTGAAAATTTCTTCCATGCGGTGAGAGATGTAGACGACCGCCTTCTGCTGCTTCTTGAGGGCCAGAATCTGAGCGTTGAGAACCTCGACATCAGCGGCATTGAGCGCAGCCGTCGGTTCATCGAGAATAACGACGTCGGCTCGTGCCGAGATGCCGCGGGCGATTTCTACAAATTGCCTCTCCGCGATCGAAAGATTTCCGACAAGGGTTGCTGGATCGAGCTTCAGGCCAAGCTCGGATAAAATCTCCTTCGCTTTCCTCTCCATCCAAGCCGTGTCGGTTACGCCGAACTTTGTAACCGGCTCTTTGCCGAGGTACATGTTCTCGGCGATTGACAGATTAGGAAGCAACGAGTGTTCCTGGAACACTGTCGATACACCGGCATCGAGCGCCTCTCGAGGTGAGGCGAAGCGCACGACGTGTCCGCTCTTTCGAATCATGCCGGCGTCAGGCTGAACGACGCCTGCCAGGATCTTCATGAGGGTCGACTTGCCGGCTCCGTTCTCGCCCATGAGCGCATGGACGGATCCAGGAAGTAGCTGAAAATCGACGTCCTCGAGCGCGGCAATGCCTCCGAAAGACTTCGAGATGGATGTCATCTGGACAAGCGGCTGTACGGTCATCGCTTCGATCCAAAGCTTGCATGGATGAAAGGTGGGATGCCGGCGCCTAAAAGGGCGCCGGCACAAGCGAAGATTAGTGCTTGCCGTAGTACTTCTGGAGATCTTGCTCGGTCAGGCTGGTCGGAAACCAGGCATTGGCGCTGAGATCTTTGCGATAGTACTTCTTGGCTTTCTCCAGGTCCCAGCCTTCGGGCTCATAGATATATCGCTTGTGGAGCTGCTTGCCCTCGAGAAGGGCAACCGCGGCACGCACGCCGGCAGCGCCCTGTTCCGGACCGTATTCGGGCGAAATCGATGGGAAGCCGAGTTCGATCCACCGAGCGAAGAAGCCGTTGTTGCCCTCGCCGGTGATCGGCGGAATCTTCGCACCATATTGCTGGAAAACATCAACGCAAGCGCGGGTCATATCGGCGCCCGACGACCAGATACCGTCAACCTTCGGGTTGTTCAGATAGAGGGTTTCGCAGACCTGCTTGCCGACATCATACTGCCACTTGCCGGCATCTTCCGCGATGATCTTGACGTCTGTACCTTTGATCGCTTCCAAGAGGCCCTTGTAGCGGTTGATGTCCTCGGGGTGCGCCGGAAGTCCACGCAGGACCCAGATGTTTCCCTTGCCATGGAGCTGCTTGACAAGGAAGTCGCCCATTACCTTGCCGAAATGAACGCCGCCGCCCTGGATATCGACAGTGTATTTGTCGGTCTCGGTCAGACCAGTATGGACGATGACGGGAATGCCGGCGGCGACGGCTTTTTCAATGCCGGCGTCGGCGGAGGTCGGCGTCAGCGGCGTTACGATGATCGCGTCGACCTTCTGCGCGATAAGATCTTCGATATCGGCGACCTGCTTGGCCTGGCTGATGTTGGCATCGAGCAGGATGAATTGACCGACTCGCTTGTCGAGCTTTGCAGCGGCTTCCGCATCATGCGCCATCTGGACGGTCCAGGTGTTGGCATTCACGCCAAAATGGCTCATTCCGATCTTCCATGGACCGTTCTTCTTGAACTGATCCGGAGCCGTCATGCGCTCATCGCCGGGGCGTGGCGTGACGCCCTGCATCAGGTTGACCTCCTGCGCGCGAGCCTCCGTCCAGGCGGCCACCGTCGCGGCGACCAGCCCAATTCCGAGTAGTTTCAACCCTTGGTGCATGAATCCTCCTTCACCGCACTCGATGCCCAATTTACTTCGAGAGAGCAGAGCGCAGGCCAGCGTCCGTCCGCCGCGGCACGGCTGACGTTGTCTGGACCATTCAGGTTGATGGATCGGCTCCTCTCGGCGAAGAGCCCCACTTCTTGGCGTTCTGCTCCCAATGCTGACGGATTTTTTCAGTCCGCCGCGAGGTTAGCAATGCACAGCTTGACTGGAGCTGTCAATAGTTATTCAGATTGAATGAATAATCGACCTGTTGCAGTCTTCGAATGGCAGAGACAATGATGGGTACCAAAAAGCACGGGGATTCAGGACGATGCTTGTGCGTTCGGTTCTATGTTTCGGCGATTCCAATACTCACGGTCAGATACCCGGTCGCGGACCGCTCGAGCGCCACGATCGACACACCCGGTGGCCGGGTGTGCTTCAGGCTGAGCTCGGGCCGAAGTGGTACGTCATCGAAGAAGGTCTCAGCGGAAGGACAACCGTTCACGACGATCCAATCGAAGGTGCCCACAAGAACGGCAGGACATATCTGCGTCCTTGCGTCCAAAGCCACACCGTCCTGGATCTCGTGATCATCATGCTGGGCACAAATGACCTCAAGGTGCGCTTCAACAAGCCGGCTTCCGAGGTCGCGATGGGAATGGGATGCCTGATCTACGACATACGAGAGCTGGCGCCTGGCCCAGGTGGAAGTGTGCCGGAAATCATGATCGTGGCCCCTCCTCCAATGCTGGACGACATCAAGGAATGGAAATCGATCTTTGCCGGCGGACCAGAGAAGTCACGGCAACTCGCTCTGGAATTCGAAATCATGGCGGATTCCCTTGGCGTGCATTTCTTCAACGCCGGAGCGGTTTGCCAATGCGACGAAGCAGACGGATTTCATATGAACGCCGATGCACATCGGGCGCTGGGTATCGCGCTGGCACAAGAGATCGAAGCGATCGGATGGTCCGTTGCTGAGCGAACCTCTGCTTGAGGTCTTCCGAGAGGAGCAGTTCCTTGCCTGACATGCGATTTGCGCCACCGAACCCGCTGCGGATCGCAGACCGGGCGAGCGGCCTGAATGCGCCAAGCGTGAGAAGCTACAATGAACGGCTTGTGCTCTCGTTGCTCCTGCAGAGCGCCGGAATTTCGCGCCTCGAAATCGGCGAAAAAACCGGCCTTTCCGCGCAAACAGTATCTGTCATCGTGCGTTCATTGGAGCAGGAAGGCCTGGTCTCGAAGGGTGAGGCGCAGCGAGGTCGGGTCGGGCCGCCGGCAATTCCCCTGTCGCTCAATCCCAAAGGAGCCTTCTCGATCGGCGTAAGCTTCGGCGCAAGCGCGGCCGATATTGCCGTCATCGACTTTGTCGGCGAGGTGCAGCACCACGCCGCGCATCCATACTCAACGTTGCATGGATCCGGCGCGCTCGTCGCGAAAATCCAGGAAACTCTGGCGGCGCTTCCACCCTCGAGCCGAACCCGGATTGCTGGTATCGGACTGGCGGCCCCCAACGAGACAGGCTCGCATCGTGTGCGAGATCTTCTAGGCAGCGATCTAATCGATCTCCAGGCCAGCATTGAGAGCGCGCTCAATCTGTCCGTTTACATCCAGGATGACATAACAGCGGCTGCTGGCGGGGAAAGCCTGTTCGGAGTGGCGCGATCTTTGCCCGATTTCCTCTTCTTCTATCTGGGCTCACACCTGCACAGTCGTCTCGTTCTGAACTATCAAATCCACAGCGGCAGGTTCGGCATGAGTCATGACGTCGGGCTGCTGCGCCTGCGAGCGGAGTTGAAGCGGCTTGGGCTCGGACTGGATGACATCGGATCCGAAACTCTGCCGAGGGCTGCCGCCGAATACTACGCTGAGTGGCGTCGCGTGTGCTGCAACCAGCTCGTGGGATCAATTCGTTCGCTGCTGAGTTTTGTCAGCTTCAAGTCCGTAGTCATTTCGAGCTACGCACCACCGAAATTGGGACGGACCCTATGCTCGGAGCTTCATGAGAAGGTATCCGAGGTGGAGTTCCTATATGGCGCGAACTCGATCGCGCCAAAGGCGGTGGGCGCAGCCAACCTGCCGTATCATTCGCGGTTCATGGTGCAGTAGACAGGCCCGGCACCGGCGCATCAATAGTGCTCGCGGAAACGCAGGCCGACAGATTCAGAACGGCAAAGCCGTCGCGGGAAGAAGGTGACGGCGACGAGCAGCTGCATCGAGCCCCTAACGAAAGCAATCGTACGAGATCTTGCTTCCGCGAGGAAAAGCGTATGGTGCCCAGGGGCGGAATCGAACCACCGACACTGCGATTTTCAGTCGCATGCTCTACCAACTGAGCTACCTGGGCGTGCTCCAAGAGAGGGGCCAAGGCCCATCGAGCGGGCGGTTTATAGTGTGATGAAAGCGGCCTGTCCACCCGGCTTCGCCTGAAGGCTTCGCCGGGCGCGGCCCGGCTGTGCACAAGGTGGGGCGGCGCTGCGAAGGAGCCGCCGGACGCTTCGTCCGAAAAACGCAACTAACTGATAATACTTCACTATTCTACATCATCCGTTTCGTCGTCGCGGCCGGGGATGACGTAGGAGCCCTTGAGCCAGCGGTTGAGGTCGACGTCACGGCAGCGCGAGGAGCAGAACGGGCGGGTGCCACGGGACTGCGGCTTGCCGCAAATCGGGCAGGCCTTCAGAGGAGGAAGCGGTTTTTTGACTTGGTCGTCCATGGGGTGAGCCTACACGAAGTCGGGGGATAGAGGCTGTGCGAGGTGGGGTTCCGAGGTGGCATCGTGGCTACCCCCAGCCCTCCCGCGCCAGCAGGGAGGGAGCGCACCGGTGATGTGGCGGCGGGTAAAATCCATGCTCAGGGCCCCGCTGGCGGGGCACTGCCGCTTTGCATGAGGTTGTTTTCGAGGTTTTTGCCGGAAGGGCGCTTCAGACGCCGACGGCGTTGAGCCAGCCGAAGCGAATCGGAAAACCTTCGCCGCCCAAGAGCGTGGTGGTCTCGTAGAGCGGCAGGCCGACGACGTTGGTGTAGGAGCCGACCATCTTGACCACGAAGGAGCCGGCGATGCCCTGCACGGCGTAGCCACCGGCTTTGCCGCGCCATTCGCCGGAGCCGATATAGGCCTGGATGTCATCCTCGGAGAGGCGCTTGAAGCGGACGCGGGTCTCGACCAGGCGCTGGCGGAAGGCCTCGCGCGGGGTAACCAGCGTAATCGCGGTGTAGACGCGGTGGTTGCGGCCCGAGAGCAGCCGCAGGCACTGCGCGGCCTCGTCCACCAGGTTGGCCTTGGGCAGGATGCGGCGACCGACCGCCACCACGGTGTCGGCGGAGAGGATGAAGGCGCCGCGCAGTTCGTCGTCGAGCTGCACCGATTTGAGCGCCGCATCGGCTTTTGCCCGGGCGAGGCGATTGGCGCAGGCGCGGGGCAGCTCGCCCCGCTTCGGCGTCTCGTCGACATCGGCCGGCCGCAAAGCATCGGGCTCGATGCCAGCCTGATTGAGCAGCGACAGGCGCCGTGGCGAACCGGAGGCAAGAACGAATTTGGGGCGGCCGAGCATCAGGTGATTTGGGGGACGAAGCAGGGGATGAATTGCGCGCGGAACCTATCGGAAGGGGGCCGGTTTCACAACCCGGGAACCCGGACTTAGGCGATTCGAGGTGGCTTCAGATGCGTGTGCCTGCAGTCTGTGACGCCGGTGTTACGGTCCTTCGCCTCGTCCTCACGCACTCGCGGCCCCGGCCTTCGCAAACCGCTTGCGGATGCGCAGCAGGAGCTGGTCGCAGACTTCGCGATAGGCAGCGAGCTTCTGGTCGCGGCTGCCTTCGGCGCCGGTCGGATCGTGCGTCGGCCAGTACTCGACGTCGGCGGCGAGTGTCCGCGTCAGCTCCAGCGCCTTGTGATGCGCCTCGGGCGACAGCGTGATGATGAGGTCGAAATTCAATCCCTCCCAATCCTCGAGCTCCTCGAAGGTCTGCGGCTTGTGGGTGGAGATGTCCTGCCCGAGCTCGGCCATCACGGCGACGGCGAACGGATCGACCTCGCCCTTCCGGGCGCCGGCGGATTTCACGTAGAGCCCGTGCGGAAACATGTGCTGCAACAGGCTTTCGGCCATCGGCGAGCGCACGCTGTTCATCGCGCAGGCAAACAGCACCGATTGCGGATCGCGTGCGCGTGGGGGCGCCGCCACCGCGATCAGCCTTTCCAGTGCAGGACTGTGATGAGCGTGAAGAGCCGGCGCGAGGTCTCGAAATCGACCCGCACCTTGCCCTTCAGCCGCTCCTGGAGCGTGCGCGATCCCTCGTCATGGACGCCGCGGCGGCCCATGTCGATGGCCTCGATCTTGTCCGGCGTCGCGGTCCGGATCGCCTGATAGTAGCTGTCGCAGATCATGAAATAGTCTTTCACGATCCGCCGGAACGGCGTCAGCGACAACAGATGCGCGACCACGGGCGTGCCATCCTCGCGGCGGATGTCGAACATCAACCGGTTGCCGGAGATGCCGATATGCAGCGTGAACGGCCCCTGCCCGTCCGCACCCTCCGGCGCGAACAGGTTCTGCTCGATCAGATCGTAGATCGCGATCGCGCGCTCATGCTCGATGTCCGGCCCGGAGCGGCCGATCGATTCCTCGTCGAGCGTGACGCCGACGATGCGATTCTGCGTGTCGTCCTGTTCGGGCTTGTTCATGACAGATTGAGGCGCAATCCCACCGAGCGCGCATGGGCGTCGAGCCCCTCCGCTTTGCCGAGCGTCATCGCGGCCGGTCCCAGCGCTCGAAGCTGGTCGGGCCCGCATTTCAAGATCGAAGTGCGCTTCATGAAGTCGTGCACCGAAAGCCCCGAGGAGAAGCGCGCCGAACGCGCGGTCGGCAGCACGTGGTTGGAGCCGCCGACATAGTCGCCGATCGCTTCCGGCGTATGCGCGCCGAGGAATACGGCACCGGCGTTGCGGATCCTGGCGGCGAGCGCGTCCGCGTCCGTGGTCATGATCTCCAGATGCTCGGCGGCGATGGCATCGGCAAGCGGGATCGCGTCATTGAGGTTCTTCACCACGATGACGGCGCCGAAATCGGCCCAGGAAGCGCCGGCGATGGCTGCGCGCGGCAGCGTCTTCAACTGCGTTGCGACGGCCGCTTCGACATCGGCGGCAAGCCGCGGCGAGTCGGTGATCAGGATCGACTGCGCGCTCGCATCATGCTCGGCCTGCGCCAAGAGATCGGCGGCGATCCAGTCGGCATTGCCGGTGTCGTCGGCGATCACCAGCACCTCGGAGGGACCGGCGATCATGTCGATGCCGACCTTGCCGAACACCAGCCGCTTTGCAGCGGCGACATAGGCGTTGCCGGGGCCGACGATCTTTGCAACCGGCGCGATCGTCGCGGTGCCATGGGCGAGCGCGGCGACGGCTTGCGCGCCGCCGACACGATAGATCTCGGTGACGCCACCGAGATGGGCGGCCGCCAGCACCAGCGGGTTGAGCTTGCCGTCCGGCGCCGGCACCACCATGACGAGGCGCGCAACGCCCGCGACCTTGGCAGGCACCGCGTTCATCAGCACCGAGGACGGATAGGCTGCCGTGCCGCCCGGCACGTAGAGGCCGGCCGATTCGATCGCGGTGTAGCGCCAGCCGAGCTCGACGCCGAGCGAATCGGTGAAGCGCTCATCCTTCGGCAGTTGGCGCGCGTGATAGGTCTCGATCCGGTCGCGGGCGAGCTTGAGCGCATCCAGCGTTGCGGCATCGCAGGCTTTCGTCGCAGCCTCGATGTCCGCGGCGGGGACACGCAAGGAGGCCGCGTCAAGCTCGAGCCGGTCGAACTTGCGCGTCGCCTCGATCAGCGCGGCATCGCCCCGCTTGGCGACATCATCGACGATGGCGCGCGCGGCTGCCTCGACATCGGCCGAGACCTCGCGCTTGGCGGCGAGGAAGGCCGCAAATCGCTGGTCGAAATCGGCGCTGCTGCGGTCGAGGCGAATGGGCATGTTGCGAGGGTCTTTTGGCCGGTCTTTGGGGTGGATCGGGCTCACCAGGTCCCCTGCTCAATGGCGCGGCGGGGAAGCGGCGTCAACCCTTGGTCCTCAGCCGTCGTCCTGGCGAAAGCCAGGACCCTTTACCTCCGGTCGGTGTGATGGGGCGAAATGTGACCACATCGGATTTCAACAACCAGGCCCTGGGGTTATGGATCCTGGCTTTCGCCAGGACGACACTGGAGTACGTGGCGCGGGATCATCACCCCCTTACGTCGGCTCCCCGTCCTCCCCCGTTCCCAGCTCATCCAAGCCCAAATCGGTCAGTTCGCATTCCAGGCATTCGACGTCGAGCCGGATCGCGCCGCCATGGGCGAACAGGAGCAGCGCGCTGCCGCCCGGGGCATCCTGGCTGTGAAATTCGATGCCGACGAGGTCCAAGACCTTGCCCGGCGATGCGAGGTCGATATTGCGCGATTTGCAGGCAAGCACGCGGTCGAAGCGGAGCGCGGAGACCAGCCGGCGCGGCTCGGTCTCGCCGTCCAGCGTCTGCTCCCAATCGAGCCGGTTCATGCCGACCACCAGACGCTTCTCGCCCTGCCGCCAGATGATGTCGGAGGTCTGCACCCGCGCGTCCTGCACATGGGTGGAGATGACGGCGAGGTCGTCGACATCGAGCGCAATCAGTTTGAGCTGGGGCGGCATCGTCCTGCACCTCACATGGACGTCGCGGGCTACGCCTTAACGCACCGGACCGAACGCACGAGACCGTCGCTGTGTCCGCGACGCTCCGGGACCGGTGGACGGGGGGCCACGTTCTGTCCTCCTAACCCTTAAAGAAGGCCAGCAGGTCCGCGTTGATGGTCTCCGCTTCCGTGGTCGGCATGCCGTGCGGGAAACCCTTGTAGGTCTTCAGCTTGCCGTTCTTCAGAAGCTTGGCCGAGAGCGGTCCGGAGTCGGCGTAGGGAACGATCTGATCGTCGTCGCCGTGCATGACAAGGACGGGCACGTTGATCTTCCTGAGATCCTCCGTGAAGTCGGTCTGCGAGAAGGCGACGACGCCGTCGTAATGCGCTTTGGCGCCGCCCATCATGCCCTGACGCCACCAGTTCTGAATCACCGCTTCCGACGGCTTGGCGCCGGGACGATTATAGCCATAGAACGGGCCGGCCGGCAGATCACGATAGAATTGCGAACGGTTGGCCGCGAGCTGCGCCTGCAGCCCGTCAAACACCTCCTTGGGCAGGCCGCCTGGATTGGCCGGCGTCTGCACCATCAAAGGCGGCACCGCCGCGATGATCGCAGCCTTCGCTACCCGGCTCTCGCCATGGCGGGCGATGTAGTGCACGACCTCGCCGCCGCCGGTGGAATGGCCGACGTGAATGGCGTTCTTCAGATCGAGATGCGCGGTGAGTGCAGCGAGATCATCGGCATAGTGATCCATGTCGTGACCGTCGGCGACCTGGCTGGAGCGGCCGTGGCCGCGACGGTCATGGGCGATGACGCGGTAGCCGTGATTGAGGAAGAAGAGCATCTGGGCGTCCCAGTCGTCCGACGACAGCGGCCAGCCATGGCTGAACACGATCGGCTGCCCCTTGCCCCAGTCCTTGTAGAAGATCTCGACGCCGTCTTTGGTGGTGATGGTGGGCATGGTTTGCTCCTTCTTTCTGGAGTCATTTCCGGGGCGCCTCGAAGAGGCGAACCCGGAATGTAGAACCAGTCGATGCGGATCGAGATTCCGGGTTCGACGCTTCGCCTCGCCCCGGAATGACGAATAAAATCAGGCGAACGCCATCGGCTTGAAGCGGCGCCAGGCGCCGATGATGACGAGAACGAAAAACACCAGCACGATGCCCTGCACAACCGCGAACACCGGGCCGGCCGGCGGAGCGGGCGGCACGGCCGGCGCCAGCGCCGCCAACGCGGGCACCTTGAGGAATGACTGGATGATCAGCACGAAGACGTTGAGATAGAGCGACGTCATCGCCGTCACCACGTAGATCGGGCGCCAGGCACCGGCGAGCTTCACGCCGTAAAGCGCAATGCAGGCAATCGCGAGCAGCACCAGCGAGAGGATGCCGACCATGTGCGACGGCAGCAGCTCCTTGAACGGAAACAGGAAGCCGGTGGCGCTGGTCAGAATCGTGAACAGCAGGAAGATCGCTGTGAGACCCGGCATCCGTTTCGAGCCGAGCAACCCGAACATCACGACGATGCCGGCGACGATCCCGATCAGGCTGATGATGACATGGAGTATTGTAAAGGCAGGCAGGCTCAACCCAAGGACCATCGCTACTCTCCCCGTTGAGAAGGTCCGAATGGTATTACGATCCTCATCGGACCGCACCATGCGATGTTGCCACACGCAGGCGTTAAGCCATGCGTTCGCGGTTCGATACGACGAACGCATGGCTTGATTTTGTACCGCTGTCACACGCCACGAGCGTGCGACCTGCAGTCTTGCATCAAGTGGGAAGCATCGATCAGCGATGCCGACCGATACGCGCCCTCACACTTCCTTGAATTCGTGGATCAGCATCTCGACGCCACCACTGGCGAATTTTGGCACGTCGGCGGCAGTGGCCTTGCCTTCGGCGCTCTTGAAAGCAGCCTGGATGTCAGCGGCGCTATCGAAGGTCAGCGTCGCGATGAGGTGATAGGGCGCAGGGCCGGCAGGCGTCCCAACCGCGCCTTTGCTGACCGTGTACTTCTTCAGTCCGGGAAGTTTCTTTGCGAGGGGCACGTGCGTCTCGAAGTAATATTTGTCGAAGGCCGCAGCGTCCGTGGGCGTCTTGTAGAGCACGACAATATCAGCAGGCATCCTGATCCTCCCGTTTTTGAAGTTTGTTCGTCATTAAACCCTCACGGCGAGGAGGCGCGCAAGGGCGCGCTCCTCAAGATGAGGCGATGGAGTGCGCACCATAGGACAGATCAAAGCGCCGGTTTCGCGGCATCGCCGAGGAAACCGTGCAGGGAGGCCACGACCTGCGCGCCTTCACCGATGGCGCCGCCGACGCGCTTGACCGACCCGGAGCGCACATCGCCGACGGCATAGACGCCGGGAACAGAGGTTTCGAGCGGGGAAACCAGCCGGCCCTGGTTCTGCTCGGATTGTGCACCGGTGACGACGAAGCCGCCGCGATCGAGCGTCACGCCGCAGCCGTCGAGCCAGCTGGTGGCGGGATCGGCGCCGACGAACAGGAAGAGGTTGCGGACATCGGCAGAGTCCTCGTCGGTGGACAGCCGGCTCTTCCACCGGATCCGCCGCAGCAACGCGGCCTCGTCGCCCTCGAGCGCGACGACCTCGGTGTTGAACAAGAGTTCGATGTTCGGCGTCGCCTCGATGCGCTCGATGAGATAGCGCGACATGCTGGCCCCGAGGCCGCCGCCGCGGATGATCATCAGCACTTTCTTCGCGTGGCCCGACAGGAACACGGCGGCCTGCCCCGCCGAATTGCCGGCGCCGACGAGCGCCACCTCTTCGCCCGAACAGAGTCGCGCCTCGACCGGCGAGGCCCAGTACCAGACGCCGCGGCCCTCGAATTTATCCAGGTTCTCGATTTCCGGCCGGCGATAGCGTGCGCCGCTCGCGACCACCACCGCGCGCGAGCGCAAGCTGTCGCCGCAGTCGAGCGTCAGTGCGAACGTGCCGGCACTGCGTGAACAATCCAGCGACTTCGCCGACATCGGGATCATGATGTCGGCACCGAACTTCTGCGCCTGCGTAAAGGCGCGGCCCGCCAGCGCCTGGCCGGAAATGCCGGTCGGAAAGCCCAGATAATTCTCGATGCGCGCGCTGGCGCCGGCCTGGCCGCCGAAAGCGCGGGTGTCCAGCACGGCGACCGAGAGGCCTTCGGAAGCCGCATAGACTGCGGTCGCAAGTCCGGCCGGCCCGCAGCCGACGATCGCGACGTCATAGATCTTTTCACCGCGCGGACCGCCGATCATGCCGATCGCGTGTCCAAGCTCCATCTCCGTCGGATTGCGCAGCACGGTGCCGTCGGCAGTGACGACCAGCGGCCAGTCCTCGGGCTTGGGCGAGTAGCGCGCGATCAGCTCGGCCGCATCGTGCTCGCTGTCAGGATCGAGCAGGTGGTGCGGCTGGCCGTTGCGGGTGAGAAAGCCCTGCAGGCGCACCACGCCCGCCGAATGCGATGGTCCGATCAGCACGGGGCCGCCGACCCCGTCCTGGATCAGGCTGACCCGGCGCAGGATCAGCGCGCGCATGATGCGCTCACCGAGATCAGCTTCGGCCACCAGCAGCGCGCGCAGCCGGTCCGGCGGAACCAGGAGCGTCTCGATATCGCCGTCGGCATGGCCATCGACCAGTGCGGGCCGCCCGGAGAGCTGGCCGAGCTCGGCCAGAAACTGGCCGGGCCCCTGATCGATCACCGGCGTGACGTGACCAAGTCCGTCGCGCTGGGTGACGGCGACATGGCCCGACAGCACGACAAACATGCCCGGTCCGCGCTTGCCGGTCTCGAACAGCAGCTCGCCGCTCTTGTAATGCCTGATCTCACCGAAATGACGCAGGCGCTCGATCTCGGCCGGCGTCAGCGTCGGAAAAGTCTGCTCGGGGCGGGAGAAGTGCGAGATCAGCGTGTCCCTCTCGGCTCGTTCCGGTCGATCCTGCGCCATCACCGCTCTCACTCATTCCAAAAATCTAGCCGCCGGCCTTTCCGGCGATCTCCTCGTCCGAGGTCGGTTCATCCTCCCGCGAGGGACCGGCTGCCCCGGCGCGCTCGCGCGCCTGCACTTTGCGCCGCTTGAGGTTCTCGCGCAGCGCCGATTTCAGCCGGTCCTGCCGGGTCTCCCCTGATTGCGTCTTGTCGCTGTCTTCGGTCATTTCGGGCCCATCATCATGATCGACGGCAGGATGCCATCGATTGAGGACAGCTCAAGGGGCGGTGGCCGACCAATGCAACGAAGCCGCCAGAATTGGTCGAATTCAGGGTTGCGGCCAACTGCCCAGTTGGCTGGGGATTTCATCCGGAACCAAATCGCCCCAAAGCGGGGCATTTCGGGTCAAATTGGGCGCTTTGGGTGCGCGACCGGGCCGATTTATCGATTTCGCGGGGCAAGCGCGCTTGCACAGAAGGGGGGCTTGTGGCAGACATCGCCCCGCTTGGTGGGCCCATGTCGCGGCCCGATTCTTTGCCAGCATTTGCTGCCGTAGCTCAGTGGTAGAGCACTCCCTTGGTAAGGGAGAGGTCGACAGTTCAATCCTGTCCGGCAGCACCAGCTTTGCCCATTCCCCGAGGTCTCGTCCTGCCCCTCACGGATGCCATCTTGATCAAGCGTTCCCTGCCCTATGAAGGACTGCTCCACGAGATCGTCGAGCATAATGGCGTGCTCTATCTCGGCGGCGTCGTTCCCGAGGATGCCGGGCTCGACATGGCGGGCCAGGCCGACGACGTGTTTCGCCAGTTGAAGACTCTGCTCGAAGGGGCCGGCTCCGATCTCTCCTGCGTACTGCAGGTGACGATCTACATGACCGATCTCGCCGACAAGGCGGCGCTCAACCAGGTGTGGAAGCGCTATTTCACGGCGGAACATCTGCCGGCGCGTGCCGCGGTCGGCGTTGCGGATCTCGGCCCGGGCGTGAAGCTGGAATTGACGGCGATCGCCGCGCGCCGCTAGGCCGTTCCGGCCGACCGGTTTCGCAAACAGGCGTCAGCCATTCTCATCGATGGCGACGATCGTCTCATTCCGCGGCAAGGCGCACACCACCCGCGTAGAGTTCTGCAAGGTGATCGTCAGCCACAAGGTCTCATCGTCGTGTGCACCGATCGCGACGAGGGCTTCGAGGTAGGCCGCTTCGTGGTCGTCCGCGACGGAAAAGCCGGCTCGCTTCAGCGCACCACGCTCCTGTTCGTCAAACTTCACAATTGTCGTCTTGGCTTTTAAGGAAGCCCCGCCGCTCGCCTTCTATCCGGATTGGACGCTGAAGCCTCGTTAATTTGCGGACAGAAAAACCGGCGCGATATCGACCGCGTGACCGCGATCCAACCGATGCCTCCCCTCGCTCTGCCACTTATCGGTAATTGAAAACCGCTCAACTTGATCGCGCACATGGCAGGCATTCGCGATGAGACGATCACACGTCAGCTTTCATAAGTTTAATTGGCGTTCGACAAGCCGAAATCGATAGAAGGCGAAGGAGACTTGAGAAGGCAAGACTTGGCCGGGCGTGAAGGCGCTGTACGGACAATCAAGAATAACAGGCAAGCACAGCTACTTTTCGTTCCAGGAGAAACATGCGCGGCATTGTCCATGTCGTGGATGACGACGCGTCATTCCGAACAGCTATCCAGCGACTATTAGAAAAGACCGGCTACCGGGTCGTCACTTATGCATCGGCTCAGCAATTGCTGGACCAGCCGCCAGACCAAGACACCGGTGGCTGCATTCTTCTGGATGTCCGGATGCCTGACTTGAACGGTCCGGAGCTTCAAAGGCGCTTGACCGAACTCGGCTCGACGCTGCCCATCGTGTTTCTGACCGGCTACCCGGACATCAGCATCACCGTGAAAGCGATCAAGGCTGGAGCGGACAACTTCCTCACCAAGCCAGTAAGCTCCAATGAGTTGCTGACGGCCATTGAAGCGGCGATGACCCGGCACGCGACGGAGCGTGCGCTGACGGGCGAACTGGAAGCGCTCCGGGCTCAACTGTCGACGCTGACGCCGCGCCAGCGGCAGGTCTTTGCCATCATTGTTCAGGGCAAGACAAACAAGCATGCCGCGCGCGAACTTGGCTGCGCGGAACGAACGATCAAGGCGCATCGGCAAGTGATCATGGAAAAATTGAAGGCTCAGTCGGTCGCTCGACTCGTCACGATCGCGCAGCGGCTTGGCATGTCCGGTCCGGGAGACGGTCGATCGGGGGTGAGCGAGTAGGCAAGCTCGACGGGCGGCGCATCGCGCCGCCCGAACGCTACGCGCGCAGCCGTCAGCTCAGCACGCCGTATTTCCTGAACCAGGCTTGTGTCTGGCTCCAGGCGTCTTCCGCAGCCTCCTTGCGATAGCTGCTGCGGTAGTCGGCGTGGAAGCCGTGCGGCGCGTCCTTGTAGATCTTGAACTCCGCCGTCTTCTTGTTCTGCGCGAGCGCGGCCTTCATCTGCTCCACCTGCGCGACCGAAATGCCGGTATCGGCTTCGCCATAAAGGCCAAGCACGGGCGCCTTCATCTCGGGTGCGAGCTGAAGCGGGCTCTTCGGCCAGACCGGATTGGCGGGGTCGACGATCGAGCCGTAGAAGGCGACGGCGGCCTTCAGAGCATCGCTATGCGCGGCATATTCCCAGACGTTGCGCCCGCCGCGGCAGAATCCGATCATGCCGAGCCTGTTGGTGTCGCCGCCCTGCGACGCAGCCCAGGCGACGGTGGCGTCGAGATCGGCAAGAAGTTCGGCATCCGGCTTTGCGTTGACGATCGGCAAGAGCTCCTTGACGTCGGTGATCGCCGTCAGGTCTTTCCCCTTGTTGAAGTAATAGTTGGGCGCGACCGCAAAGGCGCCAAGCTTGGCAAGGCGCCGCGTCACATCCTTGATGTATTCGTGCAGGCCAAAAATCTCCATCGCCACGAGGACCACCGGCGGGCGGCTGACGCCGGCCGGGCGTGCATAGTAGCCGGGCATTTCGCCCTCACCGACCTTGATCGTGGCGTCCCCGGCCTGAAGGCCGGTCGTGTCGGTGGTGATGACTTCAGCCCGGACGGGTCCCGCAGCAAGCGTGTAACCGGCGGCGACCGCGGCCGTCGCGCTCATGAAGGCGCGGCGCGAGACCGGAGCGACCCTGGTCAACCCGATTACGTCGTCAGTCATGGTGGTTTCGGCAGTCATTCGGCTTGTCCCTTTGTCTGATTTTTTCGAGCGCGATGAATCTCATCGGCAATTCGGGACCGAAACGCAAGTCACCAGCCTGCGAGGACTCGCGGACGTGAAGTCAGCCCTTCGCTGGTTGCGAGCGCTGAATCGGCGTCCTACACTCGGTGCGTGGGCTTGGCCGCACAGCGCCGGTCCGTCAAAGCCGCTCGGGGGACGCTGGATGGACGTGATCCGCAGTCGCGCATTCGAGTTCGTCGAGAAGGTCGGGACGCTTACCGACACTGCCGGCGTCGTCGACGCAATGGCCCGCGTGCTCGGTCAGCATGGGTTCGACTATTTCTGCTGCGCCTACGTCGCCCCGCTGTCGACATCGCCTGCGCGCGAGGCCGTGCTCGCCGAACGGCTGCCCGCTGGCTTCCTGGATATGTATTCGGAAGGACAATATGTGTGGGACGATCCGGCGCTGCGCTATTGCAGGATGACCGTCAGGCCGTTCCGCTGGTTCAGGGAAGCGCCTTACGATCCGGAGCGCGAGCCGCGCGCCGCCGAGCTGGTGCGGCGCGCCCGCGACTTCGGAATGGTTGATGGTTTCATGATCCCGGTCGCCTCGCCCACGGGCCGCATGGGACAGGTCTATTTCGGCGGCGCCGCGATCGAACTGCCGGAACGCGAGCTGCCAGCGCTCCATCTCATGGCGCTTTACGCGTTCGACCGGGCACTGCGGCTGCGCGGCCGGCCCGATGTGCCGCAGCTCGCGCTGTCACTGCGCGAGCGCGAGGTGCTGACGCAGGCGGCGCTCGGCCGATCCACCGACGAGATCGCCGATACCCTGAACATCACGGGACGCACGGTGAAGGCCCACATCAAGAGCTGCTGCGAAAAGCTCGGCGCGGCGACCCGCACGCAGGCCGTGATGATCGCGATGCGCGACCGCATCATCTCGCCGTGAGCCATCCCAGCGTTCCGGGGCGCAGGTCAGCGCGAGGCGCCTCCGTACCCGCCTCGCCAACAACCGAACGAAACTGGCTGTTACGCCACCCGGATCGAGTTCATGAAGCCCGCCACGCCGCGCTTGAGCCGATCGCTCTCATTCGCCAGCGACTGCGCGGCCGACTGCACCTGCGCCGAGGCTCCGCCCGCCTCGGCCGCGTCGCGCTGAACGTCCGCGATGCTGGTTTCGACCTGAGAGGTGCCTGCGGCGGCGCGCTGCACGTTCCGGGATATCTCCTGAGTGGCCGAACCCTGCTGCTCGACCGAGCTCGTGATAGCTGCCGAAATCTCCGAGATGCGTGCGATCGTCGCGCCGATCTCCTTGATTGCCGCGACCGAATCCTGGGTCGCTGACTGGATGTCCGCGATCTGCTGGCTGATCTCATCGGTCGCCTTCGCGGTCTGCTCCGCAAGCGACTTTACTTCCGAGGCCACTACCGCAAACCCCCTGCCGGCGTCGCCGGCGCGGGCCGCTTCAATGGTCGCGTTCAGCGCCAGGAGATTGGTCTGTCCGGCAATGGTCTGGATGAGATCGACGACGTCGCCGATCCGGCTCGCCGCCTTCGACAATTCGCTGATGCGAGTGTCGGTCTTCTGTGCCTGCGTCACGGCTTCGCCGGCGATGCGCGCGGAGGCCTCGACCTGACGACTGATCTCGCCGATCGACGACGCGAGTTCCTCGCTTGCCGCCGCCACCGAATGCACGTTGGCGGACGCTTCGCCCGCGGCGCTGGAAGCGCGATTGCTGACCTGCTCGACGGTCGAGGCAGACTTCGACAGGGTCGTCGACGACTGTTCGAGCTGCCCCGCCGCGACCGAGACGAGCTCGATGATCTCGCCGACCTCGCGTTCGAACTGGTCCGCGAGACGGTACATGTCGACCTTGCGCGACTCAGCCTGGCGCTGCTCAGTGGCAGCCTGCTCCTCGCGCAGACGATTGGTCTCGCGCATCGCATCGCGAAACACCTCGACGGTGCGCGCCATTTCGCCGATCTCGTCGCGGCGATCCGCATGCGCCACGGGCGCGTCGAGCTGGCCGGCGCTGAGCGATGCCATGCGCTCCCTCAGACTCGTGAGCGGCTTCACCACGCTGCGTCCAACGCCCCAGGCGATCGCGATCGAGATCAGCATCAGCACGGCGATGACCGCCGAGGCCGTCTGCACCATGGACCAGAACGAGTTGTCGACCTCCGACATGTATTCGGCCGTCGCGATCATCAGATTCCACGGTGCGAAGCCGCGCGTAAAGGCGACCTTGGCGAGCGGGGTTGGATCGTTGCCGTTGCGGCGGAAGGCGTAATTCAGGGTCCCCTCCCCCTTCTTCGCAATGTCCATCAGCGCGACGGCAAAGAGATTGCCGTTGGCGTCCTTGTTGGGACGCATGTCCTTGCCGACGAAATTCGGAATGCCGGGGTTGGAGACGCACAGCCCGGTCTCGTAGTCATAGATGTAGGCGAAATTGGTATGGTTTTCGTACCAGACGTAGTTGTTCGCCTCGAGGAAGCGCTTCTTGGCCTCCTCTTCCGTCATCTGGCCGGACTTGTAGGCCTTGTAATAGCCGTCCGCGAGATTCCACACGGCATCGACGATGGCATGCGCCTTCTCGGTGCGCTCCGTGACGAGTTGATTGCGTGCGATCCAGAGGATCGTGGAAGCGACGAGCGCCATGCAGATCGCGCCGACGACGGCCATGATCGCAAGCTTGGCTCCGATCGAGCGGAGCGAAAACAGGTCCTTGAAAAGCGGCATTCTGCCTCTTCCATTTTGTTGAGCGGCCCGCCGCAATCCGGACGAGGACCATTCATGCGGTTGGAAGCGGCAAAATGAAGTAAATTCGTTAAGGACCCAGCTGCACGGCACTGGCCGAGCTAAATTTTTCGGCAGGGAGACCGAAAACGGGTCTGTCAATGGCTGACGCGCGACCGCGATCCGTGGCAAACCCGTTCAGGTCTTACCAAAGGATGAACGAGGCCAAGCATGCCCGCACCCAAGCCGCCTGCCTTCGAAACCCTGAGCCTGCATGCGGGCCAGCATCCGGATCCTGCGACCGGCGCCCGTGCGGTGCCGATCTATCAGACTACGTCCTACGTTTTCCAGGATACGGACCACGCAGCGGCGCTGTTCAACCTGGAGCGCGCCGGCCACATCTACACGCGGATCTCGAATCCGACCACGGGCGTGTTGGAAGAGCGGCTTGCTGCGCTCGAGGGGGGCGTCGGTGCGATCTGCACCGCCAGCGGCCAGGCGGCGATGCATCTTGCCATCGCCACACTGCTCAGTGCCGGCGACCACATCGTGGCGTCGAGCTCGCTCTATGGCGGCACCATCAACCTGCTCGCACACACGCTGCCGCGTTTCGGCATCACCACGACATTCGTGAAGCCGCGCGACCATGATGCGTTCCGTGCCGCGATCAGGCCGAACACCAGGCTGGTGATCGGCGAGACCATCGGCAATCCGGGGCTGGAGGTGCTCGATATCCCCGTGGTCGCCGATATCGCGCATGAGGCGAAGATTCCGCTCCTGATCGACAACACCTTTGCCACGCCCTATCTCAGCCGGCCGATCGAACTCGGCGCCGACATCGTCATGCATTCGGCGACCAAGTGGATCGGCGGCCACGGCATCGCGATCGGCGGCGCGCTCGTCGATGGCGGCCGCTTCGACTGGCGCGGGTCGGGCAAGTTCGCCGTGCTCACCGAGCCCTATGCCGGCTATCACGGCATGGTCTTCGACGAACAGTTCGGCACCGCCGCGTTCATCATGCGCGCGCGCACGGAAGGCCTGCGCGATTTCGGTGCCTGCATGTCGCCGACCAACGCGTTCCAACTCTTGCAGGGCGTCGAAACGCTGCCCGTTCGCATGGACCGCCACATGCAGAACACGCACGCCGTGCTGGACGCCCTGAAGGCCAACAAGGCCGTCGACTGGGTGCTGCATCCTTCGCTGGAAACCCACCCGGACCATCAGCTCGCAAGGCAGCTGTTGCCGCGCGGGGCCGGCTCGATTGTCTCCTTCGGCATCAAGGGGGGCCGCGCCGCTGGGCGCAAGTTCATCGAGGCGCTGCGCATGATCAGCCACCTCGCCAATGTCGGCGATGCCAAGACGCTGGTCATCCATCCCGCGAGCACCACGCATCAGCAGATGGATGCCGAGCAGCTCAAGGCAGCCGGCATCGGGGAAGAGCTGGTGCGGCTGTCGGTCGGCATCGAAACAGCCTCCGACATCATCGACGATCTCGCCCAAGCGCTGCGCATCTCGCAAAAGGTCTGAAAGCCATGAAGCTCTCCGTCAACGGCGCCGAGGTGTTTGTCGCAACCGGCGGCCGCGAATTCGACACGTCGCTGCCGGCCGTGCTGTTCATCCACGGCGCGGGTTTTGATCACTCGGCCTGGGCCCTACATACGCGGTGGTTCGCCCATCACGGCTATTCCGTGCTGGCCCCCGACCTGCCCGGCCACGGCCGCTCGGCGGGCCCTTCGCTCAACAGCATTGCCGAAATGGCCGACTGGACCGCCGCCCTGCTCGGCGCGGCCGGCGCAGCGAAAGCGCACCTGATCGGCCATTCGATGGGATCTCTGATCGCGCTGGAGACCGCGGCGCGCCACACCGACAAGGTCTCGGCGCTGAGCCTGATCGGCACGGCCGCAACCATGACGGTCGGGCCTGATCTGTTGAAGGCCGCAGAGGCCAACGACCAGGACGCCATCGACATGGTCTCGATCTGGGGCCTCGGCTTCAAGGCCGAGCTCGGCGGCAGCCTCGCGCCGGGCCTGTGGATGCATGGTGGCGCGCAGGCCGTGTTGAAACACTGCGAGCCGGGCGTGCTGTTCAAGGATTTGTCCGCCTGCAACTCCTACACGAACGCGCTCGCGGCTGCCGCGACCGTGAAGGTGCCGACCACGCTCATCCTCGGCGAGCGGGACATGATGACGCCCGCGAAAGCCGGCAAGGCGCTGGCTGCCGCAATGGCGCATGCGAAGACCGTCGTGGTGCCGGGCGCGGGCCACATGATCATGGCGGAGCGCCCCGACGAGCTGCTGGCGGCGTTGAAGGGCTAGAGAGGATCAATCTGCCGTTCTGCGCGTTGCGGTCAGGAACCCCTCGTCAATGCCGAAGGGAACTTGACCTATGCCAAGACAACAGATCATTCGCAAAGCCAGGCAGGATAAACGCGAAGGCAAATCGCCGAGCACGCAGGCCGGCGAATTCGTGAAGGACGAGATCGACAAGATCCGCAAGGGCAAGCATGGCGCGCGTTCGACGCGCCAGGCCATCGCCATCGGCCTTTCGGAGGCGCGACGCGCCGGTGTCGATCTGCCCCCGCCCCGTAAAGGGCGCGCGAAGAAAGCGACGCGCCGCAGCGCCGAATATGCCTATGAGGCCGGCCAAGGCAAACGGCATCCGAAGCGACGGCCGCGCGTCTCCCGCGCCGTCGAGAATGTGCTGAAGAAAGAGCCGCGTTCGACCGCTTCAACCCGCTCGCTCTCGAAGCAGGCCAAGCGCGCGGCGAGCCGGCGCAGCGCAACGTCGCGTTCGGCAGCCGCGCGCAAGGCGAGCCGCACCAAGGGCGCGAAGGCGCGTTCCGCCGCCGCCAAGAAGGCGGCGCGCACCAGGGCGCGTCGCCGGAGTTGATGGAAGCGTTCGGGGTTCAGGAACCCGGATGCCATTTCCAGACGATGCTGGAGACGTCGATCGACTTCGGGATCAGACTGAGCTTTGCAAAACGGTCGGCAATCGCCTGCTGGCTCCGCACGACCTCAGCATCGAGCGGCACCACGCGATAATTGGAGCGGCCGACGAAGCGCCTGACGGCCTCGATGTCGACGCCGGTGGCTTCCGTCTGCGCTTTCGCGACCTCCTCGTGGTGGCTTTCGGCCCAGGCCCCTTCGGCTGCAAACGTCGCATTGAGTTTTCCGACCAGCGACGGATATTTTTCAACGAAGTCGGAGCCGGCGATATAGAAGGCATTCGGCTTGCCGATGTCCCTGTCGAGCGCAATCACGCGCGCGTTCTCCTTCTGCTCGGCAAGGGCGAAATACGGGTCCCAGATCGACCAGGCATCGACCGCGCCCTTGACGAAGGCCACTGTCGCATCGGCTGGCGCGAGCGGCGCCGGCGTGATGTCGCTCCAAGTGAGGCCGGCCTTCTCGAGCGCCGCAACCAGCAGATTGTGCGCGCTGGATCCCTTGCCGAAAGCGACGCGCTTCCCCCTGAGGTCGGAGACCGAATGGATCGGCGAATCCTTCGGCACGATAATCGCCTGCGAAGTGCCCTCAGACGTCACCGCAGCGACGTAGCGGATCTTGGCGCCGCCGGCCTGCGCGAAGATCGGCGGGGTGTCGCCGACAAAGCCGAAATCGACGCTGCCGACATTGATCGCTTCCAGCAGAGGCGGACCGAACTGGAAGTCGACCCATTTGATCTCGATACCGAGCGGTTTGAAGGCGTCCTCGACCGTATGACGCTGGCGAATCGCCGGAAAGAAGCCGCCCTTCTGGGTGCCGATGCGGATTTCGGTCGGCTTGTCTTCGGCGCGTGCGGGAGCGGCTAGCGCGGTCGCAAGCATCAACGCGGACGTCAGGATGTATCGTCGTGTGATCATGGCAGATGGTTCCCTATCGCCGACGCTTCAGACGAACAGCGATTGATTGCGGAGGTGGCGCCGCTCGGTGAATACGGCGCGTGCGGCGCGCTCGGCGTCGCGGGCCGAACGAAACTGGCGACCTTCGAGGCTGTCGAACAGCCGCTCGGAAGAGAAGAAGCGGAAGCCGCGTTCGTCGCGTGCGACGATGCCGGCGGTGCGATCGTGGACTTCGATGATGTAGGCTTTGGTCATGACTGCTCGTTCGCCGAGAATGTCGGCGCTCCTGTCTCTGGAATTTTGCGATAAGGGTGTGCTGAAGCGAAGGTCAGCAGCAACAACAGCGACCGGTCGCCGCAGAGAAGCAGCGACGCGTCATGCGCGCGGGCATGTCGCTCAGAAATCGCTGGTCATTCGTTCTCATGCTGCGGCTTTCGGCATCGCGGGAGCAGTTTCGATACGCCGAATATCGGGCGATCGAGGCGATCGGTCAATGAAATGGGTATCCATATTTCGCGCGACGGCGCGTGGGCGCTTCTCTGCGCGTCAGCGCCAGCAAACGGAATCATCTAGCTATGAGGCTAAGCGTCAACGTGATCTCTTCCCTTTTCCCCTTGTGGGATACGCCACAGGGGGAAAAGGTCAATGAACTCAATAGCAGACGCCGCTAGTGTCGGCCCAGTGTCGGGAAATGCTTTTTTCAGGCCTTTTCAAGTATTTTTTTGCCGCGTGCCTCGTGCGCGGCCTGGATGCGGCCATAGCCGGGGTGCGCCGTATTCTTGATCTTGCGCCAATGATCGCACCGGCCGCCCCGATAGGCGCGCTCGCGATGCTTTGATACAAGGCCCTCCAGCCCCATCTTGCAAGCGGCGCGAAAAAGCTCGGGCCCGATCTCACCTTGCTCGAACGGCGCGGCGTGGATGCCCTCGGGGCGACGCACCAGAAGCTGCGCGAGGTTCTGCTTGCGTAGGAACAGCGGCAGCTTGCGATAGTCGTCGCCTTCGCCCGCGAGCATGTCGAAGGCGTAGAGCTGGACCTCGTCGTTATACTTGCCGGACTGCAGCGCATCGAAGTCGGATATCCCGTCGACGCCCAGGACCACCGCCTCGCCATCGATCACGAACCGATCCTGGCGCAGCTTCAGCGCGGTCTCGACGATCCAGGGAAAGCGCTTCGTCCAATCGAGCCCGGTCTTGCTCCTGACGCGCACGACCTTGCCCTCCCGGATCACCATCATCCGGTAGCCGTCGTGTTTGATTTCATGAAGCCAGTCGGGACCAGAAGGAACCTCGGCCGCCTTGACCGCCAGGGCAAACTCGAACGTGCTGCGCATGGCGGTGATATAGGGAACGGCGGCGGATTGTGGAGTCCTTGACGGCGACCCGCGCGGCGGCTTGGATTGGGCTCCAGCCCTTCGCGGAGGCCCTCGTTATGCGCATCTCTCCCTCGATTGTTCCGGGATCGGATCAGGACATTTACCTGGTGCTCGACGACTTCGGGCAGCGCCTCGGCCGCGCATGGCCCGAGACGAGCGAGGAGGACACCGACCGCGATACCCTGCTGCGGCACCTGATGGAGGGGCAGTATCACGACCCGATCCGGGTTGTCAGTTTCAACACCAGCGAGGGCTGGTCGCGGGATGCATCGCCCGAGATCGCCATCGAGCTGCGCCAGCGTTGCGCCGAACGCGGCGAAGTGCCACCGTCGCTGGAGGACTTCCTCGATCGCCACGGCCACCGTGTCGATATCCAGCTTTCGCTGCTGTAAGGACGGACGATGATCGATGCTCAGAACGCCATTGTTTGGGTCAACCGCGATACCAAAGAGGTGCGCGTTCTAGCGAAGGGAGCGGATCGGCGGGGGGTCGACGGGCGCGGATGGGGAGACGCTATCGGCGCAGCCAATTCGGAATGGCGCGAGATGAAGGACGATCAGCGCGTCCTGCTGATGCTGGAGACGGCGATCGATCTTGCCATGCAGGGCCACGATCTCGGCGACGTTCTCCGCGCCTTCGCCGAGGTGAAACAGTTCAAGGCCCTCGGATCGGCCAGCTTACCCATGTGTCGAGCGCTGACCTCGGCGCTCCTCGGCCAATGCCTTGAGTCGAATACCATGAGCTTCGAAGAGCTGCTGGAGACCTATCCCGCAAAACCGCGATAGGTCTAGGCCTCCCCGTCCGTCTCGCTTTCCTCAAGCGCGATCTTCATGAACTCATCGGGGTTGAACGCGACCTCGCCAACCGTTTTGGCCGTGAACAGCGGCGCGCGTGCGGCCGCCCTGAAAAGCGCTTCGTTGACCATGTGGCCGCCTTCTTCCGTCATGGCGAACGTCCAGGGCTTCCCTTGGCCCTCGCTGATGAGCTTGGCGAGCGCGCGGAGACGGGAATCGATAGCGAGAATAACGTCCGGCTTTTGCTCTTTGTGGAGGGCCCGTATCAGCGACACGGTTGGGTCTCCTGGGCCCAGTCTGTCCCTATCCTCGATGATGCCCTCGTGGCCCTTGATCAGAGCGTCGAAAGGGACAGTCGCGATCGGCTTGGGCTTCTTCGGCATGTCAATCCGGGAACGAGAGAGCGGAGGCTCGTTTCCGGCCTCCGCTCTCATTTCGTTAAATCAGCGCCTTGATGATCGCGGCGATGCCGAACAGGCAGGCCGCAACATTGACGCGGATGACGATGGTCATCCAATTAGAGGGGTTCATGAACTTCTTTCAAAGAAGCGGTGGAGCCCCCATCAGGTTGTGAGCGACGCGATCTTGGACTGAGTCGCTGTGGGAACAAAGCCCGTTGCATCACGGGTTGGGGATATCAGCGCTTCCTCCAGTCCCAGTCGGTGCTCAAGCGGTGCCGTTCCTCCTTGGGCAGTGCCAGCCTCGCCTGAAGCTCCTCGGACTCGACCTTGCGCTTGGCCCAGCTGGCAAAGGTCTTGCGTTCGCAGTCGCCTTTTTCTTGCGCGAGCCAGTAGTAGTTCAAGGTCTCCGGATCGGTATCACGCCAGGCAACGGACCAGTCGGTCGCCGCAGTCACCTCTCGAATGCGCTGCGACTTCCCGCCAATGTAGAAGCCACCCTTTACGATATCAGCCTGTTTCACGCTGCGGCTCGTCCTAGTCTTGCTTGAGCAGGTCTGCGCCCGGCGTCAGCAGCCGGACATAGGTGCCGCTCTCGTGCAATTCGAGCCAGCCCTGCTCGATGGCATACTTGAGGCCCGCGCCGAACTCAGGTCCGCTAGCCTTGAGCGTGAACAGGAACGGCGCGTTGATCTTTTCGATATGGATGCGGCCGTCTTGAACCGGCTCAATGGCGGCCGCGAGTTCGATGAGCTTGCGTGCTGCCGCTTCCGGGTTGGCGAAGGGACGTTCGGTGGTGAGCTTCATGCGGCCGTCAGGTGATGGGCGGTTCGGACGTGAT
Source organism: Bradyrhizobium ingae (assembly GCF_055791185.1). Taxonomy (NCBI): domain Bacteria; kingdom Pseudomonadati; phylum Pseudomonadota; class Alphaproteobacteria; order Hyphomicrobiales; family Nitrobacteraceae; genus Bradyrhizobium; species Bradyrhizobium ingae. The sequence continues at coordinate 90,107 of NZ_JBVUBB010000011.1, forward strand.
CGTGCAAGGTGGGATTCGTGATTACCTCGCCGCAGAAGCAGCGGGCAATCCCCTCCGGTCGCTGCGTCGGCAGCGGAAGCGCCAGATCGTGCATCCGATCTTTCCATGCGGTCCAGTCGCGCTGGCGCCGCCAAGCCTCGAAGTCGGCCTCCGTACGCGTGGCTGCCAGCTCCCGCCAAGCGGCTTGGAAACCGGCGCGGGCTTCTTCGAACGTCTCGGCAATGCCGCTGCGGTGCTCACCGGGCTCAATGCCGGGATAGAAGCCGCACGACCAGCCCCATTGTGGGGCAGCATTAGGGACTCCGGCGCGGCGCCCGATGAAACCGACCCGGACGTCGCCGAAGTAGACCTGCCACGTCTCGCGGTCCGGATCGTCCGTGCTGCGGCGGCGGGTGAGAGCGGGCATGCCGCAATCAAAGCGTCGCGATCTGCGGCTGGCAAATTATCAATCCCTCGCGGGTCGGAGCGTCGCGAGGCTACTTTCTGTCGTGGGCTCAGCAAGCACCCGCGCCTACCTGCGCCAGTGGGACGGGGTATGCACACGTATGCACACAGCACGCTCAACCGGGAATCGCAAATTATCCAGCTACGTCGTATAAGCGCATGGGGAAGCCATGCCAGGGTGCAGTGCAATAAAGGGGGGCGCATGCAAGTCCAACAAATTGCCGTTGACCAAATTTTACTAGACCAACGCAACCCACGCATCGCGCACGCGACGGAGCCTTTGGCAGGCTCCGTTAGCCAGGAGTGGATCACCCTCGCACTCGGTCATGCGGCTCCCGAGGATGAGGAGCGTGGGACATCCACCACCTACTCCAGCCTCAAGGCTTCTATTCGGGCCAACAAGGGGATCATAAACCCGATCATTGTGACAAGAGCCCAGAATGGCGGGTATGTGGTCATCGAGGGCAATACGCGCGTAGCGATTTACCGCGAACTGGCTGAAGAGGAGGCGCCGGGTAATTGGGCCACGATTTCCGCAATCGTTCGGGAAGAAGTTGAGGAGAAAGGAGAGCATGCGATCCGCCTCCAGTCTCATCTGGTCGGGCCCAGACCATGGCGCCCTTACGCGAAGGCCAAATACCTGCACGACCTGTACATCAACCAAAAGCTCTCCATCTCGGAAATTCTCGATTTTTGCGGCGGAGCGGGAAGACGAGCGGAGATTCAGCAGTACATCGATGCGTTTAAGGATATGCATGATACGTACATTCCGCTCGCAACCGCGTCGGGCAGTCCTCCAGATTTCTCGCTCTTCAGTTCGTTCGCAGAATTACAAAATATAAAGCCTGCTCTCGCTCGAGCCGGTTACACCATGCACGATTTTGCCAAATGGGTTCACGAATCAAAACTGAGCCCGCAGAATACAGTGCGCCAACTCCCTCGCATTCTCGCCAACCCGGAAGCAAAGAAGCAATTTCTTGCGCACAATGCGCGCGAGGCATTAAAGATTCTCGATCAACCTAGCACGAACGCCATCATCTCGAATGCTTCTCTTGAGCAACTCGCCGCCGCACTCAGTGTAAAGCTGAGGCAACTGAACTGGCCAGAGATACAGGCTTTGAAGGAGGATAAGGACGGATCGGCGACGCTGTCCGTGCTCACCTGTTTCGATGAGCTGAAAGAGTTTGCCAAATTCTTGGGCGCACAGGTTGATGCCTGAGTCGACGCTTCATCGGGAACTTGTGAATCGCCTAGCGACAGCGGTTCGTCTTCGACGTTCGGCGTCCTGGTTCCTGTTTGTAGATTCGAACGATGGTAACGTTTCAGAGGGATGTCCGCCGATTTTGCGTTCCGTTTGCCCTGACCTTTATGCAAGAGAGAACGTTGGGAGCCATGTGGTTATCGGCGAGGCTAAGACATCCCGAGATCTCGACAATGTTCACACTGACAAGCAGCTATACGAGTACTTTCTCCACCTGTCTCACGAGCCGTCAGGCGAGCTTCTACTTGCAGTTCCGATGATGTCGGCCGGAGCGGCCCATAGGCTGTGCCGGGCAGCTAGGGCGCGGGTTGGATGCGGGGCCGTGCCATTTGAAGTGATGGGGTGGCTGCTTGGGCCTAACAAATCAATGTGCGAGATTTGGCGTGGGTAGCTATTCATTCAAAATGGCTCATGAGCCTGAGCTGACCGCCAAGCACTCCGCTTTTCCATATCAAGAGGAAGCTGTGGAGTTCGTGTGCGGACGGGATTTTGCCGCCATTTTTCATGAGCAAGGTCTTGGGAAGACGAAGATCGCATTCGATTGCGCGCTCAAGTGGCTGTCGAAACAAGAAGTTGATGTCGTCCTGATCATTGCCAAGAAAGGACTCGTTGGTAACTGGCAGCGGGAATTTGAGACGCACACACGCATTCGTCCGTTTGTGCTTAGCGACAAGTCTGCGCAGAACTACTATGTGTTCACCACGCCATGCCGCGTGGTGCTTGCTCACTACGAAGCAATCAAGAAGGAGGAAAAGCGCGTACGCGCTTGGTTGAAGACAAGGAGAGTGGCCGTCTTTTTAGATGAGGCGGTGAAGATAAAGACGCCAAGCGCGGATCTCACGCAGTGCTTTTTTCGACTGGGCCCTTTGTTTGCTAAGCGCGTGATCATGACGGGAACGCCAGCGGCGAATAGGCCATACGACGTATGGGCGCCGATCTTCTTTCTCGATCAGGGTGCGACACTCGGAACCGACTATGATCAATTCAAGCGCCAAACTGACTTGTCGAAAGAATTCCACGGCAACGACGTTTTGCTCGCCAGCTATGGAAAAGTGCTGGCCGATGTCCAAAAAAAGATTTCGGCCATTTCCGTTCGCGAGACGAAGGCAGGTGGAAAGATATCGCTCCCCTCGAAGGAGTTCGTCCGGATAGATTGCGAGTGGGAGTCGAACCAACTCGAACTCTACCGGCAGGTCCGAGAAGAATTGCGTGCCATCGTATTTCGCGACGGCAAGCTCATTCAGGACGATCAAGACTCGATACTAAAGCGCCTCTTGCGACTTGTTCAGGTAGCATCCAATCCAAAGCTCGTCGACGACGCATATAACGCAGAGCCGGGTAAATTTCCTCAGCTATACGATCTCCTGACGGACATCACACGCCGTGAAGAGAAGGCGATCGTCTTCACGGTATTCAACGAAAATTCGACCTGGCTCACTAAGAGGCTCTCGCCTTTCGGCGCTCTGTGCCTCAACGGTTCGATGCCGATCGACCGCCGCAACGATACGGTGAAATGGTTTCTTCAAAATGAGAGCGACCGCGTTCTGGTCGCGACGACCGGAGCCGCCAAGGAAGGCTTGACGCTAACAGTCGCCAATCACGTCATATTCTATGATCGTACGTACAGCCTCGACGACTACCTGCAGGCGCAAGATCGGATTCACCGCGTATCACAGAAGCGGGATTGCTTCGTCTACACCCTGCTTATGCGCAATTCGGTAGACGAATGGATTGATGCCCTGCTTGCTCAGAAACACCTCGCCGCGCAACTGACGCAGGGTGACATCAATAGGGAAATATATGGTGAAAAGGCCGATTTCTCGTTCGTCGAAATATTGCAATCAATCTTGAGTTCTTGACGACATGACCCAGCACTCGGACGTAATAACACTTAGACAAAAGGAAGTGCCTCTGGTCGTCGATAGCGTGGACAACCGCAAGCTCCGATTCTACACGGAAAATCCGCGTATCTACTCACACATCTGGAGCGAAGGCCGCGAACCAACTCAGCAGGAGATTTTCGATGTCCTAGCCAAATCGGAGCACGTTCGAGAGGTCTTGATGCCGTCCATCAAGGCAAATGGCGGACTAATCGAACCGCTCCTGGTAAAGGGAAATGTTGTTCTAGAGGGGAACAGTCGGCTCGCTGCATATAGGTTGCTTTCCGAGTCGCCAAACGATCAGGAGAAATGGCGCCTTGTCCGTGTACGGCGCCTCCCCAGTGACATTTCTGAGGCGGATGTCTTCGCCTTGCTCGGCGAATACCATATCGTTGGCAAGAAGGACTGGGCGCCCTTTGAGCAAGCCGGTTACCTGTACAGACGGCACAAGACTCATGGGATCGAAGAAGCTGATCTTGAAAAGGAGATCGGACTTAGCGCGCATAAGATTCGGCACCTGATCCGCGTGTACCAGTTCATGCGAGACCACAACGATCAGAACCCGAGTCGCTGGAGCTACTACGATGAGTTGCTCAAGGGTCGGAAATTCGCGGACGCGGTCGCAAAATATCCCGACTTCAACCAGATCATCGTAGAGAAAATCAATTCAGGAGAGATTGAGCGCGCAGTGGATTTGCGCGACCGGCTGCCACTCATAACGAAAGCGGGCGGCAATACGCTGAAGAAATTCATTGCGGGCACATACTCGTTCGAAGATGCCGTGGCGGATGCGCGGATGAGAGGCGCCGGAAATTACAACGTCAAAAAGCTCCATGAATTTCGACAGTGGTTAGCTGAGGCGCAGCTCGATGATGAGTTCCGCTCGGCAAAAGACAAGCAGATGCTCAAATTTGAGTTGGACAAGATCAGTCGCAGGGTCCGAGGACTCATGCAGGTGGTGGACAACTCATCGCCGCAGAAGAAGAGCGCTGCGGCGAAGAAGTGAAAAGGCTCATTGGCAAAGTCGTTGCAGAGCGGTCAGTAGTTTCCTTGCCTGCTCGCGATTGGTGACGATCTTTGCAATGAGTGATGCCGCTTCATCAAGCGCCACCGCCGATGCTCCACGCTTCGGCGTGAGGTCAGCAAGCCTGCGTTTCAAGCGATCAATTTTCTTCAGGAGAGGCTTCGACTGAGTTTCGTCATCGAGCTTGTTAACGCGCGCCTCAGCACGCAAGAGCGTTGATTTCAATCGAGACAATTCCGCGGGATCGAACCTTTGTCGCTGCTTTAAGCGGTCCTCGATCGCCTGAATCGCCTTCTCCGCGCTCACACCGTTGTTCCGAGCGACGGATGATGTACGGCATCGATGCGCGATCTTCGCGGCCAGCGGCCCGAGCTGAACCAGCAGGTTGTAATAATGGTGGTTGACCTCGAAATTGTCGCGACGAGCGTTCGGGACAATTCGTTGATCTAAAACGTGTATCTCGCCGAGGCTCCAGCCGTTGAAGCGGCGTTCCTTAAAAACGTCCTCGAACAAGTTGTTCTCACCGACTTGGAGATCCCCGCTCCGGGCTCTGATCCCACTGACGCCCAAGCTGGGTGGAATGCTTCTGATGTACTCGTGATCGGCGATCCAGGCGACCGCTCCCGTCTTTCCATCCACATCCGGAAATTCGACGAACTCGATGCCCTTGACGTGCAGCGCTTGCGAGGTGCTAGGAAAAACAATCTCGTCGCGGTACGGTCTGACAATCACCTCATCGGCCACAGTCAGGTTCAGCGGAATACTCGTTCGATGAAGTGAGAGCGCCTTGTCGATCTCGGAGCCGAAGGAAAAATCTGGAGAGAACGGAAGTGGCGCTACCTCTGACAGATAGTTGCCGATTAGTCGCTCGTTCAGCAAGACATCGTTGCGCAAACGAGAGATGTCGTTTAGCCGAACTTCGAAGAAGTGCTCCGAGGCTTTCGGAGCTTTCTCATGCCTGACCGTCACCGCATCGGCGAGGACCTGTTCAAGATTGCCGTGAAACGCCGCATCGCGTAGGCAGTCCCGTATCGCTCGACTGCTCCATCTCACGATAGAGACGTCATCTTCCCCGGCAGCTTTTGTTCTGAATTCGAGTTCTTTGCAATAAGCTAGACCTGAGAGGCGTCCTACGCCACGGAATCCGCGAGCCCCCGTGCCCCGCTTTGAGGAAGCGCCAATCGCAAGGAGCGTCGACACAACGCTTCGCTTCTTGAGACCACAGCCATTGTCGCGGATTGCGATCGACCGAGCAGCATGATCAAACGAGATCGATACCTCGCCACGGGATCGGGGGCCGATCAAAGCTTGTCCACGAGCCGCATCGATAGCGTCGGCAGCATTCTGAATGTACTCCCGGTAGATCGTTACAGGAGAAACGTACATTCCGCTGGAAAGGAGTTCGATGATGTCCTTTCCAATCTTGATGTCTTGGGTCGCTATGCGGCTCCAATCATCCGTCTCTCTGCGGGGGACGACCGACGTCATTATGCTGCCTCCTGCCTACGGCGCTTGCGCTTCAGAGCGGTCGGCTCGTAGCTCTCTTCCTCTTCAAGCCCGGCGTCTTCGACGATTTCCTCGGGAGACAATCCGATCTTCGTCTGCTTCTCCGCTAGGAGACGCTTTTGTTGCACTCGGCGAACTTCCAACTCTTCCTCTCTCGCCATCGGAATATAAAACTGAGCTGCGGCGCGCAAGTTTGCTGGCAGGTCAGCAATCGAATTGCGATACAAAGACGGATTGTAGCGCGACAGGAATGCGATCAACTCCCCGCGTTCACTCGGCGAGAGGCGGGTCAAGGAAGCGCGCCACTCGTCAAGCTCACCTCGTCCTTCGTAGCGTTCGTACCATTGACGATTAAAAATCATGTGGTGCGGGCGAGAGAGAATGTCTTCAAACTCCTGGTGGCTTCCGCCAAAGGCCGCCTTGTAAAAATCGGGTTCGCCAGAGACGACCCCGCGTGTGGCCTGCAATACAAGTTGCACCGAGCGTAGGTAATACCGATTCCACTTGTCGCCGACGTGAGAACGATCAGGCAGATCGGTCGGCTGATAGCGCATGGGGAATGAATAAATGCGGATAGCAAGCTCCTCGTTGAGCTTCACGTTCAGATACATCCGCTCAAAAAGGTCCGCTGGAGAATCATGGAAGTTGTACAGCATGTAGTTCGACAGGTCATTCATGCCGAACTCGTGGGCATAGCGGATTGCTGTTTCGTAGGGAGCTTTCAAACCAAGATGGTCGAAGGCGATCCTCAGCGGGCTGATGCAGATCGAGGAAAGCTCGCGAAGGTACATCTTGTCTTTGCAGAGAATTCGCGCGTCTACGCCTTGATTGAAATCAACCCGTCTCTGCGAGGCGACTCGTTCGGTGGGACGTCTCAGCTTCGCGCCACGCTCGAATCCCAGGTCTCGTATCTCTGCAATAATTTCTTTGAACCGGGATGAGGCGACAACGTTGTTGTCCATCAATAGCAGGTCACGCCGAGGGCCGTATAGTTTATCGACCGATTCCACCAATTGGGTAAGCGGCGTCGCATCGCGCTGAGCGCCTTCCAACTTGGGTACCCCGCAAAAATGACACTTGCGGATGCATCCGCGCGAGGCGTAGGCGAAGTAGGCGTCGCGGACTGGATATTTGTAGTCTATCTGCTCTAGGATGCTGTAGTCGGGGATCAGGTCCTCGATTGGGGTGCTCGACCGGTCTTCTGCATAAAAGTCCCCGTCTTCTTCGTTCAGCTGCAACGCACGAGCGGGCGCCTGATCAAGTAAGCCGCGGATGAAGCGAATGCCACGCCAGCGTGTCTCGGTCAGAAAGCGCGAATGCATGAGGGAGGCTGCAATTCCGCCAACGAATACTCGCTGGGATTGTCCTTGTACGAGGTCGAGTGCGAATTCGATTGTCTCGGCAATCTTGGGGTATTCGAACGAAAAGAGGGTGGTGATGTAGATCCGGTCCCAGGATTGGAGCCGAAGGCTTTGATCAATGCCCTTGGCGAATTTGACCTGATCCTTCTTGCCGTTGGGGCCGTGATACTGGGCAATTTTCATGAGGCCGAGCGGGGGGTATTTGTTCTTATACCCCGGCTCCAACAGCAGAATTTTCTTCCCCGGCATTCCCACCCCCTGTTCGGGGACGGAGCATACACTACAGAATTCGAGAAGGCGATCGCAAAGTTGTGGACACTCAAGCGAGCCTGCCCGGAAAGCTTTTCGGCCACAGGCGGGCAGCCGGAGTCAGCCGGGAACTCTCGCTAAGATGATTCCTTAACCAGCGCGAATCTGATTACCTGTCGCAGGTTGACATAGGGCCCGTCTGAGACTAGATCAAAACGTGAACGGAGCTTGTCATGCCACGTCTCGGCACCCCCGCTGAATCGCAGGTCGGTTGGCGCATCGCGGTTGATCGCGCGTGGCGGTCGACTTCGCTGCGACGGAAATTTGAGACGGAATGCGGTCTCGAGCCGTTGGCCGAGAATCCAACGGATCTGGCACGTCAGGCGTTTGACGGTTACGCCAAAGCGTACGAGGGGCGGTTCTTGCTGTGGGCCACGAAGCAGCTTGGGTTGGAACAGGAAGCCCCGAGCTCCATTCGGAACGAGTTGACGTCAGCAAGAAACGTCACGCACGACGAATGAGAAGCCCGTGAACGTCGCTGAGCGCTGCCACTGCGTCTAGAAGCTTTGTCTTCTTTTGCTGGCTCGCTTTCAGGCCTTCTATGGCGGCCCTAATAGCGTCAGTCCTTTTTCTTTGCGCTTCCTCGAAGGCATTCTTTTGGTTTCGGACCGACCAGAGTTCACTTGCTGCGCCTGACGCCTCCGCCCCGGACTTGATGATACTGGCAAAGGCTATCACACTGCCTACGACGGGCACCATTTTTGCTGCCTCCGTTACAACGTCCAGTCCGACGTCGGTGCCTACGCGGTAAGCTTCGTCGGCCGCGTCTGACTGGATAGCTGTTTTGTAGTTCGGGAGTTCCGCTTCAATCTCGGTCCTGAACGCCTTTGCCAGCTCTGCGGCTTTGCTGGCAATGGCTCCCTCCTCCAACTGATCAAGAGCCTCTTGGGGGTTGGGATGAGATCTGGACGACGCCAGGGATTCAATTATTGCCTCGTATTTCGATTGGAAACCTTGCTCCCTCAACGCTTGGCTCAATTGATGTACTGTTTTGAAATTCATAAGGTCGATAACTTGCGCGGGAAGCACAGAAGCTTGGATCGTATCAAGTGCAAAGCCCATAAAGGCCTCAAGGAAAATGGCATCCTCAGATAGAAGCTCGTCACGAGCATCACGCGCGGCGAGAAGAACGTCCGCTGCCCTGAAACTGGATAGCGAGCTGAGATCTGTCCCGGTTTCGCATCGTACGACGCCCGTGCCGTTGGTATGGTAGCAAGCCATCGCAAATCGCTTGACCAACTTTTGGATACCCTCCGGGAGGCTCTTAAGATACCCTTCCAGATGCCCGTCTTCGTTATAATTCAGCCCTTCAAGGTCTCTTGCGATCCCTTCAATCTGTTGAGCGGAAACCCCAGCGTCCTTCAACTCTCTGACGACCAGAGCTTTCTCGTTACGCAAGCCGGTCACTAGAAGCTCTCGAAGAGAGTTTCCCACGTTTCCGAGCTGCCAGGGCATGACGTGCTTAATTTGACCGTTTAGCTTGGCTAAGTGCTCATCCAACTGCGCTTGATCGATTTTGGCTTGAGCAAAATCTGCATCGTTGACGTAGTCTGCAAGAGCGCTCCGATCTTCGCGAAAAGCGGGAAGTATAGCTTCGCCCTCAAGAAGGTCCGGATGTGCCCTTAACAAGTGCAATCCGAGCGGCGTCACCAGATGCCTACAGTTAATCGTAACCAACCCCTTAGTGATGATTTTGATTTTCAGCGAGCGCGCGCTCGCCACCCTACATTCGTCGACTTTGTTTGGGTCGAATAGCGAGGGTATCAAGTCAGTCGAGTAGACGCGCGGCCCCTTAAGCTCCTCAGCTTTCCTAATTGAGCGACCGGTAAAGAATGTGCTTGTCATGAAGCAATACCTCGGTTCTTTGGGGGCTACAATTATTCCGGGTATAGATATCTTATTTGACGCTTTTGCAAGCTTCAGTTGCCCCGGCGCAAACTGCGGCTGTAGCCCGGCCCTCAAAGTCAAGCCAAGAGTGCACGCTGCGTCGAGGCTCCGCCGGTGATGGAGTCTTTAATCATTGATTCGTTTCTTTTTCCCGCCATTCCGGCGGCGCTCGGCCCGCCCCGATCAATTCCTCAACCATGACCGGCACCAGTCTTTCGGCGCAGTTCATCAGCATTTGCAATCCAGCATCGCGCAGTGGCGGCGCATGGCCTGCGACGAAGATAGCGAGCAGTTGCGCAATAGTGGCGCCGACGACCTCGGGACTTTCGCCCGCCAGGATCGGCCTAATTTGTGCGAGAAGCTCGTCCGCTTGCGCCAGGGCCGCGCGGAAGTCGGGATCATCTATCATCATCCTAGCTCTGCATCTGATGCACAACACTGAACTGCCAGCCCTGTTTGTCGCAGTATTGCCGAACCCGATCTCTCGACCATCGCCGCATGTAGCGCTGGATCGGCGCCGTCTCGACCACCTTGTCGTCGAACAGAACGATGGCCGCCGTGAAGTTCGGTCCGCGTATCTGCGCGAGGATTTCGGTGATCATCTCCCCTTTATAGCGAGGAGTTGACCTCGTGATCCGAAAACTTTTCGGCCTCTTCGGCCAGTCGCTGCTCTTCGTCCACTAGCTCCTCGGTGACACAGCAATAATCCCGGAAGGAACTCGACGGGGTGATGTATTTCGCGGTCAGCGCCCGCAGGTCTTGCCTGAACTGCTCATTGCTGGTCTTTTCCATCGAGCCATTCAACCTTTGACGTTGCATGAGGTTTCCGACAGGGACTTGGCTAGTCGGTCCAGTTGAGCTGCTGTGGCGCGGTAGCTTTCCGCAATCCCGCTGAGAGCCTTACGCCGTGCATCAGACTTTGCGTGCATGCCCAACTGGTCGGCTTCGTCTGCTTTGTCGCGAAATCGCTTCGCCTCTTCGGCAAGATCGGGCTCGCGTGCGGACGCCGTTTCGCTAACGAGCCTCGGCCCTTGTGGCGCGGTCTCATCCTGTTGAGCGAGCCTCGCCACTTGAAGTGCCGTCAGCTCAGCAGCGGCGTCTTTAATCGCGTCCTGAATTTGAGGAAGGTAGTCGTCGGCGTCGGACCGCTCGGCCACATAGTTCGGGTCGCCGATGTAGCCGTCGCCGCATTTGGTGACTGCGCCATTGTGCTCGATTATTTCGTTGATCACGCGGCGCACGCTCGTGCGCGACATACCCAGCTGCCTCGAAATCCCGCTGATCGAAATCGGCGGCAGGTTAGCGCCGTCGTTGACCCGGATTGTCATCATCACAAGGATCGCGTCAGCCACTGCGGCGGCGTGCTTTCCGCGCCCCCACTCGCCGTGCAAGACCGAGCAGATGGTGAGAACCATGTTGTAGACAATTGCGGCCTGATGCTGCCACAGGCCGAAGTGGACGCCGTGCATTGTTGCCGAGCTTTTCCTGGGTGATGCACCGCGCGTTTAGCGAACCACCAGCTTCGCGCCAAGTTACGATCACTTCACGCTCAGCAGCCGTTTTTTTATGAGATCTTTATACGCCTCGCATTGTACGGACCCGATGCATACCAATCGGGTGGCTACCTTTGTCGCATGGCCAAACTGTCCAGGTTGACGACTCTGTCCTGTCGATGAAAAAGGCCCGCCCTTCGGATGACGAAGGGCGGGCTAGTGTCGACGAGGGGACCCGAGCTGCTTGAGCAGTCGGGCATGTGCAAGTCTTCCTCGCCGGTTCAGATGTCCTAAAGGTTGTCGTTCGAGTTGGCCAGAGTCAACTCGGGCGGCAACCGAACAATCACTCAACTCGGATTTCAACTTTAGCAGTGAGCGCTCGACGCAAGAGATGCATCTAAAGGAGAATTAGCGAGCGAAACAACGTGCGCGCTACGAGTGAGTAATCGTCGCATCGCGTTGGCAAAATTTGCTGGAAAGATGTGCGGCTAGATTTTTTTCGCCACAATCATCATACTAATCATTCGAACACGCATCGGAACACGATGCAAAATGCAGCGGCAAAAGCCGCGCGGTTAAAATGTGCAAGATGGATACGGGCACCGATGAGACGCTGCGGTGACTGCTCGTTGTGCTGCAAGCTTTTGCCTGTGCCGCCTTTACAGAAGGCTGCGGGCGAACGTTGCCGCTTTCAGAAATTCCACAAGGGATGCTCCGTCTATCACACGGCGCAGATGCCGCCCGAGTGCGGCCTCTGGAATTGTCGCTGGCTGATCAATGACGACGCCGACGATCTTTCGCGGCCCGATAGATCGCACTACGTGCTCGACTTGATGCCCGACTTCGTCACGGTCCGCGACGATGTGACGGGCGAAGCCCAGAACATCCAGGTCGTCCAGATATGGGTCGATCCGCAGCACCGCGACGCCCATCGCGATCCCGCCTTGCGCCGCTGGCTCATTCGCCGCGCCGAGAAAGGCATCGCCGCGCTGATCCGCTTCAACTCGAAAGAAGCTCTCTCCGTCTTTGCGCCGCCGTTCGACTCGGCTGGCCAATGGCGCGAGATCGCCAGCGGCGTTTCTACCGACCGCACCCACTCATTAACGGAAATCGCGAAGGCGCTCGGTGGTCGAGCGTCGGCGACCATCGAGCCGGACGACAAGGGACGGGTTTAGGGAATGGCGTACAGCAATGAACTGACCGAGATCGCGCTCAACGAGTTGAAGCTGCACGGTGTGAAGGGGCAAACCCGAGACACCAATGGCGGGCACATCGAGATCGCCTGGCAGGTGGTGCCGGAAAAGGAGGTCCGCCGCGTCTTCGTCGCCAAGACCGCCAGCGATTGGCGCGCCCGCATGAACACCCGCGCCGAGGTGCGCAAGCTGCTGCGCGCCGACAACGTGACCCTGAAGACCCAGAACGAGAGGCCGCAGAAACCGAAGCCGCTGGAGAAGGCGCTGGAGTTGCCTCAACCCGACGCCGTCATCCCGATGCCGGACCAGGTCAAGGCGCTGCGCGGCGAGGTAGCCGATCTGACCGAGCTGGTGCTGCGACTCACCAAGATCGCGACCGGCATGCGCGATGTGCTCACAACTCACGTTCCGAAGCCTCAACCGGCCGCTCCGGTGGTGAAGCCGTCATCCCGCAGCATCAAGCTGGTCGAATATCTGTCGCTCGACAAATGGGTCTCGGTCTCAGCCCTAGTGCGCGACACGGGCCTGACGCCGACGCAGATCAAGCTGAAGCTGCACTACCTCAAAACGCAGGACCAGATCGAGATTTACCGTGGCGAGGTCCGACTGAAGCCAGCGCTACCGAAGCCGCCCGCGAAGAAGGCGGCGAAGAAGGTCGCGAAACCGAAGCCGCCCGTGCGGAGGAAACGCGGTCAGCAGCTCAACGGAGCACACCAGCAGGCGGCGGTATGAGCCGTGACGCGGCAGATCAGCAGAAGGAGACCCAAGGCGACGAGTTCAAGCCAGATTACTGGGAAATGACGCAGCAGCCGCAAAGCCCGTAAGGCCGCGCGAGATAAACCTGGGCATGGGAATGTAAGGAGCGCAAAAATGCGCCGTAGACAAAAGGCATCGCCGCGAGCGGTGAACGATCAGGATCGCGAAGTCGGACGTCGTATTCGGTCGCGGAGGCTTGAGCTGCACATCAGCCAAGCCGAGCTGGGGGAACAGCTGGGCATCAGCTTCCAGCAAATCCAGAAGTACGAGAAGGGCACGAACCGCGTCGCAGCGGCGCGATTGGCCCAGATCGCTGCTTTCCTCAAGACCACGATGGCGGCTCTGATCGGCGGCGATCTGCCGTGGGACAAGCAGCAGAACAGCTTGGTCAGTGAGTTCGTTGCGAGCAAGGACGGCATCGATCTGATCGAGGCCTGGTCGCGGGTTGAAAGCCAGCAGGTGCGGCGCAGCATCATCTCCCTGACGCGCTCGCTGGCCGCTGAAGACCGGTGATCAACAGGCCCGACTATCGGTTGTGGTCGGGCCGACGCTTATAAGCAGCGAGGAGAGTTCGATGTCTGACGATCCTGAAGTGCATTCCCCGCCGAACGAGTTGAGGCGGATCGACGCCGTGTGGGCGTTCGTCTCCAGCGACGAGACCGGCGAAGGCATCTGCGCCGCGCCGCTGATGGGGCCAGGCACGTTGATCCCGCTGATCGCGGCCGACGAGGAACGGCTGAAGCTGTGCCTCCCCTGGGCGCGCAAGATCGCGACCATGAGCGGCAAGACCATCAAACTGATCAAGCTGTCGCACCGTGACGACATCATGGAGATCGGGCCTGGTGGGGAGACGATGCAATGAGCGGCGTGCTTGTCATCGGAGACGCCGAGCGGGCCGCCATCGCTGACGCCATCCGGTCGGCGCTGACCAAGCCGATGCCCTGGGAAAAGATGCGGCAGCTTATTGTCGACGACAGACCCAATCCGACCAACACGCTGAAGCTCGAGGAGCGGCCGGACTCCGACCGCATCGAAGCGTTCCGGAGGGAATATCCGACCTATCCGGTGCAGCTCGGGTCCTACGTCGCCGCGATCTCGTTCGAGGAGCAGCCGCAAGGCCTGTTCCGGCATATCTCGATCTCATCGCGCACTCCGGGCAAGGCCCCGAACGAGCACGCTGCAAAGATGATCCTGGAGGCGTTCGGCTTCTCCGGATATCCCCCCAGCCGCCCTTATCGGGTGTGGGTCGAGCATTACGAGCCCGGTCGCGTCGCCATCAACTTCGTCGAGCTGGAGCCGTCATGACCGAGCACACCAAGGACAAGCTCGCTGCCGTATTGCGCGAGGTCGGGCTACACGAGATGGCCGAGCGCGCAGCGACCGGCTACTATCACGACTTCCTGTCGCCGATCGCGCTTCCGGAGATGGAGCTGGAGAAGGACCTTCGCGTGGCAACGCAGGTCGCACTGTCATTCAACGACCAGAAGCGAGCCCAGGCCATCGAGGCCGTGCGGAAGCGGCACCTCAATGGCGACTTCGACGCCAGCCCGGAAGAGTCCGATGCGTGGGCCCAGAGTGAAGACGGACAGGATGCGTTTCGGCGGCTGATCGAACCGAGGTCGAAGAAATGACCAGCAAGGACGAGATGATCGAGCAAGCCGCGCGCATCATCGATGTGAACGCCTTCACCCGCTTCCAGGATCAGGAGGGCATGATCAAGCGGCAGAAGATCGCAAGGCGCAAGGCCACCGATATCCTTGCCATGCTGTGCAGCATCGCAGCGGTGAAGCGGGAGGAGCCGGATGAGCAGTGACCAGAAGCCCGAGGATCGGATGTTGGCCTTGCTCGACGCCGCGCTGGCGGCCTATCGCCACGGCAGGGCCGACGATACGCTCCTGCTGCTGCAGGAGACGCTGAAAACGGCGCAGGACCTGGACCGGCAGCAGCGGGAGCGCCGCGATGCCTGATGACGACGACAATATCCTGCGCTTCCCCAAATTCGTCCGCATCGAGGGCGAGGAGCTGCGTGCCCCTTTTGAGCCGTTTCGCTGCTATGTCCTGGTCAACCGGGTAGCGGCAAAGGTGCCGCTCAATGACTGGGCCAACGCATCCGCCGCGCGGCACTCGACGTTCAAGCTGACCGGGCTCGATCCCTGGCGCGTCGCCGAGACCTTCGTCGGCAACGGCCACATCAGCACTGTCTTTCTTGGGATCGACCATCGGCATCTTGGCAATGGGCCGCCCTTGCTATTCGAGACGATGATCTTCGGCGGAAGCCTCGATGAATTCCAGAACCGCTGCTCAACCTGGGACGAGGCCGAGGCGATGCATGCCGAAGCGGTCGAGCAGGTCCGCCGTGGGCACCTGCGGGTCGTAAAATGAAAAAAGGCCCCGCCGAAGCGGGGCCCAATTCGGGAGTATCGGTCGCCGCCATCACGGCCGTTATTCCGCCATCACGCTCTCGCCTTCCAATTGCCGCCGGTGTGAATGTCGTCGCCGGTCGTGTCGGTGTTGTTGTAGGCGATCAAGAACTGATCGACGCTCGGGCTTGAGCTAACCACGTTGGTGGCGCGCAAAGCGGTGACGTTCGACAGCGTGATCGTTGGCGCTGCACGCTTCTGTACATGGAATTGGATTTGGAAAACATACTGACGGTTGGCAACGGGGCTGGACGTGGTTGACGTGTTGAAAATGCCGCTCTCGAAGTAGCGCTGACAGACAGCCAATTCCCTCACGGGGTCTGGCGCAACGAACGGCGGAGCGATCGCACCGAGCGTTAGGCTGACTTCGAACAGCTCAAAAAGCGTGTTCGTCGGGTTGTTCATCCAGTTGTACTGGTTGGTGGTGGCGAGCACGTTGGCTGCGAGCCAAGTGTTCTTGTTCGCCGGGCTGGTCTGGTAGGTCGAGCCGATCGCAAGCACCCACCAGATATACAGCGAGATGGTGTTGTCTGATTTCCACGTCCCGGCCTGATCAAGTGTGAGCGTGATGCTCACGCGCACATCGGTGTTCGCCTGTGCTGGCGAGATCGTGTATTCGGCGATGTACGCCCGCGTGCCAGTGTCGTTGCGGAAGCAGACGCAATAAGTGCCAGCCGGTGCGCGCACGCCGAATGCCAGCGTGACCTGCTTCGCGAGCCCGGTGCCCATCCAGAGGTCGACAAGGCGAAGGCCCTCGATGCCTTGAACGACGTAGACGAAGTCGGTGGCGGCAAGAGATGCGAGGGTGACTTGATTGCCGACGCGGATGCGCGGTGTGTTGCTCGGCGTGGCGTTGATCGTCGATTGCGAACTGCCCACGATAGTGGCGGCGAGGTTCGAACCGACCGAAAACTGATCGACCACAAAGTGCGACGAAGCGCCATCGTTGGCCGCCGTCGTGCCCCACTCCTGACTGATCTGCATCCCGCCGTTGACGAGGTAATTCTTCAGCGACAGTCCGAGATTGGCGAGTGCCTGCGATTGCTGCGCGGTGGTGATCGCCTGCGACGTGTCGAAGCGCACGAATGCGCCGCCCGCATCGACCCACGCGCCGTTCCGCCGCGTGTAATAGACGCCGTCGCTGATGCTCGGCGTCTCCGGCACCGCACCCGGCGGGCCTTTGATGTTGCCGACCGGCGATCCCCACGAGCTTCCCGAATAGTTGTAGACGTCGCCGGTCGCAGTGTTGAGATAGTTGTCGCCCGCCAGCGCGCCTGCAATCGTGCCCGGAGGGCCAGCGCCTTCATACCATTGCGAGCCGCGCGTGCCGGTGTTGCCTTGCGGTCCCTGGACGCCCTGCGGGCCTTGGACGCCTTGCGGACCTTGCACGCCCTGCTGCCCTTGCGGGCCGATCAGCGAGGTGCCCGCAGGCCAGCCGCCAGTCTGCTTCGGTCCGAAGATGAAATGCGTGGTCGTGTTGATGTAGAAGTCGCCGACCGTGCCGTCGCTGAACTGCGGATCGGACGTGCCATAGAGAACCGTGTTGCCGTCCTCTCCCGGCTCGCCCTGCGGGCCTATCGGCCCCGGCACCGTCGAGGGCGGTCCCACCGGACCTTGCGGACCAGCCGGCCCCTGTTCGGGCACATCGATGGTCTCAATCTGGAAGTCCAGCGCAACCTGCACGTCTTCGTTCGGCTCGGCTGCGACGATCACGTCGTAGTCGGCCGAGACGATGACGTCGTAGCTCATGTGTTGGTGCCTCGGCTCGGGCCAGCGTTGTTCGTCAGCGTGCCAGACCAGATGCGCAGATGCAGGCCGCTCCCGGTGATCCGGATCAGCGAGTGCTCGTAATCGCCGAGCGGCAGCTCAAGCAGCTGCGCCTGGGTGATCGTGAGCGTGAACTTGCCATTCGGGGCGTCGGTGATCTGCAGTCCGCCGTTCTCGGTCGTAAGCAGCAACTCCTCGGTGGCGTCCTCGGCGCGATGCCGAATGCCCATCCGCATGGTGTTGCCGGTTAGGTCAACCGGCGGCCCCGGCGTCACCCCATCGGACAGCAAGGTCTGGTAGACGAAGCCACGGATGAAGTCGGCATCGTTCTCGCAGATGATGTTGCAGATCGCCATGATCTCACTTCTTCGGTGGCGGCTTCTTCTTCGGTGCTGCCGCAAACGGCTTCGGGAACGCATCGTCGATCTGACTGCGAGAGACGTTCTTGCCGCTCTTGAGCCGCCCGATCACGTCGACATAGGCCGAGAAGCACGCGTCGATGTGGCGCTGCAGGTCGCCGACTTGCTCGACGAGCTGGTTGTTGGTGAGCGGATAGAAGTTGCCGTCCGCTCCGACCCATGTGGTCGTGAAACTGTTGTCGGAGCTGGCCGCCAGGCCAGCGCCGATGATCATCGTCTTGCCCCGGTCGTCGGTCTTCAGCGGGGTACCCGCGGTTGACGTAACGCCACCGGTCTCGGCGGCCCAGCGCCGATATGCGGCATAGTATTCGTCATTGACGAAGATGGTTTCGTAAGGATCGAGCACCGCCTGCAACTCGGCGTCCGTCTGCGCGCCAGCGCTATCGCGCGGCCATGGCGTCGGAAGCTGTTGCTGCTTGAATGCGGTGTAGTCGGGATCGTCGGCGGGGACGATCTGCTGCCGCGCGCTCGCGAACACCCTCCCGTCGTCAGCGAGCCAGTACCAATCATGGGGGTCGTAGATCATATGTATTGGCCTCCCGATGACTGAGTGCCCGCGACGTTGCCGGGGAGATAGTTCGCGCCCGCGCCCCCCGTGTTGATGACGCCGTTGGTCCGGACGTCGTACTTCTTGCCGGTGCAGACTGAGCCGTTGGCGAAGCCGCCCGTGAACGCCAACGCTGCGACGCCGACGTCGGAGGCCTGTAGAAACTCGGCCGCGAAGTTCATCGGCGTATTGGTGAGCACGAACTGCGGCGGGGTGGAGATATTCACGATGTCCAGCCGTCCGGCGCCGAAGATGCTCAACCAGCACGCGGGCGCGTAGGTGTTGCCAAGCGGCGGCCCGCTGATCTTGAAGACGTCGGATGCCACGCCGTTCAGGCGACAAATGCCGCCATTGTAAACCGTCAGGTGCGTGCCATTGGTCGGCCCCCAGTCGATGTTGTCCATGACCAACTGAGTGGAAGCTGGCACGGCGATGCCGCCGCCATAGGTGCCGAGATTGCCGACGCAGCGGAAGCCGCTGAGATTGTTGTTTTGTCCCTGCGCGATGAAGCAAGCCTGGGCCACGGCGTTACTGCCGCAAGAGACGAGGCAGTTCTGCGGGTTGGCCTTGTTGCCCTGCCACAGGATGGTGCCCTGTCCCGCAGCGGCGGGCAGCACGCATTGCGAATAGTTACTGGCGTCCGCGACATGAACCGTGACGGTGTAGCCGTTCAGGTTGAACTTCGCGATCGCGTTCGACGCGCGCTGCAGCGTCTTGAACGGTCCTTTGGGTGCGGTGCCGACGGTAGGCTGCGAGCCGTCAAAAGTGTCGTTGCCGATGTTGCCGTCGACATAGTAATCGACCGGCGCGGCCAGATAGATCGGGCCACCTGAAGCGCCAGCCGAAATACCCGTCAGCACCCAATTCGTGCCGTCGAACACGAACGTCGCGATCTGCCCCGCGATGACGTCGTACTGCTGAAGATTCGTGCCATCCGGGCGCACGACGTGCGCTGGCGCAAGCGTATTGCAGGCCAGCGTCGAGTCGCCCGCGTTGGTGTGGGCGATCTTGAGGCGGACCACCATGCCAGCGAAATAGGCGTCCGGCGCTGGCGCGAGTTGCGCAACGTAGGCATTCGCGGTGCCGAAATCGGTCGAGTAGTTGAGGCGAGACGACTGGATCGCCTTGGCGAGCTGTTGAAGATCGGAGTTGGAAGCTGCCGCGATGTTGACGTCGCGGATCAGGTTGACGATCTCGCGCTGCGGATACTCGATCGAGGCGGCTGGGGGGATCGAGCCTTGCGTGCCGGTCGCAGGATTGCCGTTGATGTAAGGCGTGTCGCCCCACGTGTTCTCCGGAGCCATCCCATAAGGCTGATTGTACTGCATGCGCGCGTCCTCTCGCGGCGTCCCGCTGCGGCAGGACTCCGGGTCTCAGGTCGAAGTTGTCGGGATTGCTACGGCGTCCCTTCCATCGGATCGCCAGGGTTCAGGTTGGTGTAGTCGTAGACGATCTCGGTGTGCGCTGGCTTCCAGCGCGCAAGGATGCATTCAAGGTCTTGCGCGCGACCGATGCGCAGGTGCGGATCGACGCCGCACTGCCCGCTGGCGCACCTGAACCAATGCAGGTCGGCCTGGTGGACGTGGACGGTCCAATAGTAGCGGTTCTCGGGCGGGCCGAGGCCGTAGTTCGGCCACTCGCTTAGCTCGCCATTCTGGACAGGCGTGCCGTCCGGATTGAGGATCGGGCGGCCCCACTGATCTTGCATGAAGGTGCCGTCGCCGTAGACGCGACCATCGCCGCAGCAGTCGATGCCGACCATGAACGGCCGATACTCGGTGATGGTGATCGTGTAGCCGAGGAAGGCGGCGAAGCTGATGTAGAACTCGCGCGATTGCGAGCCGTACAGCGTCATGCGGGCGACGAGCGCCTTCTGCCGTTCGGCTATGGTCTGCGGCGCGG
Source organism: Bradyrhizobium ingae (assembly GCF_055791185.1). Taxonomy (NCBI): domain Bacteria; kingdom Pseudomonadati; phylum Pseudomonadota; class Alphaproteobacteria; order Hyphomicrobiales; family Nitrobacteraceae; genus Bradyrhizobium; species Bradyrhizobium ingae. The sequence goes on from NZ_JBVUBB010000011.1 coordinate 110,276, forward strand.
TGTAGCAGGGATCGGGCAGACCCCAGTTGCGCTCCCAGTCCGGCAGCAGCTCCACGGTCGTGCGCGGGTCGCTCTCGATCTCCAAGAGATCTGCAGCGCGACCGTCGACGTAGCCCCAATAGTTGTTCAGCCCATCGCAGGCCTGCCACAGCACGCTGTCGATCGAATGCTTCGGCCAGGCCTGGCCCTGCGGCAGCAATTCGAGGAAGGCGTCCCGATAGTCGCCGCCCGCCCTGCGGATGTGCCGGTCACTCATAAAGGATGGTCCCGAGCACCGCCATGCTGCCGATATCGGGCATGACGAAGTCGTCGTTGGTGACGAGATCGAACGAGATCACGCTCGGGGCCTGCATGATCGCAGCGCTGATCCATGCCGAGAAGATCGTCTGGCCAGGCGCGGCCATCCGGAACAGCATGCCCTTGAGCTGCGCCTCGATCTCGGCCTTGCACTCGTCGGTGTTGGGATTGAGATCGGCGATGGTGATGTCGAGGAAATACTTGATCGGCGCGGCGACGAAGCAGTCTTTCACGGTGACGGGCCGCATCTTGTCGATATAGGCCCCGACTGCTGCAACGTCCTGCGGCAGCGGGAAGCCGTCATTGTCGGCGCGCAGATCGTCCATCATGAAGCGGACGGTCATCGTGCCGATGCCTTGCTCGACATTGGCCCAGGCCCGCGTAACGCCAGGAACGGCGAGCGCCCAGGAGACGTAGTCGGCTTGCGCGCCGCCCATCGGCGGATTGCGGATGCGCTGCAGGATGCGAGCGCGCAGCTCGTCGTCGGTCTCGGTGTCGGTGCCGCCCGTCAAATTGTAGGCGAAGGCCGTGCTGACGACGCCCGGAATGGATGGCGTGAGCGAGAGCGCCGAGCCGTCCGGCAGATTGCCAAACGAACCGGCATCGACCGCGCGAATGTTGCCGGTCACTGGCGCGGTCGCCGACGTGGTGATGTCCTCCAGCGTCTCGAACGTCACCACCGTGTTCGGCGAGACGAAGTTGACCGGCAGGCCGACCGCGCTCTGCAGCTGCGTCCCCATCGGGATCACGGTGCCATCGACCAGACCCTGGAATTGCGCTGTGCCGGTCGAGAGAGTAGCCATCTTGCGGCCGGTCGAGCCGTCCGCGTTGACCAGCCAGATTTGCCCGTGCCGGTCCAGCCATTCCGTCTCGGCGGTGTCGGGCAAGAGCTGCAGCGACAGCCAGTCGACATATTGCAGCGTCAGGTGACAGAGCGCGCCCTGGTTATCCGAGAGGACTCGCAGCACGCTGTTCGGGACATTGGCATCCGCGCCAGGCAGAGAAGCGTTGACCGCATCGCGCACGAGTTCGCGCACCGCGCGCAATGTCGGCGTTGACCATGGCATGTCGCTGTTTCGCTGTTAGGAGCTTTGCATTGCGTCCCAGAGGACGGCGTAACGAAGCTCGATTTCCGGGAGAGGCCCGCGATAGATGCGCAGCAAGGCGTCGATCCGCTGGGTATCGACGCGCGAGACCCACACGTCGAAGCCCGAGCAAATCTTTCGATCGACGAACGGCTGGATCGCGGCGGCGATGTAGTTTTCGACCATCACCATTGTCGAACCCTGCCGCGCAACGGCAGGTGTGATCTTGGAGCGGCGCAGCAGCCACAGCTTGGAGCCGATGTCCCAGCCGCCCCAGATCGCCTGGGCGTCCATGTCGCCCCACCAGCCCATGCGATCATTGGAGTCGGGATCGGGCATGATGTCGTTCGGGCCGGCGAGCGCGTTGGTGCCGAGCGCGACGATGATCGCGGTGGCGAGCGCCTGGGTGTCGTCGAGCGTGCCATCGGGCAGCAACGACCAATCGACCGTGACGGAATACTGCGGAAAGACGTTGTTCTGGACCAGCCGAATGTCGGGGACGTTATATCCCGCTGGCATCGGTCACCCGATCTTGCCGAGCGAGTTGACGCACGGGCCCGACAGCGTCACCAGATAATCGAACGACGCCTTGCCAGCTTCCGCACCGACATAAACCTGCTTGTCCGTGTGGCAATGCAGGTACGTGTTGCCATCAGCGAGCGCCAGGTGGCACTGGTTGCCGCCCATCCGGGTCTTGTCCTTGGTGACCTCGACGAACAGCGGCGATTTCTGGCCATCCTTGTAGAGCGCCTGCTGACCGCGCTTCTGCTGTTGCTGCTGGCCGCCGCTCGACGAGCCGTTGCCGCCCGACGCATCGCGCACCGAAGCGCCTGCCGGGCTGCTAGCGGAGCCGCCGCCTTGGCTGCCCTGGTCCATCGTCGAGTTGCTCTCGCTGTCCTGCTGGACCAGGTGCATCCGCACCGTCTTGTCCTGCGGCGCGGTCCAGAAGCCGCCATCCTGGGTCAGGTGGAATTGCTGCTTGTCGCCGCGCCCGCGAAACATCGCGGCATCGCCTTTCTCCAGCTTGAACAGCCGGTGGCGGCGATCGTCCATGATCGCGACGGGAAACGAGCGGCTGCCGCCCATGAAGCTGGTGAAGTGCTCGGCGGCCGACTTGATCTTGCCCATCGCGTCCTTTTCGGCGTCGAACACCACGGACGTGAAGCCATAGTTCTGCGGAGCCTCGCAGCCCTTGCGCGACTCGTTGTGCATGAAGTTTCCGGCCATCTCTTGTAGAAACTTGCTGTCATCGACCTGATCGACGACGCCGCGTGCGCCGCCAGCGGAATAGCTGCGCAGCGAGCTGTTGAGCGGTGTGGCGCGGTGCATTCTCAATTCCCCACGTTGTAGGTCGGGTGCGCGTTCAGGTATTCAGGATTGACGCACGTCAGCACGGTGATGCTGCCCCGCTTGTCGTCCTGCGTGAAAATCACCTGCTGGATGGCCAGCTCCTCGTTGAGCATCGCCATCGGCGAATAGACGTGGACGTGATCGCCCTCCTGCCAGAGCGCGATGCCCTCCCGAAGCCAGCCCTGCACGGTGATGGTCGCCTGGATTTGCTGGCCGTCGTGGATGCGCTGCTCGAAATCGGCGCGCAGTTTCATTTCGCCCTGCGACTTAACCGACTCCTCAATCGGCGTGATCAGCTTGCTGTACAGGACGTTCTGGAGGTTCGTGTTCTGGATCGCCTGCTGTTCGCTGGCGTCCGTCATGTTGTGATCGTCGCTGGCCTGGGAGCTGCCGCGAACGTCATATGTCTCGAACACCATCGTCGAGTCGATGATGCACTGGCAGGACAGGATGTTCTTTCCCTCGACCAATCCGGCGACGATGTTGCCTGTGTGCTCGCCGATCAGCAGGAAATTGCCGTAAGCATCGCATGCCAGCCGCGCGCAGCGGTCCCGCGCGATGCGCTCGCAGAAATCCCACACCGGCTCGCCCATGTTGTTCTGCAGCTTGTCGAACGGGGTCATATCGACCTGGCCGACGACTTTGACCCCCGCGCCGTATGGTGCCCACACCTCTTGCGCGATCTGAACGATGTTCTTGTTGTCGAAGCTGCCGGTCGATGTATCGACGCTCGATTTGGCCCCCAGCGCCGTGTAGCTCTTGCCGATGAGCATCACGCCGTGGCTGAAGGCGTCATAGGCAACCTGGCGGATTTCGATAAAGCCGGTGATGGCGAGAAAGCCCGCGAGATAGACGCTGCAGAGATCGCCAGGCTTGAACTGCAGCTTTTGCCAATCCGGAAACGGGCCGCCCTGCTTGAAGATCGGGTCGCGCTCGGCGGCGCTGAACTGGAAATAGGCGTAAGAGTCGCCCCAGTTGCGCCGGACCATGACCGAGTCCCAATCCTCGAACTTCCGGCCGTTGACGACGAGGACCGCGACTTCTTGCGGCTTGGGCATCGATCACGCCGACAATGCTTCGCCGAGCATCGGGCAGAAGGCGGGATGCACGATCTTGTTCTCGGCGCGCAGCTCGTCGGCCCGCGAGGCGTCGCTGTAAAGCTTGTATGCCATCACCAGGCTCGGCAGCGGCTTGAAGAACTGATAGTTCAGCATGCGCGGCAGCGGCAGCGCGGTCTGCACCAGGTGATTGGTGATCGCCCCGTGCAGCGTTATCAGCGCCTGGAACGTCATCTGATCCATGTCGTCGGCGGCGATCTCCTCGGCATCCTGGAACGGCTGGAACAGCGCCGCCTTGATCGCGTCGACCTGCTGGCGGCTGATGAACGTCATGCCCGCGAGGATGTAGGCCTCGGTCGCCAGGCAAAGCCGGATGCCAGCGTTCTGGATCAGCACCGCACCGAGCGAAACCGGGCTCTCCTGTTCGACCTGGGTGCGGACCGTTTCGAGCTGCTGCCAGGTGATGCCCGCCTGGCGCGCCTGGTCGAAGCAGTCGTCGAGCGGCGGGCCCATCGCGTCCTCGATCAGTAGCTTGTACGCATTCGCCCGCGTGTCGCCGATCGCCGTGCGCGCGTTGAGGCCCGCGCGGCCCTTGGCCGGGACGAACGACAGCAAGAGCGCCAGCATCCGGTCAACGAGCGGAGCCGCTTCGTTCGCATCAGCGCGCTTCATGCTTCAATCGGTCCTGTTCCGTTGGACGGGGACGGCGGTGCAAGCGTCCGCAGCACCTGGTCGCGCACGGCCTGCGAGGCGTTCGCGAGCGTCGCCTGGGTGTCCTCTTGTCCGGGATCGAACAACGGGTCGATGCCGTACTCGACGAAGGTGATGTCGAAGGTGCAGAAGCCGCCGAGGCGCTCTTCCTCGCTCATCCGATATTTCGTCACCACCACGGTTTGCGGCGGTTGCGTGGGCAACTGCAGCAGACCGGGACCCTCAGTTTCGAGGGCATTCATCAACCGGTCGCGCACCTCGCGATAGTCGCGGGTGAACAGCAGATCATCCCGCTGTTTTGGATAGCCGATGCAATACGCACGGACGCTGAACTCGCGCGCCTGGCGGCCCATGTCCTCGGCGTAGGGATATTCCTTCTTCGGAAATTGATGCTCGACGATGCGCCGCCCGCTTTCGCGGGTGTTCGCTTCGCAATGGAAATAAGCGCCGTTGAATGATGCAGGTTGAAGATCGTCGCGCCAGCTCGGCTGATTGCGGCCCGGTCCTTTCCCGGCATCGAAGATGGTGCCGGTGCCTTTGGCAACGTCGAAGAGCGTGCTCATATCGACAGCGTCTCCGGGCCCTTACGTGCGGGCTCCATCTGGGTTTGCCGATTGATCTCGACGTCCTTGAAGATGCCGCCGCCCTGCGCATCGACCTTGGTGCCCTTCGGCGCGTTCACATCGACGCTGATCTTGCCTGAGCCTTCGACCTTGTTGGCGGCGGCCATCCGCCTGTCGAGCTGCTCGCGCGCAAACCGCGCGCTGTCGGCGACCGAGAAGTCGACGCCTTTGCGGCGGCCTTCCCAGTAATTGTAAACTTCGTGCGAGCCGGGGATCGGCACGCGCCCAGGCAGCCTCGCGCCGGGATCGGACGCCATGCCCTGATTGGTGCGGCCTTGAATGTAGTCGCTGCCGCCGACGACCTCGGTCAGCGTCTTGTCGTATTTCGCGCGCTCGTTCTCGCTGAGAGGGCCACCGGTCTGGCCCCGATTGATCGGGCCGTAAAAGCCGCTCCTCAACTCATCGCCGATCTTGTAGCCCGGCACCTTCTGCCGGATCATCTGCGTGCGATTGAACAGCGCCTCGACCGTTGGAGCGCCGCCGCCCTCCGAGCGCATCATCCGATACAGCAGCTGCTTCGTGGCGGGGTCCTTGTTGACCTCTCCCATCATTGCTGCGCGCTGGTCAGCCTGTGCTGGCGTTTCGCCCGCGCCCGCACCCGAGCCCGGCCCTGCGGTCTGGCCATTCGGCGGCAGCGCGATGCCGTTGCGCGCCAATGCCTCGCGCGCTGCCTCCGGACTGCGGATACCGAAGTGGCCCGTGTCGGGATGCCGCCATTGCGCGCCCGACACCAGCCCCCATTTGGCGGCGAGCGCATTCTCGGTCTCGACCGGCAATGTTTTGCCGCCGCGCCCGCGCACGCCGTAGCCGATCTGATTGATGTCGATTGCCGCCCCGATCGGATGGCCGCTGCGATTGTGCGGGCGAACCCCCAGCGTCCCGCTCTCCGGACCGATCACGCCACCGGCTGCTTCATAGTCCTTGATGAAGCCCTTGAAGTTTTCCGCATAGCGGCGATCGACCTGGAAATGCCGCCCGCTCTGGGTGGTGATGGTTTCCATGCCACCGTGCTGGATCGGCGTGCCTGCGGGTACGGTGATGCCCGCCGAGCCGCCAGCGCTCACGCCAGCGGGAGGCGGACCTGCCGGCGTTGAGCCAGCGCCTGCACCCGTGCCGGGGCCGACGCTTGAGCCATAAGGAACAGCGCCACCGCCGCCGAAGCCGCGACCGCCGCCGAACGGTCCGTAACCGCCGCCGCCGCCGCTGCCGCCGTAGCTGAAACCTTGAGAGCCGCCCGTGGTGAAGTTTGCGTTCTGCAGCAGCGGACTGCGCCCGACGCCGCCGCCCGTGTAGCTCATCGGCGAATATTGATAGCCGCTCTTGAGGGCGTCGATCAGCTGATCGTTCGACTCCTTCAGCTTCTTCTGCGCCTCGGTGTTTTCCTCGGTGGTCTTCTTCTGCTCCTCGGCCTGCGGCGTGCCGAGCTGGAGCGGCCCCCGGAATTTGCCGAACGTGTCCTGGATCGACTTTTTGGCTTCGTCAGGCTTCACCAGGTCGTAGTTCTTCCGCAGCCACTCGTGGATTTCCTTGCTGACCTCCAACAGCACCCGCGCGCCCTTGATCGCGGGGTCAAACAGCGGAGCCTTCAGGTCCTCAATGATGTCGGACCATTCCGATGTGATATCGCCGGTTAGGTTGGCGAACTCGCGCGCCTTGGCGATGCGCTCGTCCTGGAGGCGGCGCTCTTCCGCCGACAGGTTGTTGAGGCGATCCTTGGCGGCAATCGTCTTGTCCCAAAAGTGCGAGGCGAATTCGTTCGCGCGATTAGTCGCTTCCTGCAGCGTGTAGCCGTTGGCCAGCGCGTTCTTCAGCACGTTGTTGCGCGCCTCCGCGACCGCGTTGTATCGCTCCTCCTCGGTCCTCGCACGAACCACCTTGTCGAGGAATTCGCGCATGCTCGCCTGCGCCTGCGCCGAAGGTCCCGCGAAATGCAGCATCTCGCGACGCAGCGCGCTGCCCTGGCGGTTGAGGTTCGCAACAGCCTCGGCCATCGTGCCCAGGTTGGCTTTGGTCTGCTCCGCGCTGACACCGACAGCCTCGAACTGGCTGATGATGTTTTTCATCGACGCTGGATCGACACCGATGGCCTTAGCTGCCTGGCTGATGCCACGCAGCTCTTCGGCCCACTTCTTCAGCTCGCCGATCTGCTTGGTCATCTCGACGCCGAACAGCGCCAGGCCGCCGACGCCAGCAACCAAGCCGCCCCGGAACGAGCCCAGCGCCTTGAAGGCGTCCCCGAACCCGCCAGACATTTCCTTGAAGGCCTTGTTCAGCTCCTCGGTCCCACGCCGCATCTTCTCGTGGGCTTCCTTGACCTGCGGCCCGCCCATCTCCTTCGTCTTTTCGACGATCTTGTCGAGGCCAGCCGACGCGTTGTCGACCAGCGAGACGATAAGCTTCAGCTCCTCCTGCTCGGTGGCCATCAGTCGTCGTCTTTCGGGGGCTGCTGCCTGCGGTCCAGCGTCGCGGTACGCTCAAGGTGAACGCGCACCTCGCTGAACGGCATCGACAAGAACGTGTCTGGGCTGACGTGGTACCAGCGAGCCAGGCGGTAGCAGTCGAGGATGATCTCGTCCTCGTCGCCTACCAGGCCCGTGGATCGGGCAGAAAAAAATTTCGGAGCTTCATCGCAACCGTGTTCCAGTCGCGAGGATGCATTTCCTCAATGAACGGCGCGAGGATGTCGGACAGCGCGGCGATCATGTAAGTCATCTTGCGCTCGTCCCAGACCACATCGCCGTCCTGGTTGATGCGGACCGGATTGCCGTAGCGGTTGATGTCGCCCGCGCGAGGCTCGCGCAGCTTCAGCTCGTGGACCAGCTGACCGGCGTTGTTGCGGATCGGCTTGTTCAGCAGCTTAACCGTGAGCGGCCACTCGTCCTGCCACATCGGCGGCAGCTCGGCAGGCGACGGCTCGACCTCGGGCGGCGGCATCGAGCGCGACTTGGCTTCCGCCTGGGGCAGCGGCTCGGCGTCGATGATCTTCGGCGCGGGCTTCTCGTCGATGAAGCCTTCTCGTTTCGGCTGAACGTTCATGCGAGGCTAACCTCCTGGCAGGTCACGCCCTCCCAGCGCACACGCACCTGGCCGTCGCGCGTGTTGTTCTCGAAGCCGCCTTTGCAGGTGCCGCCCGTGAGGATGTACTGCATGTTGTTGGCGAGCTGGGCGACGACGGTCACGTCCGTCTCCTGAAGCAGGTCTTCCAGATAGAAGCCTGGCAGCGTCGAGAGATCGCCCTCGATGTAGGGCACGCGCGGCAGCTCCTGATAGCCGTGCACACCGTCCTGGCCAGCGATCATCGTCCGCTCGACCGGCGATGGGCTGACGGTGAAGTTGCCGCGCAGCGCCAATTGCGTCCCATCGACAGTGAGGAACGCAATGCCTGCAATCCTCTGTGCCATTGCTCAGTCTCCTTTGGGTCTGCCAGCACCGACTGCCGCGCCGATTGGCGCGGTTGTGCAGGCCGGTGATGTGAGGGTGGGTTAGGAAGCGCCCGACGCCGCGTTGAACGGCGGCTGCGGCTGGCCGATGATCTGCGTGTCGATGCCCCGGTCGTATTGCAGCCGGAACTGCGCGAGCACGGCGAAGATGCGCAGCTGGTTGATCAGATCGGGCGGGTACAGCACGTTGACCCGGTTCGGGTCGTTCGGGTCGCGCTCGACTTGAAGGTTGCGCTTGAAGTTGACCAGGTCCTCGACCAAACCGTCGTACATATCCTGCTGGTACTGGTTGATCAGCTCGGCCTTGATGATGCCGGGGGTGACGATGGCCTGGCCGGGGCCGAATTTGGTGCCATCGTTGGCGAGCTTGTGCCTCGGGAATTTCGAGGTGATCGCCTGCTTCTGGTTGCGGAGCAGCTTCGCCAGCGTCGCCAGCGTGGTCATCAGCTCATAGGCATCGTCGGGCTGGCCGTAGAGGTTGAGCTGGTAGGTCGTCTGCTCGCGGGCGATCATCGGCTGCCCATCCGAACCGATCTTCTGGATGGCGATGCCGTTCGAGGCCAGCGAGTTCAACTCGATGAAGTCGAAGCGCTGGTGGATCGGGGCCGCCTTGATCTGGTTCAGCGACAGCGCCTGGAGCGGTCGCGCCGGGTCGTTGATGAAGGCGCGCTGCGTCTTGGCCGTATAGGCCGCCGCCCATTCGAAGGACGGCGACGGCGATGCGACCTCGAAGCCCATGATGGACTCGACGCCGCTGTTCATCGTGTCGCCAAAGGTGAGCAGCCCGCTATAGGTGCCACGCTTGGCCGAGATGACATGACCGAACAGCTCGCGCTGCCAACCCCAGCGGCCCTGGTCGGTGAAGCCGTATTCCTGGTCCCACTCGAACAGCGAATTGCTGTCGGTGTAGGGCATCGCGACATATTCGAAGGGCTCGTCGCCCAGGTTGGTGATCGCGGCGGTGAAAACCGGCGTGCCGCTGCCACCGGTCAGGAAGCCGGTCGCGGGCAAGGTGATGCCGAGGCCGACCGGCGTCTGCTGGCCACCCGTGCTGCCGTAATAGTTCAGCGACACGTTGATCTCGTTGGCGTTGACGCTCTTGAAGGTCGAGGTCAGCGTCACCGTGCCAGTTGCCGCGGTCGCTGTGACCGGCAGCGCCGTGTCCGCGTTGACCGCGTCCGCAATCGCTTGGGCGATCGTCGTCGGCGTGTCGGTGGTCAGCACGTTGACCGGGACATAATCGCCCGCGACGTAGAGATGGATCGTGCCTGCTGCGGTCGGCGGGGTGTCGATGACGATATCGCCCGTCGCTGCCGATGCGCCGGTCGGCTCAGCCAGCGGCAGGCCCCAGACCTCGTTGGCGAAGTTGTTCGCGAAGAAGGCCTTGAACATCCGCGCCAGCTCGCTGCCTTCGCCAAACTGCGCGTCGGCTTGCGCCTGGCTGCCGATGGGGACTGCGATGTCGGTCTCGGCGGTGCCGCCAACAGCGACCCCGGCCAGCAGAGCGCGCAGATTGATGGTCGGCAGCCCTGCCATGCTGGGATCGACCTCGACCCAGTAGAGCGGCACTTTGATGTTGGCAGGAATGTTGGCAAAGCTGATCGGCATGACTGGCTCTCCTCAAAATGAAAGCGCCGCCCTGGTTAGGCGGCGCTGCTGTCTTCGTGCTTGCGATGGGATCGAGCTTTGTCCCGGTGTCCTTCGTCCTCTCGCGTGATGTCGCCATCCGCGATCCGACGCTTCGTGAACCGATCATCCGGCCATTCGGCGCTGCCGCTTGCCGGGAAGCCGCCAGCGTGCGGATGCTTCAGCAGCCTTCGCATGGTGTCGTTCGCGGGTGCGACGCGGACGGTTTTCTGCGCCGCCCTGTTGGCCTCCCGCATCTTTTCCATCCGCTGGTTCATGCGCAGCCCGCGCAGCGATGCCTTGCTAACGGCCATTGCCCTTGCTCCTTTGCTTGAAGTCCCGCTTCGCCGCAAAGCTCGACGGGTCGAACTGATAGGTGGCGTGCAACTGCTGGCGCTGGTCCATCTCGTCCTGCGTGTCGCCAGGTTTGATGCCGGTCTTGAGATCGATGGTGAGCAGGTCGTCGGGAATGACCGGCGACCAATAAGTGCGGTGACGGCAGGTGACGTCGTATTGCACCTCGCCGACCGGCGTTTCGTTGTTGAACGCTGCGTTGCCCCAGACGTAGCGGCGCACGCCGCGCTCGATGCTTTCAATCCTGGTGTTGTCGGGGTTCTGCGTGCCGGTGCTGGGGTCGGACGTGTCCAGCAGGTTCATGATGTACTCGTCCGGCCACAGCCGGTTCATGATCCGCCAGTAAGCAGCGTCGAGTTGCGCCTCAAGCGCATCCTGGTCGTTGTTCGCTGCCAGGACCGAGAAGCCGATGCGCAGCGCGTGAATGAAGCGCACCTCGCCCGCATTGCCGTCGCCGTCGGGCAGCATCGTCTCGTCGATGACGTAGACGCCCAGATAAGGCAGATACTCTGGCCGAGCGACCAGCATCCTGTTCTTGCGGCAAGTGTAGCCCGCAAAGAAGGGATCGGCCGACACTGCATCGAAGAACACGTTCCGGATGACGTGCGAATAGCTCTGCGTGTCGGTAACGCCCATCACATGACCGTTTCGTACTTGCGGATGGTCAGCATGGTTTGCCCGCCGCCATCGCTGACCGCATCGACGATCTGGTACTCGCCCTTCGGCACGTTGTTGCAGTCGACCGGGATGATGACGTGATCGTTCTGCATCGGCAGAACCGCGAACTCGCTCTCGCGAATGTCGAGGATGGTGCGCTGGTCGGAATAGAGCGAACCGTCGAGCGCGGTCACATCGGTCGAATAGGTGTTGAGGATGCCGCGCCCCGGATAGCTGCCTGCGGAGGGCTGCGACTTCAGCGGCACGAACGTGCAATCAACCGCCCAGAAATCGAAGATCGGCGATTGCAGCAGCACGTCCAGGTTTATGGCCATTTCATCGCCTCGGCGAGAAGCTTGGTCATCCGGTCAACCAGCTTGGTGAACAGCTCGGTGCGCAGGATCGGTCGCGTCGATCGTGGCGGCCGACCCGCACCGCGCAGACGAAATCGCTTCGGCGCAGCGAGCGCGGGCCGCTTCGTCCTTGCGAAACCGCTTCCGGGCTGCTCGTTGCGCGAGCGCGGCCAGATGTCGGTTTCGACCGTCGTCTCGTCCTGGCCGCCGCTTACATCGATGTTGGGATATCTGCGGCGCATGTCGGTGCGCTGCCACTCGACCAGTTCCTCGGGCATCTGCTTGTGCAGATCGTCGAGCTGCCTGCCGAAGGCGTCGAACTTCTTCAGGAGTTCGCTCGCGCCTTCGACCTTGATCTCAAACATAGTAGCGCATGTACGCCGAGAGCAGCGGTTCAACCATTCCGGCAGCCATGCCGAGCGGCCCAGGGCCGCCTATCTTGGACAGCGCCTGGTTCACGTCGAAGAACTGCACGCGGGACTCGCGATGCGAGATCGAGCGCACGCCCGCCGTCATCGAGCGCGATTGCCACACCCGCGCGCTCTGAACCAGCAATGCCAGTGCCTGCTTGAGGGCTGGCGGGGCTTCGTCGGGCAATTCGTAGCCGCCCGTGTACGTGATGCGGATCGGCTCGCTCCAGGACGTGTTGAAAAACTGCAGCTTGCCGCTGGCGTTCTCCAATTCGTAGGTGCCGCTAAGGTCCGAGCCATCGGGCCCGGTGACGGACTCGATATCGGCGTCGGCAACCGGATAGTGCGTGAGAAACACGCGCCCGTTGTCGGTATCGAACGGCTTGGTGTCGCCGCGCCAGGTTTCCTCGACGGTTTCCTTGGCGAAGACGCGGCGGCAGGTCGTTGCGATGATGTCGGAATAGGTCGTGATCCACATCTGCAACAGCTCGTCTTCGCTGGTGTCGGTCGATGAGATGCCCATCAGCGCCTTGACCTCGTCGAGCGACGCCAGGTCGTAACTGTCGGCTGGCACGAGCACCTTGATGCTGATGTCAGCCATCGCTTTCCTCGTGATACTGCTCGAACAGCGCCCGGACGTTGATCGGCGCGGCCTGGCTGCCATCCGACATGATCGGCGTGATGGTGTAGGCCGCGCGGTTGACTTCCCACCGGACGATGGCCGCAGCGTTCGCTCCGGGCAGTCCGCGCGGCCCAGGCTCGCCGCGCTCGCCCTTCGGCCCCGGCTTGCCCGCGCGCCCCGCCGACGCGATCAGCTGCCAGCCGTCGCCTGGGCACGGCCCTGGATCATCGCAGCGCGCGACGAACGCGGAGCCGTTGAGCGCCACGATGTTCAGGAACTTGTAAGTCTCGCCGTCGCGATAAGTGCCGCAGATCATCGGCATGCTGGCATTTCTTCCAGCAGCCGCGATGCAGGACCAATCAGGATGCGGCGGGGGGCGCGCCGTGTCGCACCTGGCCTGGTAGGTCGAGCCCTGGTGCGTAACGATATCGCCCTCATAATGGACGGAGCCTTCGGCAAACGCGCTGGCCGCCTTCAGCTGCCCCGGCGCGCCGTCCTTACCGTCTTGCCCTGGCTCGCCCTTTTCACCGCGCTCGCCTTGCTCGCCCCGAGGACCGGGCTGGCCTTGCGGCCCTTCATCGCCCTGCTGGCCTTTCTCACCGGGATCGCCTTTTTCGCCTTGCGCGCCGTCTTTGCCTTGCTCGCCGCGCTCGCCTTTCTCTCCAGGCTCGCCGCGCGGCCCTGTTTCGCCAGGCTCGCCGCGCTCGCCGGGCGCACCGTCGAGCCCGCGCTCGCCTTGCAGCCCGCGCTCGCCGGGATCGCCTTTCTCGCCTGGATGGCCTTTCTCGCCGCGCTGGCCGAGGCCGCCCTCCGGTCCACGCTCGCCCTGCAGACCACGCTCGCCTGGTTCGCCTTTCTCGCCGGGAAGACCAGGCTGGCCGGGAGGACCAGGAGGGCCTGGCTCGCCGGGTGCGCCATCCACGCCGTTCCGCAGCTCGGCCAGGCGCGCGTTGATCAGCTCGGCGAACTCGCCGCGCAGCGTCGCAAGCTGGGCTTTCAGCTCGGTAACGTGCGCCTTGAATTCTGAAACTGTCGCGGCGGCTTGGGCCTCGATCAAAGCGCGCTCGCGCTGCCACTCCCGCTGCTGGGTCTCCAGCACCTGGGCGAGCGCCTCGCGCCAGGCGTCAAGGAGCAAGCCGCCGCCGTCCGATGTGCTCGGTGAGTCTAAATAGGTTTCTGACTTCCCGTTGAATGTCATCGCGATTGCCTTTTTCGGGCGGGAGCGGTGCCGGTGGTGCCGATGGCGGCGCAGGCGATGCCGGGATTTTGCCCGCTGCGCTCAACGGGACGACTTGCTGCTGCACGCGTGGCTCGTCGCCGAACGCGACGGCATCGAGGCCCTCTTGCTGACGGGCCTCGTTGGGCGCGAAGATGCCGCCTTGGACGCCGCGCGCCAGCGCTTCGATGCGGTCCTTCATTGCCGACCGCAGCAATGCCGCCGTATCGAACTCGACATATTCGTCGGGCTGGCCTTTCAGCCCGAACAGCACGCCGAAGGCTTCCTCGATGTGGTTGAGGCAAAAGCCCAGGCCCGACGCGATCCAGCTTTGCATCAGCAGCTCGGTCGAGCCGTAGGCCGCGCCTCCGAGGCCGAGAATTTGCAGCGGAATGCGGAAGGCGAGCGCGATGTGCTCGTTCGACAGCTTGAGCATATCGGCGGTCGCCGCATCCCTGCCGCCGACCGACCAGGGCTGCACCTTCAGTCCCGCCGTCAGGATCGGCGTGCCGCCCTGGTGCAAACCCTTCGCCTGGTCATTCCAGCGGTCGCGCAGCGCTTGCACCTGATCTTTGTCGAGCACCAGGTCGGTGGACAGCACCGCAGAGGGCCGCGCCTCGTTCATGTAAAAGGATTGCTGCTGCCTCGCGATGGCGTTGCCGACGCCGATGTCGCCATAGGCGGCAACAATGGGGCTCTCGCCGATCAGCGGCACCGGGTAACGGTGCTTCAACGTGTGCAGTCGGATATGCAGCACGTCGCGCATCGGCACCAGGATCGTGGACTCGCCGAGCCGCGCCGAAATCACGTCGTTGCCGTGCAGCTGGTAGAAGATTTCGCCGCCGACCGCGATCCGCGGAAACGACTGCTCGGGCCGCATCAGGTGCAGCTCGTCGACCTCGTAGCGGTCGTTCCGGAGCGCCAGCGCGTAGCAATTGCCGTCGAGATACAGCGACCGCGTCGCGTTCAGCAGGAAATCGCTGATCGACTGATAGTCGTTCGGATGACGCAGCAAACGGGCGAGCGCCGAGTTCTTGACCCGGTCCCGCCCGCCCTTGTTGTTGAGCCGCCAGTGATCGCCAGGGCACATGGCGACGGTTTGCGCATAGGCAGAGACGCAGGCCTCCACCATGGCCGACTGAGCTGACAGCCCGATAGGGTCGTAGCCCTTCTGCCACCAGTTCAGATATTCGCCCACGGCAGCGGGAAGCCAGCCGCCCGTGATCGGCAGATGATACGGACCGGGACGGTACTCGCCTTCGGCCGACCTCGAAATCAGCCGATTGAGACGGGTAAGCCAGCTCGCCATCGGCCTGTCATCGTCTATTCAGCGCGCTGCGCGCGGGTCGAATAGGTCTGCGGCCTGGCGTGCGGCTTCTCGGCGTCGAGCGCCTTGTCCTCGACCGGCTTGTTGTGCGGATCGGGCGCGCTGCCGTCGTCCTCGTGCTGGAGGATATGGCCACCGCTCAGCGCGATGTCGTTCTCCTCCTGCGTCGGCGTCGGCTTGCCCTTCGTCCGCGCCGCATACTCAGCCCGCGACTTCTCGGCGGCCTTCTTGTCCTCGGCGACCGCCTTCTTGGCAGCCTCGGTCGCCGGATCGTCAGCCAGTTTGGTCGTCATCGGATATTCTCCTCGGTTGGGGATGACGGTGCGCTGCACGCCGCAGCGCACCGGTCGCTTGTCACCAGGTGACGTTCTGCGTCCAGGCAACGGTGCCCGCGCGGCGCTGGACCCAGTTGAGCGGCATGATCATCCGCAACGCGAGCGAGTCGGTCTGGAACAGCGAGCGCTGCGGCGCAGCCGCTGCTCCCGCGCCATCGACCAGCTCCGCGGGAGCAGTGTCCTCCATGTGCAGCGTGGCCTGATCGCTCATCTCCATGCGCGGAGCCTCGCCGCCGACCACGACGAAGTCGGCTGCGTCGACCAGGATCAGCGTCTTGGGCGCAACAGTCGCGGAGTCGATGATCGGGATGTTGTTGAGCATCCCGCTGGCGATCTCCGCGCGGAACGGGAAGATCCCAGTGTTAGCCGCCGTCAGCATCGAGGCACGCAGCATGTCGGTCTGGTTAGCAAGCCAGACCAGGTTGCGCGTGTTGCCGAAGGTCTGCACCGAGATGCTGTTGATCAGCGCGGTGATGTCACCCACCAGCGCCGCGATGCCGCCGCCGGCGGTCGCGCCGGTGGCCGCAACGCCATTGAGCAGCCCAGGAGGCCGGATCGTGGTCGCCGGGTTGGCATCGATCAGCACGCTGTCGATGGCCACGCTGGTGTCATCCTGGATGGCCTGCCGGATCAGCCCCTCGATCGCGGGGACGGAATGGTCGCCCATTTCCCGCGTCCAGGTGCTGATGACCGCCATCTTCTTCGGCGTGAGCGTCTGCGAGGTGAACGCTCCCTGCCGAACGGGGATGGGCATACCTTCGCCGACGAACGAGCCCGCGAGGCTCGGCGTGCGCGAGCGCGTCGGGATGACGATGCGCCCCGAGGTGCCGAAGCTCAGCGTGAGCCCTTTCGGCGCAAGCCGGGTCAGGATCGCCTTCGGCATCAGGAGCGGCATCAGATCGGCATAGGTCGTCTGTGCCAGTTCCTGGGCCCAGCCGGTGACCGTGGTCATGGCGGGAGCCGACGCTGCGCGCGTGACGATCTCGCAGAACGCCTTGGTGCCGTCGTCGTCGCCGTAAATCCGCTGCCGCGTCTCATCGATGGACTTGCCGGACGCCCTGGCGATGTAGGTCACCGTGGCCGCGCGGACGACGTAGTCCAGCAGATCAAGGTCCTTCTTGCGATTGACGATGATCGCGGGCGCCGCGACGCGCTCGCGGTCCGCGCCGACAATCACGGTCGTGCTCAGCGCGCGGCTGCGGCTCGTGCCGTTGCCGTCCGCCGAGGACTTCGCCAGCAGCTTCTCGGAGTCGACCAGCGCAGCCCGCGTCTTTTCGAGCTGGGCGATGTCGGCATTGAGGTTGCTGGTGGTTTCGAGATCGGCGTCGCTGACGTTGCTGTCGTCCATCTTGCCGAGATGGGTTTCGAGGAGGTCCCGCTTGGCGACGATCTGCGCCTCCAAGTCGGTAATACGTTGAGCCAGGCCAGACATGGCGCTGCCCTTTCGATTACGAGATGTCTTGGCTTGCTCGCCAGTGATCCCGCGACGCCTGGTCCTCGCGTCCATGCTGCCGTGCTTGGCGAACAGGAGGTCCATCGTCTGCGGGGAGATGTTCAGCGACTTGGCGACAGCCAAGGCGTTTGGATTGGCTGGCACTGAGACGAGCGAAGTCTCGACCAGCTCGCTGCGAACGAAGGTGCAGCCCCAGTCACTGCCCTCGCGCTGCTTGGTTTCGAGCGGCTTGAAGCCCACGCTGACGGCGCGCAGGATGCCTGCGTCGATCAGCTTCCTGATTTCATCGATGCGCTCGGAGGTGCCGAACGGGGCCATTTCAAGCTGGCCCCGCAGCTGCTTGTTCTCGACGCGCAGGTTGCTCCACTTCCCAATCGGGAAGTCGCTCTTGTGATTGAACAGCGCAATCGGGTTGCGCTTGAAGTTCTTCAGGTCCCAGCCATCGCTGAGAACGACGTCGTCCATGCGGTCCGGCGTCTCGTCCGAGAGCACGAACTCGAGGCCGGTGAGCTGGCCCGCATGCGTCTTGTGCTTGATGCCGGTCGCGGCGCGGCCTTCGTCGTCGTCGCCATCGTTGTCCCAGATCAGCTGGCAGGCGTCCTCGTCGCCGAGTTCGTCCATGCAGCGGTCCATGAAATCGTCATAAGACTCGCCGTCATCAGGCTGGAGGTCATCATCCTGCTTGACGCGCATAACCAATCCCTCCGTGCCATCGCGAGCGATGTCGGTTGACCCTTCGGTTGCTTTTTCCTGGGAGGCGCGTCGGCTGCCGCGCTCAGCTCACTTCCACGTCGGCGTGGTCCACGCGAAGCCGCGCGGATCGCGCAAAACCCATGACACTGGCCAGCGCACCTTGATGGCGATGCTGTCGGTCTGGAACAGCCCGCGCTCGGGCCCCATCGTGCCAGCCGCGCCAGGCACGGTGTCCATCACCAGCGTTGCCGCGTTGACGGTCTCGATCTCGGGTTCTGGGCTGATCGCGGCGACGAGCGCCGCAGGCGCAATGGCCAGCAGGTCGTTGACCACCGCGCTCGAACCGAAAATGGAAAGGTCCACGTCGCTGCGCTCAATAAAACGCGCGCCCAGCATCACCGCGCGGCCGGGAGCCCCGACGAGAATGTACGGTCCGTTGCCGCCGACCGGAGCCAGCGCATTGATGAGCGCTGCAACGTCCTCGAATGCGGCCTCGTAGCCATCGGCTGACCCGCTGGCTGGAATTGCGGCAACACCGTAACGCAAACCGGCAGGCCGATCGGCAGCAGTCGGATTGGCGTCGAACAGCACCTCGTCCATCATGCGGCCCGCTGCTTTCACGAGCGCGTCGGAGATGAGGGCCTCGGCGTTGGACGACTCCAGCATCTCTCGCGTCAGCACGGCAATGGCCGCGAGCTTGTGCGGGTCCATCACGGCTGGCGTGGTCGCCAACTGACGGACCGGGATCGGTTGGCCCTCCGCGACAAAGCCGCCGTTGCCGTATTCGGCAACGAAGCCCGGTGCGCTGATGCTGCCGTAGCCGTCGAAATTGAGAACCAGGCACTTGCGCAAAATCTGCGCGGCAGACGATGCAGGCCCCAGTGCCTCGATCGCGTCGCTAACGTAACGCTGCGACAGTTCGGCGGCCCAGCCCGGAACGCTGGTCATTGCCGGGTTGGACGCAGCGCGCGTCAGTAACTGCTCCAGCGAGCGGTCGTTCGGCCACATCTCGGCAGCCACATCGGCAGCCTTGCTGCGGCGCAGGCTCGCAAGCGTCCTCGCAGTGAGCGAGCGCGTGAACAGATTGCCGCCCGCGACCGGCTCGCGCGGTTCGCGGCGGAAAGCGCTCTGGCTCTCGTGCTTCATCGGGGTCTTTCCCTTTTCGGAGAAGGAAGCCCGCGCGGGCGGCGTCCGGCGTGCGATCACGCCAGAGCAGTCAATCGCCGCCCATCTCGGGGTTTATTTCTGTGAGAGCCGCCGCTCGATCTCAGCGAGCCGCTCATTGATGTCGTCCAGGCGGCGCGAGACTTCCGCAGCGCCGGTCGCGGCGAACATGACTTCGCCCCAGCTGCTGCCGCCGTTGCAGCGATAGATGCCAACACAGGGCGTCAGCATCACGCGATCTCGCTCGCTCAGCGTGGCGAGGCGATGCGAAGCCTTCAGAGTGATCCCGGCGTCGAAGAAGACGGTCTTGGTGATGGCGAGGCCCCACTTTCGACCTTGCGGGTCGATGTCGCCGGAAGGCCCGTCGCCGAAGGACTCGATTGTGCCTTCGCCCTTGATGTAGACGGTGTTCGATCCAACGCTGCCGTTTGCTGGCGAGAGATTGACGATCCGCGCGCAAGCCAGCGTGACAATTGGAGCCTCACCGTGCTCCGCACGCCATCGCAGAAGCGGCATGTCATTTCCTGTTCGCCGGGTGGTTCGGATCGGTCGGCCAGCCGTCCTCATCGACATCATTGCGATAGCCGCGCAGCTCGACGTACCGCTTCGTCGAGTTGTGGCACTCGGCGCACAGCGACTGCAGCTCACCGAGCGCAAATTTGTTCCAGTCGCCCTTATGCGGCTCGACGTGGTCGGCAACGGTCGCGATGGCGACGCAGCCGCGATCCAGGCAGAATTTGCACAGCGGGTGCGCTTGAAGCTGCAGCTTGCGGCGGCGCAGCCAGAAACCGGTGTCGTAGAAGTGCTTCCACTCGCTGCTGGGCGTGCTCATCCGATCAGCGCCTCGATATCGACCGGCTTCGTCGTGCTGCGGTCGCGCGAGCGCAGGCCGAGCAGCATGGCGAGCGCCACCGCGCCGTCGATGCGAAACCGGGCCTTGTCCTTGTCGAGTTTGCGATTGCCAGCCGGGTCCATCGTGGACACGGCGTTCGCCATGTTCCAGTTCAGGATGGGATTGTTCGGGTGCAGCAGCTTGCGCTCGATGATCGCCAGCTCGACGGCGTCGATGGCTGGGCCCATGTCCTTGAAGCCCTGGCCCCAGGGGACGAGCCGCAGCCCGTCGCCCTTGTCGCCGTCCTGGTAGGCTTGCAGGCCGATGCGATCGAACTCGCGCAGCAGATCGTTGATGCGCCAGCGGTCATACGCCAGGCCCTTCACGCGATAACGCTGCGTCAGCTCGGCGATGAAGAGTGCAATCGCCTCGGGGTCGATGGTCCTTGCGGGGCTGAGCAGCAGGTGACCGGCCTCGGCCCATTCCTGGTAGCGGCGGCTCGATGCGCCGAAGTCGCGATTTGAATGATCGTTCAGGTGCTCGCGCGGCTTCCAGAAGTACGGCGCGATGCGGCAGGGATCGCTGACCGATCCAACCAGCAGCGCGGTCAGGTCCACGACGCTGGAAAGGTCGAGCGCCAGGTAAACCTCTTCGCCGTCTTGAAGCGTGGCGTCGCCGTTGCACGCCATCCATTCGGCGCGGCTGATTAGCGAGGCGACCGGCGCGACGCGCTGGTTCAAAAACAGGTTGCGGACCTTCGGCTCCTCGGCGGGCATGCGCTGCGCCTTGCGGATCGCGGTCGCCAGGTCCTCGCGGTCGCGGAATTTGCCGAGCGCCGGGTTGGCCTTTTCCCATTGGCTCTCGTCGTCCAGGTCGCAGTCCTCGTCGGCTGCGTAGAGATGGCAGACGATGGAGGGGTCGACGCCCGACAGCCCGTCATCGATCAGCTTCGACAAAACGTGCTCGGGATCGTTGCTCTGCGTCGAGATCGTGATGAACAGCGGCTCTTGCCGCGCGCCGAACGAGGTATCCAGCACGTCGTACAGCTCGCGGTTCTTGGCCTGGGCCAGCTCGTCGTAAATGACTAGGCTCGGTAGGTAGCCGTGCTTGGTGCCAGCCTCGGCGCTGACCGCGCGATAGACGGAGCCTATGCGCCTGCCGATCATCGTTTTCGTCGAGGGTATGACCTCGATCTCGGCTGCCAGCTCGGGCTCCAGGTCCACGATTTGGCGCGCAAACTTGAAGACGATGCCCGCCTGGTCGCGATCATTCGCGGCGGAATAAATCTCGCCGTGGACGATCGCCTCGGGCCCGACCAGGTGGGCGAGCACGATGGCCGCAATCAGCGCCGTCTTGCCGTTCTTGCGCGCGATCGACAGGATTGCCCGCCGCACCGCGCGGTTGGCACCGATGTGCGGCTCGTAAATGTCGCGGATGAAAAGCTTCTGGAAGGCGTCGAGCTTGAACGGTTTGCCCTGGCCGGTGCCGCTGGGCACCGTCAATCGCTCGATAAAGTCGATAACCGCCCTAGCGCGGGCCTTGCCCTGCGGCGTGCGCTTAACCGGCGAGGAGACCGGCAAACTTGCTCTGCGACTGTTCGCCCTGGACGCCAGCGTTGATGCGCGTGCGGGCTGCAGGGGTTAGGCCGAACTCGGAGGCGTAGCGCACCATGTCCGCTGCGGCCTTGCGCACGATATAGACCAGCGGGTTCTGCGCGGCGTCGCCGTACTTGGTCTTGATGATCATGCCGTTCATCAGCGGATCGTTGTTCTGCATCCGCGCCAGCGCCTCGGCCGCCATGCGCCATTGGCCATAGGCGTGGCAATAGGCGGCAAGCGGCGCCACATCGACGATGGTCAACAGGCCGAGCCGGTGCAGCTCAGCGCCGACCGTCCACCATTCGTCGGCTGCGTAGCCGGTGATGAAGGGCGGCGGATCAGGCAGGTTCGCCGCCACCTCGGGCTGCGGCTCGTCGGTGCGCAGCGGTCGCTTCCCTGGATTGCCGCGCAAAACTTTCAGATGCGTCGGGGTCGGACGCGGGCCGGTCATAGTTTCCTCGCTTGCTTGCCGGTGAAGTTCTCCCAGCGCTTGACCGCGACATCGACGTAAAGCGGGCTGATTTCCATCGCGAAGACCGCGCGCTCCATCATCTCGGCGGCGATGATGGTGGAGCCGGACCCGGCAAAGGGCTCGTAGACCGCCTCGCCAATCTCCGAATTGTTGATGATCGGACGCCGCATGCACTCGACCGGCTTCTGCGTCGAATGGATGCCCTGGTGCGCGTCGGGGCCGTCGTGTATCTGCGCCCAGCCGTTCGGCGCATCGATATCCCAAACCGTGCCTTGATCGCGTCCTGCGGCCCAGCGACCAGGCTTGCCCTTGCGCACCGCGTACCAGCACAGCTCGTGTTGCCAGTGATAGTCGCCGCGCCCGATGACAAAGTGCTTTTTCGCCCAGACGATCTGCGCGCGAAGGCCGAAGCCGACCGCAAGCAACGACGCGGCTACCTCCGCGCTCTTGAGCGCGCCGTTCCAGACGTAGGCGACATCGCCAGGAAAGAGCGCGTAAGCCTCGCGCCAGTCGGCGATCTCGTCGTTCGTCACCACGCCCGTTGCGCGAGCGCCGACGACCGACCCGTTCTTGCGGCGCGCGCGATTGCGCCAGGCCGGGTCGTATTCCACTCCATAAGGCGGATCGGTGACCATCAGCTGCGGCTTCGCGCCGTCGAGCAACCGGGCGACGTCGCTCGCGTTGGTGGAGTCGCCGCATAGCAGGCGATGGTTGCCAAGCTCGAACAGATCTCCAGCTCGCGCGACCGGATCGGGCGCAAGCGGCGGCGTGGCGTCGGGATCGGTCAGGCCGTCCTTGCCGCCCGAGAGCGTCTGCAGTTCGCGCTCGGTAAAGCCGAGCAGCGGCAGATTGAAACCAAGCTCGGCAAGGTCCGCAGCTTCAAGCCGCAGCAGCTCCTTGTCCCAGCCCGCGTTCTCGGCGAGCTTATTGTCGGCGATGACGTAGGCGCGCTTCTGCGCATCCGTCCAACCGCGAGCGACGATAACCGGGACCTCTCGTATCCCTAAACTCTCGGCAGCCAGCAGCCTCCCGTGCCCAGCGATGATCATCCCGGCTTCATCGACCAGGACCGGCACGGTCCAGCCCCACTCGCGGATCGAGGCGGCGAGCTCGCGCACCTGCGCATCGGAATGCGTCCGCGCGTTGCGGGCATACGGCACCAGCGCTGCAAGCGGACGCCTTTCGGTCGCCCAGGCAGCCCAATCCGCACCTGGCGCGCCATCAGTATTCTGCAGCATTGGAACCCTTGGGAAGCGCCTGGGCGGGGCCCCGGCAAACCGTTGATTTTCCGGGCGATTAGGCCCTAGACGAACATTCCCCACCGCCGGTATTTCGGGCCACCAAAGGGAATGGGCATTCCAAGTCTGAAAAAGGCAGCAATTTACCGCTGCAAGAATGGTTTTTCGGGAACCCACTTAGCCGAAATGGGAGCCCGCTAAGTGAGTTCCGCGATTTCGGGAACCTGTGGCCATGACATTGAGAAGTCTGTCATTTTTGGCGGAAGAAAATGCTTTTCTTTTCCGAAATTTGAAAAGTGCGGGCGCTAAAATTGGAGCGCCGCCGCGCTCGGAAATGGGTTCCTTTAGGATTTCCGGTACCGCCCCCCGGCCCGGAGAAAGATATTCCCCGCAGACTTCAATCGGTTAGGCCGAGTTCAGCGTCCGCGGCGCTGATGATTGTCCGAAGTGCAGCGTTCGCTTTCCGTGCCGCGTCACGCGCAGCGCGACAGTTAGGAACCGGACCTTCCGAATGGGGAATGTTCGTCTATTGCACCGGAACCCTGCGAGCCGCTTGGTTCCTTTGACTCGGCCGAGCCGCACGCTTGGCCACACGCGCGTTCTTTTTGCCTTGCCGGGGATTGGGGCCTCCCTATAGCCGCGCGCCACACGGGCCGCCTGTGGCCTGGGAAAGCCTAACCGTTCGATCCGGCTCCCTGGCACTTCAGGGCCAGGACGCTGCTTCCTTCGGTAATCCGAAAACGCTGCCAGCACTTCCGTTGCTGCTTCAGCAGCATCTTCGCAATGGCATGGCTGCGATTGGACTGGATGCGTGGGCGCACCAGAGCGATGTACGGGGCAACGAAACGGCGCGGCGAACAACGCCAGCCGCGAAACCACGAAAGGAAACCAGTTTGCTCGACTCGCCTTACGGCATGCACCTGCCGATCTTTCCGGCTTGCGATATCGACAAGCCGACCGAAGACCGGTTGGAGCGCATCATCGAACGCCTGATGGATCGCGCCGACAAGGCGCTGCTTTCCGGCAAGGCTACGCAGGTCCAATACGACGCCTGGATCAAGGCGCTGAACACTTGGGCCAAGAGCGTGAAGCTCGCGCGATAACATCATCGCATAACCGCAGCCTCCTGGCTGCCCACTGCCCAGCACCCGAAAGGGTTTCTGGGCTCGGGGCAGTACAGCGGGACCATTCCGGTCGCCGCAAAAACAGGAGACTTGAAAATGGCTACCAAGAAGAAACCCGCCGCGAAGAAGCCCGTCGCGAAGAAGGCCGCTGCGAAGAAGGCAGTCGTCAAGAAGGCCCGCGCCAAGAAGACGGTCGCTGCTAAGGGCGACCAGGCGAAGGGCCCGCGCGCTGGATCGAAGACCGCGATGCTGCTCGATCTGCTGAGCGGCAAGGGCTCTACGGTCGAGAAGATGTGCGACGCCCTGGGCTGGCAGGCCCACACGCTGCGCGCCGCGCTCACCCGGCTGCCGAACGGCGCGAAAGCCGAGCGCACCCGAGAGGACGGCGTCACCTCATACAAGCTGGCCTAAAGGGATTGATCTCCCTCAACGGCACGCTCTTGCCCGGAAGCGAAAGCTTACCGGGCTTGAGCCAGTGAGGGCGGCAGGTCGCTCTTCCCGGTGATCGCCCGTGCCGGTGCAAAAGCGGGCCGATAAAAGAGCACCCCATATGCGTAAATTTCTAATCACCGCAACAACCGCTGCACTCACGCTCGCCGCAGCGACCACCGCCAACGCGGGCACCCAGCTCCAGATACAGTTTCAACGCTGGGTCTACGAGGGCAGCGGCACCACCGTCGGCGTGGTGACTCTGCGTAATCCCACGATGAAATCGTTCGCCAGCGTCACCTGGGACTGCGAGTTCTACGACAAGGACAGTCGGGTGATCGGGCAATCGCCCGTGATCTTCACGCGCATCCCCTGGGGAACGACGACCGTCGATCAGTTCGTCGCCTCCACCAACGGACCGGCCCAAGGAGCCAGCTGCAAGTTGGTGAACGCGGAGGAAAAGACCTATCGGAACGAGCGGATGGTTCGCCCGTCCTCGCACGCGAGGAGCTTCGGCAACAGCCTTCAAGAGGCGAGGGATTGGTTCAGCTTCGAGAAGCCGATCCAAGGTAGAGCCGTCGTCACCACGAAGGAGGAAGATGATCAAGCGGCCAAAAATCCTCCGCCCGAAGGATTTTGAAAACATCAAACCCCGACAAAAGGCCCCTGGAGCGATCCGGGGCCTTTTTCTGTTCAGCGCTTCCCGATGCAGCTTTGCAGCATTGCGTCCTTGCGCTCGATCGATTTGCCAACCTCGTGCAGCGTGAAGGCGAAGCCCGCCAGCACCATGATGTTGACCAGGACCAGCACCAGCGCGAGCGGTTGATCGCGCAGGCTATCGACGATGCTGCTGGCGAGCTGCCTCATGTCCGCTTGCTCTGGATGCTGCCAGTGCGCCCAGCCGGATGGCAATGGTTCACTTTGAACTTGCCGCCGCTGCGAATTTTCATGTTCGCCTGGCGGCGCTTCCGATGAGTGTGCAGCTTCCGCATCGGATCACCCCGACAAAAAGCAACCGGCGTCCGTTGACCGGAGCCGGTTGATCCAAGTCTCTGTGCATGATGAAACCACGGCCTCGACCCGAGCGCGCTATGGCGCTGGCATCGAGCTGTGCTGCCATCAAGCGCAGGCCCGGACTCGGCCGTCAACGTAAATCGGTGGGGATGGAGGTTCGCTCGGGCCAGGACGCAATAAGGGCCGCTTGCGCGCGATGAATGATCCCGAATTTTCACGCCGTCAACGTAAATCTTTCAGCGAGCATCCGTCAGCGCTGGGAAGATTTCGGCGAGCAGCGTTTCGCTGCAATCGAGAACGTCCAACGTAATCAGCCGCTTGGTGACAGCCTTCCGCAGTCGCGCTCGCGCTTCGGCGTAGCTCATGCCGGACCCGTTTTTTTTCGCATCGAGCCGCCAGGCCCGATAGGCAGCGTTGAACCAGGCAAGCTGGCCGCTCGCGTTCGCCGCATTGATCACTTCCTGGACGTGCCTGACCGCCGATTTCACGCGCGACATCGCAGCGTCGTGGTTCGTCAGCAGGATATGCCAGTCGGCAGCGACCGCCTCGATCTGCCGCGCTGCTGTTTCGGCCCGCACCGCGAGCCGTCCTTCCTGGTCACGCGGCAACGCGCCGCTGACCTCTGCTGCAATCGCCTCGGCGATATCGCGATCCCTGACCCAGTAGGCGCACGAGATTTCCGACCGAAGCCATTTCTGCTGCATACCGCGTTGGGTCAGGTTCAGATCGCGGCTTGCGCCGACGATGCACGGTTCGCCAACCGGGCAGGTGCCGATGTAGACCGCCGCCACGCCGAAGATGATCAGGTACTCGCGCTCCGCGCCGTGGGGGATTTGAAATTCCATTCAGGCACTCGTCAGAACACCGGCACCAGCTCGTTGCGCAAGCGGCGAGCGATGATTTCGCAGCCCTGGTCGTGGCGCTGCCGCCAGGTGTCGGCATATCCGCCGCGCTTGGCCGCAACCCATCCAGCGTCGCGCTCCAGCGCGTGTGCCAAGGCCACGGCGTTCACCGCCAGGACGAGATGCACGAGCCGTCCCAGGTACTGGGCAGGCCAGCAGATTGCCGCCTCCATGCGCGTGACATCGCGAAGCGACGGCAGCAGCCTGGTCCGGTTCTGCATCTGCTGCGTCCGCTCCAGCTCGCCCTGCTTGTGCTGCTCGACCAGATCGTCGAACTCGTAGACGTAGGGCGGCCAGCCAGGCCGATAGCCGCAGACGCCAGGCATGGGCAGCAAGCGCAGCGTTTGCATCGCTTCGGACAGCCGCTTGCCGACATGCGGCCCGTCCCAAATAGACGGCGCGTCATCGTCGATCATCACGTCTTCCAGCGGATTGAACTTCAGCGGCTCGCGCCGGATCAGCAGCATGTCACTCATAGGCAAGCTCCCCCTGGTTTTCCTGAAGTTGATGAAACTGCTGCGTCTCCGGGTCGAAGCTCATCCGGATCGCGCCGCGATAGCCGGTCTGCTCAAAGCGGACCTTCGAAATGTGGACGGTGGTCTCGGCTTTGACGGGATCGCGCTCGATCACCAGCCCGTGGTCCGGCTTGTTGAACCAGTGCGCCGAGCCGTCGATGTCGTACAGCGTTGCAGTCCGCAGCTTGCCGCGCTCGTAAACGTCCTTCGTCGGATGGGCGAGAACGATCACCGCGACCTCGTACCGACGAGCAAACCGCTTCAGCATGCGGATCGCGCGCCCGATGTACTCGTGCGTGGACTCCTCGCGCTTGCGCGCGTGCTCGATCTCGTTCCAGGGATCGATCACCAGGACGCGGATGCCATCGCGCAGGACCGCATCGCGCGCCTTCTCGACGATCCACTCCAGCGTGATGTCGTCCTCTTCCTCGTCGTTGGGATCGTTGTCGAGGAAAACGAAATTGCGCTCGATGAAGGCGTCGGTCGCCGGGTCGGCTGCGTCGCTGCCCGAGACGATCTTGCGCAGCTTGTCGCGCAGGTACGGCACGGTCGGCATTTCGGGCGAGAAGATCGCGGCCCGCCAGCCGTGAAGCAGCGCGAGCTTGAGCAGCAGGTTCAAAATCCAGGTCGATTTGCCGTGGCTCGGGATGCCGGTGACGACCATGAACTCGCCAGGGAAAAGCTTCATCCAGCCGTTGCCAGGCAGGCCGTCGAAGATCGGCCAGCCGCACGAGACCGGCACCAGCGTCGGGAGATTGGGATACTCGGAGAGCCGGTAGAGGCCGCGCACCGGGTACTGCTTGGCATCGCGCAGGACCGCGCCCACGGCTTCCGACCCCAGCTTGCGCCGCACGTCGTTCAAATCCTTGCAGCCGGGCGGATAGCTGACGAACTGGCAGCGCCAGGCACCGATGCGCCGCACCAGCTCGGCGGCGAGCCGCTGCCCAGGCCCGTCGTCATCGACCGCCAGGATGATCCGCTTCACGCGCCCCAGCCGGTCACGGTTGAGCCACAGGAACTCGAACTTCCCATTCGGCTCGGTCTGGGGATCGAGCGGCGGCAGCCGAGCGTCCTTCGGCACGGGCGGCGCGCCATCGGGCACCGACACCGTCAGCGGCCAGCCGCCCTCGATGGCGACCATGCCGTCCTCGATGCCCTCGGTGATGACCAGCGCCTGCGTGCCAGCCTCAAGCGCCGGATCGTCGAGGGCATCGGCGTTCCAGAACGTCCGCTTGCCGCCCTTGCGATGCCAGAAGACCTTCTCGCCGTTGCGCTCGGCCCGATATTTCTCGTTCACGACCACGCCGTGCTCCAGGAACGGATAGACGACGATGTTGCCGCGCGGGTTCGGGACGACGCGCCGGTCCGGCTTCTCACCGATGAGGGCTCCCGTATAAACTTCGAACCGCGTAGCTGTTTCGGGCGATATCCCCCTTGCTTCGAAGAACGCGGCGGTCGTTGGCGCGAGCGTGTTCATACCGGTAGCTCCCCTTGAAGTCGTCGCAGTGAAAACAGCGGAAGAAAAAACCATCCGGCTCGGACCGGATGGACAGGCAGCGGTAGAACTTCTTGCGGCGCTGATGCGAGCACGCAGGGCAACGGAATGCCTTCGACCCCGTGAAGGATCGCGGATCGCAGCCAACGCTCGCCAGCATGCGAAGAACCTCGTCGAGACGCAGGCGCTGGTTCACAGGATTGCTCCTCTCGGTGTGTCCTCTTCGGCCTTCCCGCGAATGATCGCGCCGATGTACTCGCGGGGATTTTCCTTGGTCGCGGCGACCTCCACCGCCGCTCGTGCCAGCTCGGGTTTGCCCTTCGCTTTGAGCAGCTGGGAGATCACACCGCCTGCGCTCTTGCCGAGGACCTCCCGGCCTCGGCGGAACAGGTCGGTCTCGGGATCGGCTCGCTGCTGGTGCGTCGGTTTCGCTGCTTCCGCTTGGCCAAGATCAAGCTCGCCAGGGCGCGCGGAGCGCGGCGCGCCGACAGGCGCGGCATCTTGATCCTTTCCACTCCCTTCCTCTCCTTTCCTTTCCTTTCCAGGAAGTAGTGCGACGGGAGCACTACCGGAGCCGTCAGGGAGCGAGAGGCGTTCGGGGTTGATATCGGCAGGACCAATGGTCTGATGTTCGATGCCCAGACGCCTGGCGTAACTCGCTGGCGTATCGCCGTTTTTCCAGTCTGGCAGAAGCGGCTTGCTGGGCTTGTTGATCACCTGGTGACGGTGAAAACGTTTGATGAAAATGTACTGGCGAAATTCGCCTTCCTCATCTCCCGCGACGCTGAACAACACGACCAGGCCGCGCGGCAAAAGGTCATCGATCAACGCAGCTTTCACTGCTCCTGTAGTGGTGTCGGAGTGGTACGGGAAAATCTTGGCGCGCCACCCGACGAGGTCGAACTCAAGCACGCCGTAGTCATCGGCATGGTTGAGCAGGCCGAGGAAGAGGCACTTGCTGAACTCAGGCAGCGTGCCAGTTTTTGCATCGGTCCAGAACTCGGGCTTGATGGTTCGGATGCGCGCCATGTCATGCTCCCGTCGTTGCCGCCGCAACCCGCCGCCGAAACAGCGGCGAGGCCTGCACGGCGAGCTGCGGATTGAGGATCGATGCCTGGTAGTGCCAAAGCGCGAGCGCGTCGGCGGCGTTGTCGTCGGCCGGGGCCCAGCCGAGCCGATGGCAGGCGCTGATCGTCAGCGCCTTGGCCTGATCGCGCTTGTGGCGGTTCGAGCCGATGAAGTGGACCCGCACGTCGGCCACGCGCGCCTCACGCACGTCATAGCCGCCGAGCGTAGAGGTCAGCTCCTCCACCACCGCGCAGAGACCGCTCAGCCGCCGCATGATGTCGGCGGTCGTGCGGCCCGCCATCTGCTGCGGCGTCATCGGGGCTTCGAAGACGATCAGCTTGATGTCGGGGTCGGCGGTGAGGAAATCGGACAGCCACCGCCTGCAGCCCGCGAACAGCGCGCCCATGCTCGCGCCCTCGCGGGCAAAGCGCACCGAGCCGGATCGCGGCGTTGCATCACTGCAATTGCCGCAAGCCCAGCCCGTGCGTGAAGCCAGATCGAGCGCCAGGATGCGCGGGTTGTACGCCATCGCCGCAGCCGTCAGTGAGCGGTGGCGCTTGCATCACCCATGATGGCGGCGGCCCGCCAGAGCGGCAGGTCCTTGACACCCTCGGCCGTCGCCAGCATCGACAGCGTCTGCTGCTGGTCGGCCTCAAGCTCTTCGTAAATCTTGCGGTTCTTCGCCTCGTTGAGCCGGATGCGGACCAGCGAGCGCAGCTCCTTCTCCGGGATGCCGCGCGCCTTGGCTTCCGTGTAGACGTTGCTGATGGACTCGCGGATGCTGCGGCACGTCTTCATGAAGGTGCCGCGCTCGCTCGCCAGGTCGGCATGATAGCCGTCGATCTTCCCCAGGAGTTCCTGCACTACTTCGGGTTCGAAATCGTTCGTCGTGTTTGCTGCTTTCGCCATTGGTGTCCCTTTGCGTTTTGCAGGGCCACGGTGAAGCGGGAGGGATCACCGGGCCGCGCTAATTGTCATCAGGGCACCTTTGCTGCAGTGAACACGCGCCGATGCTTGGCGCACCAGGGCGAGCCGAAGCTCTTGGTCTGGCCGCAGCACATCGCGAGTCCGTTCTTGCCGCGCTGATCGAGCACGGCGCGGCAGTGAAACCATTTCAGCTTGAGGAACGGCACCGGTTCGCCGGGACGCGCCACCGGCTTCTTCTTGCGGGGCAGCGGCACCACGTTGGACCTGGTCGGCTGTTTCGCCATCGTCGGTTTGTGCTGGCTACGCGACAGCCCGAGGCGATGGACCTTGCCGATGACGGAATTGCGTGAAGTGTGCAGCTCATCCGCGATCATCGCTGCTGAAGCACCTTGCATCCACATCGCGCGAAGAACCTGTTCGGACTCGGGCTTATCCCAGACGCTGAACCGCATCCGCAATTCATCATCCCTGATGATGCCCCGTGTCACGAAAAAATTCGCGCGCACCTAAAAATAACGGGTCTGGCTCAACTTGAAGGTAGCGCCAGTCAGTCACGATGACTCAGTGGTGCGACGTTGTTAATCGTTGCAACACGCTGCATCAAACTTTCCGGGTCTGCACAGCGTCGAGCTGTTGACACTGCAATAAGCGAGATTGACAATCGCTGCATCAGGTGGGCGCAAAAAGCACCTAACTAAATTAGATCGCCCCTCATGATCTCGAAACCACGGTGTCATCACCTGCCGTGCAGCAGGTGACCCGCTTCCAAATCATCGCACTTTGCCGCCCTTGGCTCGCGCCAAGGTCGGTGCTGCTTTGCGCCGGAGGTTCGTGTCGTCATGCAGTCTATCCAGTGGGACGGAAACCAGATCGCCACGCCTGGGATTTATCGTGGCATCCCGCTCGCCGATTATCACCGCCCTGATCTGTGCGTCGAAGTCAGCGTCTCGTCGTCCATGTTCCGGACGATCATCAGCAAGTCGCCCAAGCACGCCTTCGACAAATCGCAGCTCAATGCGGCTTACTCGCCGGACGAGGAGCAGAACGAAGCGATGTCGCTCGGCCGCTTCCTGCACAGCGCCGTCGCTGGCGAGCCGTTCGAGCACGACTGCGTGCTGCGGCCCGCTACGGTCGGTGGCGTTGCCTATCAAGGCAACAGGAAGGAATGGCGCGAGTGGAAGGCCGCCCAGGTCGCCGCTGGCAAGTACATCTTGACCCCCGAGATGGCCGAGAAGGCGAAAGCCATGATCATTTCGCTCGGTCAGTTTCCGCTGGTGCAGCAGGGCATGCTGAACGGCGCACCGGAGCGCTCACTGATCTGGCGCGACTCGCGCGGCTTCTGGAAGAAGGCTCGCCCTGACCAGATGCCGAACGACAGCGGCGACTTCGCGGATCTGAAGACGACCGGGCGCGGCGTGCTCTATCAGGAGACGCAGCGCTCGATCATCGACGGCGGCTACCACCAGCAGGGTGCGATGGTGCTCGAAGGTGCCCGCGCTCTCGGCATTCCCGCAACCTCGTTCACGCTGCTCTGGGTCGAGAGCAAGTCGCCGCATTGCGTGCGAGCCCAGACGCTGAAGGACGAGGACCTGGCGCGCGGCGATGCGCTCAATGAGCTGGCCGCGAAGATGTTCTGGGACTGCTACCGCAGCGGCGTGTGGCCTGGTCCTGGCGACGATCGCCCGGATGCCGAGTACGTCGATCTGCCGGACTGGTATCGCAAGTCGGTCGATGACCGCATCAAGTTTGAGCTGCGGGAGGCTGCGTGATGACCGATACGACCGTCAGCACCGAAGCCCCGCACACGCCGCCGCCCCAGCAGCAGGCGCAGCCCGAGCGCGTGACCCGCCGCGATCTTGCGGAAGGCAATGCTGAAAAGGTGGTCAGCGAACGGACGGAAGCGGTCACACTGTTCAAGGGCGGCGGCGTCGATTACGCCAACCTGCGCGACATGGTCGACGCGGCCAAGCTGCTGTCCGCAGCCGGTCCGATGATCCCGCCGTGGCTCCAGGGCAATGTCGGCGGCATGTTCGGCATCTGCATGAAGGCGCAGGAGCTGGATATCTCGCCGCTCTCGCTCGCGAGCTGGACGTACACCGTCGAGCAGTACGTCAACGGCCAGAAGGTCGAGCGCGTCGCCTACGAGTCCCAGTTCTTCCACGCGATCATCGAGCAGCGCGCCCCGCTGCTGACCCGTTTGCAGGTTGGCTACGAAGGCGAAGGCGACAAGCGCCGCTGCCGAGTGTGGGCAACCTTCAAGGGCGAGAAGGAGCCGCGCTATTTCCCGCCGCTCGATGCCGATTCCGACCAGTTCACGCTCGGCAAGCTGCATCCTGGCCACAACGACAAGGGCAAGGTGAAAGGCTCGCCGCTGTGGGACAAGAAGCCCGATCTGCAGCTGTTCTACAACATGAGCCGCGACTGGGCCCGCATGTACTGCCCCGACATCATCGCTGGCATGTATGGCCGCGACGAGATGGAGGACGCGGGCTTCACCGTCGCTTCCGACATCGCAAAGGACGTTTCGCCGCGCCTGGCGCAGCGCTTGAGCGGCAATGCGCCCCCGGTTGGCCAGGCGGCCATCGCCGCCATCGACGCGCATGCCGCCGCGCATGCGCCGAAGCCCAAGCAGAAAGCCGAAGCCGAAGCACCTTCTAGCGTGCCCGCGACCGACGCTGCGGGTGATCGTCCTTTGAGTGATGTGTAAACGGAGTGACGAGGATGTTCCGGGTTTCTGTTGATGATGATGCGGTCAGCCAGCTTGACTGGCCGCATGTGCAGGGCACCTCGCTGGCCGTGCCGCGCGCGGCGACTGATGCGCTCCGCTATCGCAAGATGCTTGACGAGTTCAACGCGATCAGCGCGGCGCGTCCTTATCTCAACCATTGCACCATCTCGTGCACGGTCGGCGCGCAGGTGTTCGGCGTCACCGTCCCCGATCTGCGGACAAGACCTAATCGGGACATCCTCGCCACGCGCCAGAAGATCATGGCTTTCACCAAGGTCGCGACCGGCGCGAGCTATCACCAGATCGCCCGCAGCTTCAACATCGACCACAGCGCGGTCATCCGCGCCTGCGAACGGTACGAACACATCATCCGCGCGGTCCTCGCTGGAAAGGTCGGATGATGCGCAAGCTGGTGCGCGATGTGGTTGCGGCCGTGCGCGAGGAAGGCGGCTCCGACGTCCGCGTTTCGGAAGGCGGCAAGCACACGCGCGTCCACTTCACTGGCCCCGAGGGCAAACGCTCCCTCGTGATCCTTCATCGCGGCACCGCTATCGGCCGATGGTTTCAAACCGCGATCCGATCCCAAATCCGAAGGAAGCTCGCGAAATGAGCGCAAATCATCTTCGCCTTTTGTTGGCCCTCGCCAACTTCGCCGTCTGGGTCGTGCTGATCTACGTGGCGCGGCTGCTTGTCTCGCTGATGTGAAAAGGGAGAGACCATGAACCTCGCCAACGAAATTTCCTCGCTTGAGACCGAGTTGCAGTCGCTGCGCACCGAAAATGAGGTGCTCAAGAGCAACAAGGCGCTCATCGAATTCGAGAACGAGAGCCTGCGCCGCCAGGTCACCAAGGTGAACGCCGAACGCGACAACCTGATGCGGCGCGCCGAGTCGATCAAGAGCCTGCTCGATCAGATCGGCAATAGCCTGATGCTCGGACTGCGCAAATTCCACGACAACGAGCGGGACATCGCCGCCGCTCAGCTCACGGCCGAGACCGGCGACATGCCGATGTTCCTGGCCAAGGGGCGCAGCAGCGGCCACGCCGAGACCGACCAGACCGAGCACTGATGATGACCCAGCGACCTCGCGATCCGGTCTGCGGCAAGCGCGGACGCCGCTATTTCCACATCCGTCGTCGTCTGTCCTGGAGGTGCCGCCGTGCCGGTTGATGAAAACAAGATCGCCGACAACGTCTGCAAGCTGATCGAGGCATTCCACCTGGCCAGCGTCGACATGGATTGCGACAGCGAGGGCGCGGCGCTGGCCTATCTGGTGGCCGAGTATGTTGCCTGCTTCTCGCCCCCGCATCAGCAGGAGATGCGCGGGCTGTTCGACCGGTGCGTCGCCGACGAGATCAAGCAGATCAACGCCTACCTGCATCTTCGGAAGGGGGCGCACTGATGATGTCCGCCGCGAAAGAGAAAGCCAAAGCACGCAAGAAATCGGAGGCCCCGATGACTCAGCTTGCCTACACGGTCTCCGAGTTCTGTTGCGCCTTCCGCATCTCGCAGCGGCACTACTTCAACCTGCGCGACGAGGGAAAGGGCCCGAAGGAATTCCGTGTCGGTCGGCGGGTGCTGATCTCCGTCGAGAGTGCGCAGGCCTGGGTCAAGGCGCGCGAGCAGGAGGCGACCTCATGATCACCACCACCGACAAGCTGCGCTGCGTCCTGCGCGAGATCGGCTACCGCAAGCACGTCTATCGGCGGCGCGTCGCTGACGGCTTCATGACCGAGGCCCAGGCGAAGCGCGAAATCGACCTGATGGTGGCGATTGGCGAGGACTACCGCGCGATGGCGGCAGCCGAAGCGCCGCAGGCCGAGCTGTTCACCGAGAAGGAGCAGCCTTGATGGAAGCAACGATCACCATCGACGGGCACACGCTGACCGAAGGCCAGAGCATGTCGGTCCGCGTCGCCATCACGGCTTTCCTCATGGAGCTGAAGAACGACAAGCAGTTCGCGGACAGCCTTGGCCGGATCGGCATCGCCTACCAGGCGCGGTTGACCGAGGTCATGCACATCATCCTTCACGAAGCGTCTTAAGCAACGCCAGCACGCTGGCAAGCGTATTCCCAAGGGGGCCGACATCCAGTTGAAGACCGAGAACGACGCGCTCGAATTGCACGTCACTGCGGCGATCACCACGAAGGCGCAGGCGAACGACCTGATCTCCTGCATTCGCCAGGTTGCCGGTGCGCTGGAGAGCGAGCGCCGCAGCCGCCGCAAGCCGAAGATCGCCGAGGCGGCGTGATGGTCTGGCGGTGGCGTGTCTCAGCGTTCTACGGCGTCGAGGACCCCGACAACGGGAAGCGGCGCGGCATGTGCGCGATCTCGACGGTGCACGCCACCGAGGCCAGCCTGATGGTTGAGCTGACGGTCTTCCGCCAGCGGCCCGACATCGGCTGGGTCGATATCGTCGACCTGGACAGCAACGAGCAGCACCGGGAATACATGCGATGACCGACCGCCGCGCCTTGCCGCAGCGCCGCCGCGCCGAGACCTTCGACGTCAGCTTCGGCGGGCTCAATCGCAGCTATGCCGTCACCCTCGGCTTCTACGAGGATGGCGCGCTCGGCGAGGTCTTCATCTCGGGTGGCAAGTCGGGCGAGGCCGTCGAGGCTATCGCGCGTGATGGTGCGGTCCTGCTGTCGCTTGCGCTGCAATACGGCGCGCAGATCGAAAACATGGCGAGCGCGATCACCCGAGACGGTAAGGGTCAGCCGTCCTCGATCATCGGCGCGGTGATCGACCGCCTCCTTCCGGAAGTGAGGGCGAAAGATGAGTAATGTCGTTTCGACCGTGTTCGAGCACACGCGAGTGCCTTACGGCGACGATGGCAAGCTGGTGCGGGGCATCATCGCGCGATGTGGAGCCCCCAACTGCGAGGCTGCCGTTCCGCTTCCTGTGAACCTGATGGCGAACGGTCGCGGCATGGACGGCAACATCGAGTGGCAATTCATCTCCCGCAAGCTGGAGCAGAAGGGCTGGCGCATCGGCAAGAGCGCGACGGCTCACCGCTGCCCCAGGTGCTTCAAGGCAGCGAAGTTTGCAGCAGTCCGAAAATCCGAGGAGAGACCCGTGGTGAACAAGGTCGAGCCGCCGCTTCAGATCGTGCAGGAAAACGCCAGGGTGATGTCGCGCGAGGACCGGCGCATCGTGTTCGAGAAGCTGAACGAGGTCTATCTCAACGACAAGGTCGGCTACGGGCGCGGCTGGACCGACGAGAAGGTGGCGCTCGATCTTGGCGTGCCGCGCGCCTGGGTGCGCGTGATCCGCGAAGAGAATTTCGGCGACGAGGTTGGCAACGAGGACATCCGCGATCAGATCAATGAAGCGAACAAGGTTCTCGCCGACATCAAGGCATTGCGCCAGCCCTTCGATGAAGCGCTGCGCTTGTTCGCTCTGGCCGACAAGATCGAGAAGTCGCTGTCCGAAATCCAGAAGGTGCTGAAGTGACCGAGCCCGGCGAACTCGAGGCGCTGCGAGCCGAGCTGGCCGCCGCCAAGGAAGAGACCGCCGAGCTGCAGGACATCTTCGACCTGCAGTGGGAGGCCGACATGCGGGCGGTCCGCCGCTGGCGCGAAGCGAACCCCGGCAACGAGCTGGTGCTGCCTGACCGCGCCAACCTGGTGGTCTGGCTGCTCGGCATGGTCGCGCGGTCAGCCGCGCATCCCGGCAGTCGCGAGGGCGAGCGCTGCTTCTGCGGCAAGCCCGCCGCGCACAAGGTCGAGGAAGTGATCTTCGCCGACGACCCGCACCCGATCAGGCATCCGCTGACGAGCTACGTCTGCCGCGAGCATTTCCGCGAGATC
This sequence comes from Bradyrhizobium ingae, assembly GCF_055791185.1. Taxonomy (NCBI): domain Bacteria; kingdom Pseudomonadati; phylum Pseudomonadota; class Alphaproteobacteria; order Hyphomicrobiales; family Nitrobacteraceae; genus Bradyrhizobium; species Bradyrhizobium ingae. The sequence goes on from NZ_JBVUBB010000011.1 coordinate 147,205, forward strand.
ATGGGACCGGCAGCATGAGCAGCGAGGAGCAGTCCGAAAGGGACGCGGATATCGGGCGCGATGCGGCGAGCATGCTGCTCGCACTCATTAACGGGGTGAGCCCAGGGGTTGCCTACAACATCATCGGCTGCATGACGGTCACGGTGTTCACCGCCATCCCCTTCGTTAACCCCAGGGATGCCGTCGACGAATTCGATCACTGGGCGGCGTACACGCGGCAGATGATCGCCGATCAGATTAAAGAGCGGCTGCAGTGACCTTTCGCGTCATCAACCTGAGCCGGGGCGAGATCGTGGCCGAGCTGCACCGGGCAGACGACGCCAGGCAGCTCGCCGACGCGCTGGCGGCAGACTCCCTGTACCGGGAGCAGTTCGCCGTGGTCGAGCTGGTCACGATTTACGAGACGCCGACGCCGCTGAAGACGAGATGAGGAGGACGGATGGCTGACAATCTTTGCCCCTGCGGGTCCGGCAAGCGCTCCTGGTGGGAGCACGATGCGCGCGGCATTCCGCTGTGCCGCGTCTGCGATAAGTGCCGGAAGGAGAAGCTCGGCCGCCACCGGCCCGACGTGCTGACCGACCCGAATTACTGGACGGACGAGCCGATCGAAGAGGATTGATGAGGCGGCGCGCCCACATCTCGCTCAAGACGAAGCTCGCGGCGGCGCTGTGCGAGATGCTGACCGACGACGGCACCGGCAAGCTGGTGAAGATCATCCCGCACGAGGATGCGGTGAAAATGTCCGAGGACCAGGTGCTTTCCCTGTTTCGCTTCGACCACGGGCTCTACCACTCGCAAGGCGGCTCGGACGAGTTCTGGAATTTGACGCCGATGCTGATCCGGGAGCACGACATCAAGACGCGGCAGCGGGATATCCCGCAGATCGCAAAGACGCGGCGGATCGAAAAGGCCCAGGAGGAATTCCGAGCGCGCCTGCTGGCCAAGGGTCGCGGCGAGCCGCGACCGCCGAGCCGCTGGCCGAAGCGCAAGATGAGGGAGTGATGAGCGACGACAACGTTTCGCGCATTCCGGTCAGGTTCAAGGCCCCACCCGAGGGCGAGCCGCCTTTCCTCAAGGTGGTCGATCGCTGGGGCGACCGCGACGGCTGCGATCACCGGTCCTACTACGTGGAAGGGCGCGGCTTCGTCCCGGTGACCTACTATCTGCGCGAGGGTGAGACCGAAATCGAATGCGGGCGCTGCCATACCCGGCTCGACCCGATGTTCGTCCTGCGGATCATGGCGAGCGAGGAAACGCAGTGGTCCCGCGCTCGCGAGCGCTACATCGAGGAAATGAAGCGACTCCGCGAGCGAAGCCGCACCAAGTGCTGGCACTGCGGCAAGATGACGGAGATCAGCCGACGATGAGCACGCAGGTTATCCCGACCAAGGTTTGCAAGGCGTGCCGCCAGGAGAAGCCGCTCCGCGATTTCTATGTGCAGGTGCGCCCTGGCCTGCGGGACGCGACCATGACGGTTTGCAAGGAATGCCACCGCGAGCGCGTCAAGCGCGCCACCGCCGAACGCAAAAAAAGCCCCGCCTAAAGCGGGGCTTCTTGTTTGCGGGTCGATCAGGCCGCCATCGGGACGACATTACTGGCAGGCGGCGGGGCCTCGTGATCGAGCAAGGCGCGGCGCGAGAGGCCGCCAGAATGCTCGGTGATGAACTTCGAATAGGTCCGCTCGATTTCCACAACGCTCGTGTTGTGGCTTGCAGCGACGACCCGGATGGGGACATTGAGCAAGAGGTTGCGGACGATCGAGCTATGGCGCAGCGCGTATATCGTGACCTCGTCGGGATCGAGCCCGATGGCCTTGACCACCGCCGCGATGTCCTCGCGATAGTCGTCCGAGACGCCCTTCCCATCGACGCCCCAGGTCTTGCCGTCGCCCTGCACCAGGAGCGGCGCACTCGCGGGCCGCCCCTTCGCCGCCTTCGTCAACCGAGCGGCCAGCGCCGGGGTGATCGCAACGCTGTAGCGCTCGACCTTCTTGCTGGTGCGATTGAGGCCGCCGCCCTTGGCCGACTTCGGCATCATCAACCGGGGCTCAGTCTTGTGCGCGACCAGATCGCGGATATAGAGGCGAGCCGCCTGCGAGGGCCGCGCGCCGGTTTGCGCCAGCACGTCGGTGAACTCGCCCAGCTTCTCGTCGTGGGCGTAGGCACCGGAAACGAAGCTGATGACCTGCGCGTCGTCCAGGATGACGTTGTTGACCTCATTGGCATCGGGGAGCAGTTGGAGGCCAGTTTCCCATGCGTGCTCGTTCTTGATGCGTCGGTCGCTCCGGGCGGCGAGGTTGAGCGCGGCCCTGACCACCTTGCAGTACCGGTTGACGCTGGCCGGAACCATCTTCGCCAGCAGGCCATCGCGCCATTTGCGCAGCTCCTGCGAGTCGAGCAGCGGGACCGGCTTGCTCAACAGGCTGGCGGGCAGATGGCCCTTCGGGGTCGTGGCGTTGCAAGCGTTCGCGCCGCGCGAGACCAGATCGTCCTTGTAGCGGTTCATCGCGATCCCGAGAGTGACGGGCTTGTTGCCTTGCTCCTCCTCGACCGCGTCATCGTCGCCGCCGCGCACCAGCTTGCGGGCTTCGGTGACGGCTTGGCCGTAGTTGAAGATGGCCTTGCCATCGGCCTTGTTGTCGAAGTCGTCGGCAGAGCCGAACTTCTTCAGCCACTCGCCGCCTTGGCCGTCGGCGGCGCGGATCGACCAAGTGCCTGCGCCTTCGTTGCGGCGATAGCCAAGCGACAGGCCGGGGCCGAGCCGTTGCCAATAGGGCTTCTTCCGGATAACGAGCTTCGATCGCGCAGTCGGGGTCTCAAGGGAATAATTTCGGGGTTTCGCCATGGTCTTGCACATTCCGTTTTGTTTTAGTGTCCGGCCCGGTGTCGGGAAGTGCGGGGTGCAACCTCTTGCGCCCCGTTTCAGGACTGTGCAGAATTTACTATGGATTACAGGGGCTTAGAACCCCTCTGGCTAATGCAAGGTGATGCAAGGAAATGCAAACTTTTCCCCTTGTGGGAGAAGGTGGCGCAAAGCGCCGGATGAGGGGTTGCATCCGCGGACTTAAATGACAGTTGGACCCGCGGAGAGAATCCCTCACCCGGCTTCGCGTTCGCGAAGCCACCCTCTCCCACAAGGGGAAAGGGTAAGAAAGGATCACCACATCGTCGCTGCCGCACGCGCGGGCCAGGCGCGGTCGTATTCTTCGCCGCCGACCTTGTTCTCGCTCATCTCGGCGAGGATCTGGCCGGGTGTCGGCAAGCTCTTGGGATCGACGCGCTTGTCGGGATTCCAGAGGTCCGAGCGAACGATGGCGCGGGCGCACTGGAAATAGAGCTCATCGATGGTCATCACCATGACGCTGCGCGGCGCCTTGCCGTCGACCTCAAAGGAGGCGAGCAGCTTAGGATCGACCGAGATGTGCGCTCGTCCGTTGACACGGATCGCGTTGCCTGAGCCCGGGATCAGGAACATCAGGGAGACGCGTGGATCGCGGACGATGTTGCGCAAGGAATCAATGCGATTGTTGCCCCGACGGTCCGGCAGCATCAGCGTCTTCGGGTCATGAATGCGCACGAAGCCGGGCAGATCGCCGCGCGGCGAGCAATCGATGCCCTCGGGACCGATGGTGGCCAGCGCGGCAAAGGGCGACGTCTCGATGAAGACGCGGTAGAGCGGCGTGACGTGGTCGGCGACCTTCACGGTCGAGGCGTCGTTGGTGAGGCCATAGATGGCTTCGAGCTCTTCGACCGTCGTAATCACCGTCATTCCAACTGCTCCCTTGCTACTCGCGCCAGCATTCGTTGCGGATCACCCGGACGAGCTGACGGCCGTGATAATCGGCGTTGCCGGCATTGACAATCGTGACGTCGGCATGCGCCGCAGCTTCGTCGACCTGGCGTTCGAGCCGCTCCCGGATATTGCCATCGCTGCGGCGCGCCCGCGCAGCGAGACGCTGGGCAAGAACGTCCGGCGGTGCCGTGATCGCGACCAGCACGACGTTGGCATAGGCCTGGCGCAGCGCACCAATCACCGTGCGCGAGACGTTGACGACGACCGTGCGGCCGGCGCGGATGTCGCCGTTGATCTCGATCGGCAGCGCGTATGAGAGGCCATGCGCCTCCCAATGCGCAGCGAAATCGCCGCGATCGAGTCCGCGGCGGAATTCGTCGGGAGTCACGGACACATTGTCCTCGGCGGCGGACGCCTCCCGTGTCACGATCCGGCGCGGAAAGACCACATCGTGATCTTCAGCGAGGGCGGCCTTGGCAAGACCAAGCAGCGTATCCTTGCCGGCGCCGCTGGGACCGACGATCAGGACCAGTCGTCCGGGCCCGATCGCGGCGGCCTGCTGTGGTGCAATCGACGGGCTCTCGCTCATGCGACGCGCCCTCCTTCCCGCCAGACGCTGCGGACCACCGGAACGCTGCCGGCGACATGAACGCGGATCAGATCGGCGCGCTTGCCGACCGCGATCTCGCCTCGGTCGGTGAGCCCAACGGCCTCGGCCGGCGCCTTTGTCACTGTGCAGATCGCGGCCGGAAGGCTGATCGCCGGCACATGCTGCGGCAGTTGCAGCGCGGCCATCAGGAGGCTCGACGGAATGTAGTCGGACGACAGGATGTCCAGGAGACCCTCGCGTGCGAGATCCACGGCGGCGATGTTGCCGGAATGCGAGCCGCCGCGCACGACGTTCGGCGCGCCCATCAGGATGTCAATGCCGGCAGCATGCAGGCCGCGCGCAGCTTCCACCGTTGTCGGAAACTCCGCGACCGCGACACCGTCTCGAACCGCGTCGGTGACATTCTCCTCGGTGGTGTCGTCATGGCTTGCGAGCGGAATCCCGTATTCCTGCGCCAGCGCGACAATCTCGCGCATGTTGGTGGCGGCATAGGTCCGCTGGTACGCAAAGCGTCTGGCAAAGAGCTCATCGAGCTGCGCGTCGGTCATGCCACCGCCCTTGCCGCGATAGTAGTCGCGCAGCTTGACCTCGTCGCGGAACTGGCGTTGGCCGGGCGTGTGGTCCATCAGCGACATCAGCCGCACGTCGGGGCGATCGATCAGCTCCCTGGCTTCCTCGACCACGCTCGGCATCGGGACTTCGCAGCGCAGATGCAGGAAGTGATCGGCACGCAAGAGGTCGTGCGCGCGCGCCGTGGTGATCGCAGCCGCCAGCGTGCCGGCACGACCATCGACCTCCTCCGCGCCGTCCTCGCGCCAGACCCGCAGCGAGTCCAGCACCGTGGTGATGCCTGAGGTCGCGAGCTGCCCGTCATAGGAGATGACGGCGGCGACGGGATCCCAGAACACCTTTGGGCGTGGCACGTAGTGCGCTTCGAGATGATCGGTGTGCAGCTCGATCAGGCCCGGCGTGATGAGATCGCCGCCGGCGTTCTCGGCTCCCGCGGGCGCCCTGCCCTCCCCGATCTCGGCGATACGCCCGTTTGCAAGAGCGATCCAGCCCTGCTCGATCACGCTGTCGGCCAGCACGATCCTGGCGTTGGCGATCACGGTTTCATTCGGCTTCACGTTCATTTCCAGGTCCTTCAGGCCGCGGCGGCAAAGCTGGTGACGTCGACGATGCGGTCGGCGATCAGATGGCGGATCTCGTCATCATGGACGATCGCGACCATGGCTGTGCCCCTGCGCTTTTTCTCTGCGATCAGCTCGACGACCACGGCGCGGTTGGCGGCGTCGAGCGAAGCGGTCGGCTCGTCCAGCAGCAGGATCGGCAGCTCCGGAATGAAGCCGCGCGCGATATTGACGCGCTGCTGCTCGCCGCCGGAGAAAGTCGCGGGCGGAAGCTGCCAGAGGCGCTCGGGGATGTTGAGGCGACGCAGAAGCGCGCCCGCGCGCCGTTGTGCATCCAGCCGCGCCACGCCGCTCGCGATCAGCGGTTCGGCGACGACGTCGATGGTCGCAACGCGCGGCACCGCGCGCAGGAACTGGCTGACATAGCCGATCGTATCGCGCCGGACGTTGAGGATCTGCCGCGGCTCGGCGCTGGCAAGATCAATCAGCGTGCCGCGATGACGGATGCCGATGCGGCCGCCGTCGCAGCGGTAATTGCCGAAGATCATCTTCAGGATCGACGACTTGCCCGCACCGGACGGACCGGACAGCACGACGCATTCGCCCGGATCGACGTGGAAGGTCACGCCTCGCACCACGGGCAGTTCGACGCCACCCTGGAGGTGCATCGTAAAGGTCTTTTGCGCGTCGGCGACGTCGATCATGGCAGTCATCGGGCGGCTCATGGCGGCAGAATCGAGGAGACGAGGAGTTGAGTATAGGGCTCGCGCGGGTCGTCGAGCACCTGGTCGGTGAGACCCGTCTCGATGACGCGGCCGCCCTTCATCACCATCACGCGGTGCGACAGCAGGCGCGCGACCGCGAGATCGTGGGTGACGATGATGACGGCGAGGTGAAGTTCGGCAACCAGGTTGCGCAGGAGGTCCAGCAGGCGCGCCTGCACGGAAACATCGAGGCCGCCGGTCGGCTCATCCATGAAGACGAGGCGCGGCTCGGTGACGAGGTTGCGGGCGATCTGCAGACGCTGGCGCATGCCGCCGGAATAGGTCCGCGGCGCATCATCGATGCGTGCGACGTCGATCTCGACGCGCTCCAGCCAGTTCGAGGCGGTGTCGCGGATGCGGCCGTAGTGATTCCATCCCACAGCCATCAGCCGCTCGCCGACGTTGGCGCCGGCGGAGACAGCCATGCGCAAGCCCTGCGCGGGGTCCTGATGCACATAGCCCCAATCGGTGCGGAACAGAAAGCGTCGCTCGGCTTCGCCGAGCGTGGTGAGATCCCGCGTGACGCCGTCGCGCATCCGGTAGGACACGCGGCCACCGCTCGGGGCAAGCTGGCCCGACAGGAGCTGGAGCAGCGTCGACTTGCCCGAGCCGGATTCGCCGACGATCGCCAACACCTCGCCTGGATAGAGCGCGAAGGAGACATCGCGACAGGCCGCGATCCTGCCGTAGGATTTGCTCAGGGCGTCCGCGACCAGCAGCGGTTGATCGGTCTCAAGCACATGCTCAGCCATTTGATTCCCTTTGCGCCGTCTCCTTGTATGGCGCGGCGCTCAGGTTGCCGTGATGGCCAGCCGTCTGACGCTCCTCGCAGAAGTCGGTGTCGGAACACACGAACATGCGTCCGCCCTTGTCGTCGGTGACGATCTCGTCGAGATACGAATTCTCGGCGTTGCAGAGCGCACAGGGCGCGTTGAAGCGATAGGGCTCGAAGGGATGATCCTCGAAATCGAGCGACACTACCTGCGTGTAAGGCGGGATCGCATAGATGCGCTTCTCGCGGCCGGCGCCGAAAAGCTGCAGCGCCGGGCAATTGTCCATCTTGGGATTGTCGAATTTCGGGGTCGGCGACGGGTCCATCACGTAGCGGGCGTTCACCTTCACCGGATAGGCGTAGGCCGTTGCGATATGGCCGAAGCGCGCGATGTCCTCATAGAGCTTGACGTGCATCAGGCCGTATTCGGCAAGCGCATGCATGCGACGCGTCTCAGTCTCGCGCGGCTCGAGGAAGCGCAGGGGTTCAGGGATCGGCACCTGGTAGACCAGCACCTGGTTCTCGCCGAGAGCCGTCTCGGGAATGCGGTGACGGGTCTGGATCACGGTCGCATCGATCGTCGCCGTCGTCGTCGCAACGCCGGCGGTCTTGGCGAAGAATTTCCGGATCGAGATCGCGTTGGTGGTGTCGTCGGAGCCCTGGTCGATCACCTTCAGCACATCGTCCGGCCCGAGGATCGCGGCCGTGACCTGCACGCCGCCGGTGCCCCAGCCATAGGGCATCGGCATTTCGCGGCTCGCAAACGGGACCTGATAGCCGGGGATCGCGATCGCCTTCAGGATCGCGCGGCGGATCATCCGCTTGGTCTGCTCGTCGAGATAGGCGAAGTTGTAGGCGGGCGCGTTCATTCCGCGGCCTCCTTCATCGGCCCGGCATCATTGGCCTCGGCAAATTCCTGACGCAGCTTGCGCAGCAGGCCAAGCTCGGACTGAAAGTCGACATAGTGCGGTAGCTTCAGATGCTCGACGAAGCCGGTCGCCTGGACGTTGTCGGAATGCGACATCACGAATTCCTCGTCCTGCGCCGGTGCGAGCACCTCCTCGCCGAGCTCGCGCGCCCGAAGCGCGCGATCGACCAGCGCCATCGACATGGTCTTGCGCTCGCTCTGGCCGAAAGCGAGGCCATAGCCGCGGGTGAAGCACGGCGCTTCCGCGGCCGAGCCCTTGAACTGGTTGACCATCTGGCATTCGGTGAGCTCGATCGCGCCGAGCGGCACGGCGAAGCCGACGTCCTCGGCGAAGAATTCGACCTCGACCTCGCCGAAGCGGATCTCGCCGGCGAAGGGATGGTTGCGGCCGTAGCCGCGCTGGGTCGAGTAACCCATCGCCAGCAGAAAGCCTTCGTCGCCGCGCGCGAGATTTTGCAGGCGCAGGTCGCGGTCGGCGGGGAAGTTGAGGGGCTCGCGCGTGAGATCGCCGACGCTTGCGCCTTTTTCAGCGTGCGGCGAGGCCTCGATCAGCCCGTCGCGCCCCAGAATGTCCGTCACGCGCGGCGTGGCCGCGGGCGAGGCTTCGGCGGTCGCCGGCGCCTCGGGCACAAATCCCTCGGCCAGCGTCGGATCGAGCAGGCGATGCGTATAGTCGAAGGTCGGGCCAAGAATTTGCCCGCCCGGAATGTCCTTGAACGTCGAGGACACCCGCCGCTGCACCCGCATGGCGCCGGTGTCGACCGGCTCGCTTGCGCCGAAGCGCGGCAGGGTGGCGCGGAAGGCGCGGACCAGGAAGATCGCCTCGATCAGGTCGCCGCGCGCCTGCTTGATCGCGAGCGCCGCAAGCTCGCGGTCATAGAGCGAGCCTTCGCTCATGACGCGATCGACGGCAAGGCCAAGCTGCTCGGAGATCTGGTCGAGCGAAATTTCGGGCACGCTCTGCTCGCCACGCCGCACATGCGCCAGCAGGCGATGGGCGTTCTCGATGGCACGTTCGCCGCCTTTGACTGCGACATACATACTTCAACTTCCCTTGTTCACGACCCGCGTGGTGCGCGGGATCGCAACCACGTCGTCATCGGCGACCAGCACGACGTCGATGCCGCGCGGAAACAGCGGCTCGTTGATGCGCAGGCGCTCGAACAGGTCGATAGGCCTGAGCGCCGCCTGAAGGATCGTCACACCGTCGATGCCAGGGCCACGGAGCTCGAAGGCGGCCCCCGCGTTGAGGCTTTCCACCTGCAGGATCAAGGTGGTCGAGCGATCCGGATACTCATTGCTGCCGAGCGCAAACCGCTCGAGCGAAGGAAGCGCGGCAGCATCGGCGACCAGCGCAAAGCTCGCGACCGAAGGATTCTGGATCACCGGCGCGCCGGTGTGGAACTTCAGCCATTTCAGGACATCGGAGCTCTCCGACATGCGCGCATCGAGCCAAAGCGGCGTATCGTGATCGAACAGCGTCAGCGCGATCGCCGCCGTGCCGCGCATCATGGGACCGGGCGTGCCCGCGACCGGCACGATGCGCTGCACCGAGCCCGGCCGCGCCATCGCATTCATGACCGAGCGAAAGGTCGATTGCGCCGACAACACTTTGTCCGCGAAACCCGGCGGCAGTTCCGCAATCGTGGTCATGGCCTCACCCCTCACCGCGCACCATGGTGTAGAAATCAACCTTCGTCGCCGCCGTTTGCGCGGCACACTGCGCCTGTCGCGCGTGCAGGTCCGCGCGCAAGGGCGCAACGACATCCCGCTCGATGGCCCCCGCGAACTCTTCCGACTGCACGAGCGCGTCGCAGAGGGCGATGAGCCGCGCCTTCGCACCGTCGCGGCCGAGCGTATAGCCGAAGCCGACCTCGCCGCTCGCAAGCCGCACCGCGGCGCGCGACACGGTGGCCTCGCCCAGGTTGAACGGTGCGCCATCGCCGCCGACGCGGCCGCGCAGCATCACGAGGCCGTTCTCGGGCACACGCAGATCGTCATGCCGCGGCAACGCGATAGCGCGAAGGCGGCCGGCAATATCATCTGCGTCCGCATGCACCAGCACGGCCATCGCCGCCTTGCGCCGGGTCTTGAGGCTATGTTGCGGGTTCAAATCATTCACCAGGCTTGCCGGATTCAAGTTGTCTATGATAATAGACAACTTGATAATGAAGCGCCATGACTGTTTCGTGACAATCGTGTGATTTTGGAGATGGGCTTGTCGTCGACATGAGCCTTCAGGACACTGCCTCCTCCGGCGTCGCGCTGTGGCGCCTGGTCGCCGACGGCATCGAGCGCGGCATCGCCGACGGCCGCTTTGCAGCGGGCGAAAAGTTGCCGGGCGAGATGGAGATCGCCGAGACCTATCGCGTGAACCGCCATACGGTGCGGCGCGCGCTGGCGGCGCTCGCCGAGCGCGGCCTGGTGCGCGCCGAGCGCGGCAGCGGCACCTATGTCGAGGCGCAGAAGCTCGCCTATCCCTTGCGCTCGCGCACGCGCTTCTCGGAGATCGTCGGCGCCGGCGGCCGCGAGCCGCGCGGGCAGTTGATCGAGGCGTCGGAGGACGTGGCGAGCCGGGAGTTGGCACGAGAACTCGGCGTAAAGACCGGCGCGCGGTTGGTCCGGATCGAATCCGTGCGCTTTGCCGACCGCACGCCGATCTGCGTCTCGACGTCCTGGCTGTCGGCCGAACTCTTTCCCGATGCGGGTGCGGTGTTCGCCGCCACGCGCTCGATGACGAAGCTGCTCGCGCATTACGGCGTCCGCGACTACCGCCGCGGCTCGACCAGGATCACCGCCGGCATTGTCGACGCAACCGACGCCGCGCGGCTTGATCTCGCGCTGGGTCGTCCGATCCTGGTGGTCGATTCGACCGACGTCGACCCCGACGGCAAGCCGCTGGTGACCAAGCGCTCACGCTTTGCGGCGGAGCGGGTGGAGTTTTTGGTGGAGAACGGGTGAACGTGTCACCACGCGGACGGTGCACCTCTCCCCTTGCGGGCGAGGTCGGGTCGCATCGCCAGATGCGATCCGGATGAGGGGCCTCTGTCCGCGCGTATCGCTTGCAGTTAAGTTCGCGGATAGAACCCCTCATCCGGCGCTTCGCGCCACCTTCTCCCGCAAGGGGAGAAGGAAGAGTTCGCGACCTACGCCACCGCCCGCCGTCCGATGATGGCGAAGCGCACCTTGCCGGAAATGAAATCAATCGCGGCGACAGCGACCAGGATCATCAGGACGAGGAACGATACCTTCTGCCATTCCAGCACGCGGATCTGCTCGGCGAGCTGAAGGCCGATGCCGCCCGCACCGACGATGCCGATGATGCTGGCCGAGCGGGTGTTCGATTCGATGAAGTAGAGCACCTGGCCGGCGATGACCGGCAGCACCTGCGGCATCAGGCCGAAGCGAATCTCGTGCAAGGCATTGCCGCCCGATGCCCTGATGCCCTCGACCTGCTTCTTGTCGGCCGCCTCGATCGCCTCGGAAAACAGCTTTCCGAGTGCACCAAAGTCCGAGACCATGATCGCGAGCACACCGGCGAACGGGCCGAGGCCGACGACATTGATCCAGACCAGCGCCCAGATCAGGGTATCGACGCCGCGGATCGAATCAAGGAAGCGCCGCACCGGAAAGCGGATGATGTTCGGCGGCACGACGTTGCGCGCCGCGAGCAGGGAAACCGGCAGCGCCAGCGTTGCGGCCAGCGTGGTGCCGAGCAGCGCGATCGACAGCGTCTCGCCGAGCGCCTTCAGATAGAGCGGCAGCGACGTTCCGGGGTCCGGCGGGACCATCATCATGGTGATCCAGCCGAGCTGCTTGAGGCCCGCGATGAACTTTGCCGGCTCGAAACCGAGATCGTTGAGACCGAAGACGAACAAGGCGAGCGCCGCCACGATCATGGCCGGCGTCGCCAGACGCGCAGCCGCCGGGCGCTCGAAGACATCGGGGTATTTCGTCCGCAGCGCTGCAGCGTCGGGTTTCTCGACTTCCTTCATGGCCGTGCATCCCTGCCGAACAGGCGCGCGCGCAACCAGCCGGTGGTGATGTCGATGATGAAGATGGTGAGCACGATCATCAACAGGATGGCGCTGACGTCGGAGTAGTAGAACTTGCGGATCGCGACCACGAGCTCCTGGCCGATGCCGCCGGCGCCGACGAAACCCATCACCGAGGATTCACGGACATTGATCTCGAAGCGCAGCAGCGCGTAGCTGACATAGCCGGCGGAGACCTGCGGCAGCACGGCAAAGCGCATGCAGGACAGCCAGCTCGCTCCGGTCGAGCGCACGCCTTCGACCGGCTTCATGTCGGCATTCTCCACGATCTCGGCGAACAGCTTGCCGAGCGCGCCGGTGGAATGAATGGCTATCGCGAGCACACCGGCCATCGGCCCGAGCCCGAAGGCCATGACGAAGATCAGCGCGAATACGATGCCCGGCACGGTGCGAGCGAATTCGAGCAGGCGGCGAACAGTAAAGCGCAACCAGGGCGCCGGCGAGGTGTTCTCAGCCGCGAGAAAATTCAGGCAGAAGGCGCAGACCGCGCCGATCAGCGTGCCGACATAGCTGATCAGCAGCGTCTCGCCGAGCAGCTTGCCCCATTTGTACCAGCCCCACAGCCACTCGCCGGGATCGGTCCAGACGCGCTGGCCGCTGTCGAGGGTGAGGATACGGTCGAAATAGCTGACGAAGTTGCCGAAATACGTGAAGAGCGTCCGCAAGTTCACTTCGGCCCCGATCGCGGCGAGCATCAGCGCAGCAATGAACACCATGCCGCCGGCCAATAACCGCGCGCGCTTGCGCGCCACCGCCTGGCGATAGGCCGCGTTCAGCGCCGCCAATTGCTGCTCGGGAAGAAGCGAAACCGCGATGGTCATGGAGGCAGTGACCGTGGCCCATCAGAGAAAGAGCCGGGTCGAACGACCCGGCTCGAGTTACGTCGTCCCTTTGATCAGGACGCCTTCTTCTTTCTTAGCGCATCGACGAACTTGATCAGTTCGATCGTGCCATCCCAGTCCTTGGTGGTTGCGGGATGAAACCCCTTCTTCTGGCCGTCGGACAACCGGTCGAACGCAGCCTTGTCCTTGGTGGGCGAGTCGAAGAATGCCTTGGCGATCGCAGCCTTCAGGTCATCGGGAAGATCGGAACTGTATGCATACATGTTCGGTCCAATGATCGGCGCCGACTTGTGGATGATGCGGAAATCTTCCCTCTTCATCGGCGAGCCGTCGGCATTCTTCAGCATGCCCTTGGTCAGCATCTGCGCCAGCGTCGAATCGTCGTCGCTGGTCCACTGGTTGGCGGCAACATCGACCGTGCCCTGCGCCAAGGCGAGGATCGCGTTCTCATGGCTGCCGGTGAAGACGACCTTGCTGAAATACGTGTCGACATCCGAGATGCCCATCTTGTCGAGCTCAAAGCGCGGCACGTTGTTGCCTGAGGTCGAATTCGGATCGACCAGGCCGAGATTCTTGCCTTTCAGGTCGTCGATGCCTTTGTAGGGGCTGCTCGTCTTGACGAAGAACACCGAGTAATAGCCCGTACCGCCGTCCGCGTTCAGATCGCTCGCAAAGGCGTCCGTCTTGACGCCAGTCAGCCGTGCGCGCGCAAACGAGGCCGACCCATAACTTGCGATCTGGATGTTGCCGGCGCGCTGACCTTCGATCACCGCGGCGTAGTCGTTCGCGATCCGCAGCGTGACCTTCACGCCAAGTTCCTTCGAGAGATAGCTCATGAACGGGGCCCAACGGTCGGTTACGCCCGAGGCGTTCTCGGCCGGGACAACCGCAAAAGTCAGCTCAGGATATTTGGCTTTCCAGTCCTCGGCGGAAGCGGAAGCGGAGAAGGCCAGCGCGGCGGCGCCGGCAAGGACGATGCGACGAGTGATCATGATACCCTCTTGATCGGTTGGACGCGGTGAACGCAGAACTTGGGTCGCGGCTCAGGCCGCGGCAGCCGTACCGAACGCTGGGACGGCCTCGGGGACGGGCAACGGCAGGCCGCCCATGACTTCGCTGGCTTCGAGATCGTAGAGCTCGCGCGCGACGTGCTCGGTGAGCGCCGACGGCGCGCCATCGAACACCACCCGGCCCGCAGCCATCCCGATCAGGCGATCGCAATAGCTGCGCGCCAGATCGAGCGAATGCAGGTTGCAGATCACGGTGATGCCGAAATGCTTGTTGATGCGTAAGAGCGCATCCATCACGATCTTGGTGTTGCGCGGATCGAGCGAAGCGATCGGCTCATCGGCGAGGATCAGATCAGGCTGCTGCACCAGCGCGCGGGCGATCGCGACCCGCTGCTGCTGGCCGCCGGAAAGCTGATCGGTGCGTTGGGCAGCGAGCGAGGCCATATCGAACTGCTCGAGCGCCGACATCGCCAGCGCCGTGTCTTCCTCGAGCCAGGCCTGCGTCAGCGAGCGCCAGGCCGGCATTGCAGCAAGACGTCCCATCAGCACATTGGTGAGCACGTCGAGCCGGCCGACAAGATTGAACTGCTGGAAGATCATCGCCGCACGGGCGCGCCATTGCCGCAGCTCCTTGCCGCGCAGCGCGGTGACATCGACGCCATCGAACAGGATGCGTCCCTCCGTTGGCGTCACCAGGCGATTGATGGTCCGCAGCAAGGTCGACTTTCCGGCGCCGGAACGTCCGATCACGCCGACAAAACCGCCTGGGGCGATTTCAAACGAAGCACCGTCCACCGCGGCTTTTGTGCCGAAGCGGCACGTCAGACCTTCAACTACCAGCATGCAGGGGCTCCCGACCAGCTGGGCCCAACCGCTAACTCCGGCGCTTTACATTTGTGTGACGGGGACGGCGCGGTGCGGCGATGCTACGCACACCGTCCCCTGTCATCTCTGCGTCATGACATCGTCATCGAGCCGCTCGAAGACGAATGCTCCCCCAGTTGACGGATGCACCATGGTCGCCAAAACGCTTTCGGTCCAACCGACCATCGATCCCACGGCCACGCTGCACGAGATCAAGCTCGGCGCCTATTGCGAGGTCGGCGCGCGCACGATCCTGCACGAGGTGACGATGGGCGACTATTCGTATGTCGTGAACGATTCGCAGATCACTTACACGACGATCGGAAAATTCTGCTCGATCGCGGCGATGACGCGCATCAATCCCGGCAATCACCCGATGCAGCGCGCCAGCCAGGCGCATTTCACGTATCGTGCGAGCGCGTATTTTCCGGGCGAGAGCGACGATGCCGAGTTCTTCGAC
The DNA here is from genome assembly GCF_055791185.1 of Bradyrhizobium ingae. Taxonomy (NCBI): domain Bacteria; kingdom Pseudomonadati; phylum Pseudomonadota; class Alphaproteobacteria; order Hyphomicrobiales; family Nitrobacteraceae; genus Bradyrhizobium; species Bradyrhizobium ingae. The sequence continues at coordinate 162,432 of NZ_JBVUBB010000011.1, forward strand.
TGGCGACGCCAGCACCACGTTCATATCGGCCATGACGTCTGGATCGGCCATGGCGCGATCGTGCTGCCGGGCCGCAATATCGGCACCGGCGCGGTGGTGGCCGCGGGCGCCATCGTCACCAAGGACGTGCCCGCCTACACGATCGTCGCCGGCAATCCGGCCCGCCCGGTCCGGCGGCGCTTCTCCGACGAGATCGCCGGCCGGCTGGCAAGGCTCGCCTGGTGGGACTGGGATCACGAAAGCTTGCGCGACGCCCTGCCCGATTTCCGCAAGCTTGGGATTGAAGATTTCCTCGCAAAGTACGAAGCACGGCTCGTTGCCAACCAGTCCTCCCCCAGCCAGCGAAGCGTCCCCGCGTGACCGAAATCCTCCTTGAAGGCGGCCGGGCCCTGATCGGCTCGGAGATCGTCGAAGCCTCACTCGTCGTGTCCGGGCAGGATATCGCAGCGATCGATCGCGGCCGCACACGCGCGCCACTTGCGATCGACGCTCGCAATCTTTTGGTCCTGCCGGGCATCGTCGACCTGCATGGCGATGCCTTCGAGCGGCAGATGATGCCGCGTCCGGGGGTCGACTTCCCGATCGACGTGGCGCTCGCCGACAGCGACCGGCAGGCCGTCAGCAACGGCATCACCACCGTCTTCCATGGCACGACCTGGTCGTGGGAGCCGGGCTTGCGCTCCGGCGACAATGCGCGGCGCCTGCTGGAGGCGATCGAGCGGCTGCGCCCGCAATTTGCTGCCGACACCCGCTTCCATCTGCGGCACGAGACCTACAATCTCGACGCCGAGGACGAGCTCGGCCAATGGCTCGCCGAAGGGCGGATCGATCTGTTCGCCTTCAACGATCACATGGCTTCGACTATCCGCGATCTCTCAAAGCCGAACAAACGCGGCCGCCTGGTTGACCGGACCGGATTGTCCGACGCGGCTTTTGAAGAGCTGGTCGGTCGTGTCGCTGCGCGCGCAGCGGACGTCCCGGCGACGACGGCGCGGCTTGCCGCGGCGGCCCGCGCGGCCGAGGTGCGGATGCTCTCGCATGACGATGCGACGCCGGCGATGCGCAAGGCGTATCGGGACATGGGTGCTGCGATCGCCGAGTTTCCGGTCAACGAAGAGACGGCGCGCGCGGCAGCAGAGGCCGGCGACGCCATCATCTATGGCGCGCCGAACGTGGTGCGTGGCGGCAGCCACACCGGTTGGACCAGGGCGTCCGACATGATCGCCAAAGGGCTCTGCTCGGTGCTGGCCTCGGACTATTACTATCCGGCGCAACTGCTCGCCGCGTTCCGGCTCGCAGCCGATGGCGTGCTTCCGCTGGCGCACGCCTGGAAGCTGATCTCGGAAGCACCGGCAGAGGCCGCAGGCCTGTCCGATCGCGGTGTGATCAAGGAGGGACGGCGCGCCGACATCCTGCTGGTCGACGACACCGTGCCGCTGCGGCCGCGGGTGGTCGCGGTCATTGCCGCCGGCAGGCTGGTGCATCTCACCGATGCCACGCGCCTGCTCGGCTCAGCCGCAGCGCCGCGCGAGGCTGTCGCCGCCGTCTAAACCCGCTATATCTGACGCAATGACAGGCTTTCCCCGCTACGCGATCTACTACGCCGCCGATGCCGACAGCACGCTGTCGCGCTTCGGCGCCGAGCTGCTTGGCTATGATGCCCATAGCAGCCGTCAGTTGCCTTTCCCCGCAGAGGCACTCGACCTTGCGGCCGATTGGAACGACGTCACGGCCGATCCCCGCAAATATGGTTTTCACGGCACGCTGAAAGCGCCGATGGCGCTCGCGTCGGGCAAGGCCGAGGCCGAGCTGGTTGCTGCGTGCGCAGCGTTTTCCGGCAAGCCGCGGCCGATCCCCGTGATTCGTCCAATCGTCGATTCCATCAGCGGCTTTATCGCGGTGATCCCGGCTGAACCGGTCAGCGAATTGACACGGCTCGCCGCCGATTGCGTGCGCGACTTCGATGCGTTTCGTGCACCGCTGACGGCGGAGGATCGCGCGAGGCGCAACCCGGACAAGCTGCCCGAGCGGCAGCGCGATTATCTCGATCGCTGGGGCTACCCTTACGTCATGGAAGAATTCCGCTTCCACATGACGCTCACGGGCAGGCTCGATGCGGACCGACGCGGGCCCATCGTCGACATGCTGCGGAAGCGGTTTGCCACCCTGCAGCTCGAAACGCTTGCGATCGACCGCATCGCGCTGTTCCGACAGGAAACCGCAGGGGCACGCTTTCACATCATCGGAGAGTGGCCGTTGATAAGATAGGTCGATGGGCGCGCTGCCGGTCCCGTCATCCTGAGGCGCTCGCGTAGCGAGCCTCGAAGGATGGACGGCCGGGATGCCGCGGGGCCGTCGCCCTTCGAGGGCCGCTTCGCGGCCACCTCAGGGTGACGGTGATAGGTCTTCGCTCCGCCTCATCGCCAGCCTGCGAGATTGAACGCAAGGGCAGCGCCGCCAACCAGGACGAGGCTCACGGCCCAGACGGCATCCAGATTGAACCAGCTTCGCGATACGAACTTGAGACCGAGATAGCGGTAGACCAGCCACGCAAGGCAACCGCCCGCGATCACCATCGCAACGACGTGCGCCAGCGAAACCAGCACAGCCGTGGCAAGATTTGCCGTGACGAGAGCGCCGGCCGCCTGGTGGGCCGCGTCAAGGTCGGCGGCCTGGCACAATCCGAGATAGATCGGCACCAGCATCAACGCGGCACCATGGGCGATGGCGACGGCAAACGACCACAGGGCCAACCGCGTTGGCGGGATCCGCGCCAGTGTCCGCGGATGACGGCGATCGACCAGACGAAAGATGCCGAACCCGATCACGAGAAAGCTCGCGCCGAGCTGGATCGGACGCTGCCACTCGGCCAGCGCCAGCAGCAGCGCGAACGGCAGCAACACCAGGAACGTTGCGAGCAGGTGGCCGGCCGACAGAGCGCCCAGCGCGCCGAACAGCGCACGTGGGCTTTTTTCCATGAGCCCCGCCGACACCGCGAGCGGCCATCCCATTCCCGGATTAAGTCCGTGATAGATGCCGCTCGCAAGGAGCGCGAGCCAGAGCCAGGCAAGTGTCCGGCTCGCCTCTCCTAGGCCGACGGATAGCAAAAGGAATCCGTCGAACAGTCGCCGCCTTCAAGCCTGACCTGATGAGCCCGATATCCTTCCGGGAAGCTCACGAAATAATCGCTGGCGAGCTCGAGGCCGCCGTTGCGACCGACATTGGCCATCACTTCGACGCCGGGAACGCCATCGGGATAGAACTGGTCGTCCCAGGTCGAGTAGAGCGAATTGGTCCAGTATACCCGCTTGCCGTCACGGCTGATCTCGACCATCTGCGGGCCACCCGCATATGCCTTGCCGTTCGGATGCGACGCGCAGCGCACGATGCCTCCGGTGTACACCGAGCCCGCAAGCTTGGGTTTCCGGGGATCGCTGACGTCGTACTGGCGCATCTCGCCGGTGCCCCAGCAGGAAACGTAGAGGAACCGGTCGTCCATCGACAGATCGATGTCGGTCACGAGTGGTGGCACAGCACCAAAGCCCTGCAGGAGCGGCGGAAGCTTTTCTTTGGCTGCAGGCTCCGGCGGGATCGTCGCCGTCTTCTCGGCGTGGAATTTTCCGCCTTCGCGCCACCAGGTCCAGATCGAGCCTTCCAGATTGGTGGTATCGACCACCACGCCGGCAAAGCCATATTCACGAACCGGGTCGTGCGCGGGCCGCACCTCGAGCGCCATCTGATGGTTGGCACCGAGGTCGATGGTCTGGACGTTGCGCCGGGCGCGGAGATCCCAGAAATGGAGCCGATGGCCGTATTTGTTCGACAGCAGATCCTCGGGAACGATGCCGTTCTCGAACTGCGGCGGCAGGCCCCACTCACTCGTCACCATGTAATCGCGCGGCAGATTCCACCAGAAGTCATAATGCAGCGTCTGCGGGCCGCGATCGATCTCCCAGCGGCCGAGCACCTCGAACGTCTCGCAGTCCATGATGAAGACGCCGGGAGGCCCGCTGGTGCCATCCTTGCCGCCACCGCCGAGCGTGCTGACGTAGATGCCGTCCGGGCCGCAATGGATGGTATGGGGGCGTGAGTAGCCGGTCTTCTTGAACACCTCCTCCGGCTCGATGACCTTGTGAATCTTCGCCTTGGTCGGATCGGGCTTGGTGTCGATGATGTAGATGCGCGACGAGCGAAGCCCGGGAATGATGAGATAGCGCCGCTCGATGAAGGCATGCCCGGCGAGCGGAGACAATGCCGAAGAGCAGGCATTCCAGCCGAAGTGATGAAACTCGTCGCCCTTGTTCGGCATCGTCACGGTATGGACGATCTGGCTGTAGGTCGGCGATCCCGGCCTGACGTCGATCACAGCAAGTGCGTCGGGCTTGGAGAAATCCGGGCTGAGCAGCAGCGTATAGGCGAAGTTTTCGGGCGGTGCTTCCATCGCGAGTCTTGGCGATGCGTGGAAGGTCGGATCTGGCCGCATTGTCATGGCACTGCCTCCCTGTTTGCGTCGGCTTGCACCAACCTGGCTCGGGATAACGGCATAATGAAGTGCTGACGCGTGATGTCTCGAGACGCTCCGCAGGCCTGGTTGGCCCGGGAAGACTACGTCATCGTACAGCCGCGCGAAACCGCACCGAAGCGCGCCAATTCGACGCTTGGTCGAATGGGGCTGGCGAGAGACGGGCTCGATCGCTACCTCACACTCGGTGTCGTCCCCGCGGAGGCGGGGACCCATAACCCCGGGGAGAAGTTGTTGCGCGCGCGGATAACCACAAGTCTTCGCAACAACCAAAGCCTGTGGTTATGGGTCCCGGATCGGCGCTGCGCTTGTCCGGGACGACGAGCGGAGTTTGTAGGCGCTAAAGAACTCAACGTCGTCCCGACGAAAGCCGGGACAACGTTGGGGACAGAACCGCTCTACTTCCCCCAGCGCAGCGCCAGCGCGTCGCGTTCCTTGGCGAGTTCGAGCAGGCCTGCGCGCGTGGCCGGGTGCAGCGGTTGCAGGGGGTGGCGCACGGCGTCGGACTTGATCACGCCGCCGGCCTGCATCATCGCCTTGCAGGCGATCAGGCCGCACTGGCGGTTCTCGTAGTTGATGAGCGGCAGCCAGCGCTCATAGGCAGCCTTGGCCTCCTCGCGCTTGCCGGCAAAATAGGGATCGATGATCTGGCGGATGCCGTCGGGATAGCCGCCGCCGGTCATTGCGCCGGTGGCGCCGGCGTCGAGATCGGCCATCAAGGTGATGGCTTCCTCGCCGTCCCACGGGCCTTCAATATCCTTGCCGCCCGCCTCGATCAGGCCGCGCAGCTTTGCGGCAGCGCCGGGGACCTCGATCTTGAAGTAGCGGATATTGGAAAACTCCCGCGCCAGCCGTGCCAGCAGTTCGACCGACAGCGGCGTGCCCGCGACCGGCGCGTCCTGGATCATGATCGGAATCTCGATCGCCGCCGACAGCGCCTTGAAGAACTCGACGATGCCCTTTTCGGGCACCCGGAAAGTCGCGCCGTGATAGGGCGGCATCACCATCACCATGGCGGCGCCGGCGGCCTCCGCCTGCTTGCTGCGGGCGGCGCACACGGCCGACGAGAAATGGGTGGTGGTGACGATGACGGGGACGCGGCCGGCGACGTGCTCCAGCACGGCATGCATCACGGTCTCGCGCTCGGCGTCGGTCAGCACGAACTGCTCGGAGAAGTTGGCCAGGATGCAGATGCCGTTCGAACCGGCATCGATCATGAAGTCGATGCAGCGGCGCTGGCCTTCGAGATCCAGTTCGCCACGCTCATTGAAGATGGTCGGTGCGACTGGGAAGACACCCCGGTACGGACGCTGGGCTTTGGTTTGGGGCGTGGCCGACATCGAAACTGACTCCCTGGTGTTCTCGCCGCGACTTTCTGGCGGGCCGCCCGCGCGGCCGCGGGCGAATGGTACCGCTACCATTTAGCGCGGTCGCGCACCTGCGGCAATGCCGATTGCAGCGGGAACTTCAGTTCTGGTGGGTTACGCCGATCGACCGGTACCGGGGGCTTCCACCGCGCCGCGAAGGCGGTCGGCATCGGCCGACGTCGCGAGGCCGGCCTAGCGCCGATCGGGCTCGAGCTTCTTCGCGGCGGCGATGTCCGCATCGCCGCCGGCCACATCGCCCTTCTCCCGCTTGGCCACGCCGCGCCAATGCAACGCAAGCGCGTAGGTCGGCAGCAGTTCGAGCGCCTTGTCGTAATTCGCGATGGCGCGGTCGAGCTCGTGCTTGTCCTGGAAGGCGCGGCCGCGGCCGTAATAGGCCGTGACGAATTCGGGCTCGAGTCGGATCGCCTGATCGTAGTCGGCGATCGCACGATCGAAAGCGCCCTTGTCGCGCCAGGCAATGCCGCGATTGTTCAGCGCGTAGACCTCATCGGGATCGAGGCGGAGCGCTGCGCTGTAATCCGCGATGCTGCGATCAAGGTCGCCCTTCTTCTGGTAGACGAGGCCGCGGTTGAGCAGACTCATGACGTCGGTCGGATCGAGTCGGATGGCCGCGTCAAAGTCCGGCAGCGCGCGATCCGGTTCGTTCTTCATCAAGTAGGCACTGCCGCGGTTGTAGAAGGCATGCGATGATTTCGGGTTGATGCGAATGGCATCGTTGTAGTCAGCAATCGCGCGGTCCTGTTCACCCTTGGCGCCATAGATGCTCCCGCGGCTCTCATAGGCGCTGCCATAGGCCGGATCGATCCGGATCGCTTCGCCATAATCGGCGAGAGCGTGCTCCAGATCGCCTTTCGCCTGATAGGTCTTGCCGCGATTGGCGACCGCCATGGCGTATTTGGGATTGAGGCGGATCGCCGTCTCGTAGTCGGCGAGCGCCCGATCGGGATCGCCCTTCATCATGTGGATCGTGCCACGATTGTTGACGGCTTCGGCATCGCTGGGGTCAAGACGAATGGCCTGCTCGAAATCGGACAGCGCGTGGTCAAGATCGCCCCTGAGCCGATAAAAATTCCCGCGTCCGTTGAAGGCCGAGCCGAAGCTGGGATCCGTCAGGATGGCCAGATCGAAGTCCGGGCGCGCATGGTCGAGGTCGCCGCTCATCGTCCGGACGACGCCCCGATTGAACAGGGCGACGGCGAGGTCGTGCCCCGTGAAGGCGCCCGCATCGATCGCCTTGGTGCAGGCGGCAAGCTGCTCGCTGAGCGGCCGGTCGGTATCGCCGAGACACTTCACTTCGCGCGACTGGGCATGGCCCGGCGGCCCCGCCACAGCGAGCACCACGACCAGACCCATCATCCGCAATGCCAACATCGGTCCCGCATAGGCTAGATGCCCGTTCGTCGCGTGCGGGAGCCATTTCGTTCAATCAGATCAGACGGATGGCGGCCTAAGGCCACGCTCCTGTCAGAGCCGACGTCACGCGACCTTGGTGAAATCGGCCGGCCGGCGCTCGGCGAACGCCGTGAAGGCCTCGCGGGCCTCGGCGGTGCGCAGGCGCTGAGCGAACTGCTCGCCTTCGACCGTCATCTGGGCAACCAGCGCTTCACCGTTGCGCATCAGCCGCTTGGTCGCGATCAGCGCACCGGCAGGCTGCATTGCGAGGCGCTGCGCGAGCGCGGCGGCCTCGGCGTCGAGCTTGTCGAGCGCCACGACGCGGTTGGCAAGGCCCCATTCGAGCGCGGTCTTCGCCGGCACGGCCTCGCCGAGCGCGAACATCTCGTAGGCACGGACGTGACCGATGCGCAGCGGCATCAACAGGCTCGAAGCGGCCTCCGGCACCAGCGCCAGGCTGACGAAGGGCGTCGACAGCAGCGCATCGTCGGCGAGCACGACGAGATCGCAATGCAGGAGCATGGTGGTGCCAACGCCGACGGCGCGGCCCTGGACGGCCGCGACCAGCGGGCGCGTGCAGCGCGCCAGCGACTGGATGAACCTGATGACGTTGCGGCTGCCCTCGGATTTGCCCGTAGCAACGGCAGCAAACTCGCCGACATCGTTGCCGGCCGTGAACATGTCACCCTCACCACGGATCAACAGCACGCGGGCCGACGGATCGGTCTCGGCGCCCTCGATGGCATCGGCGAGCTTGCCGTACATCGCATCTGTCAGCGCGTTCTTCTTGTCGGGGCGCGCGAGGGTCAGCGTCAGCACGCCATTGGTCGTCTCGGTCCGGACATGCTCCGTCATGGGACGGCTCCTCTCAGTCATCTGTTGCGCAAGAAAATTTGGTCTGAATACTCTTGAGGCCGCGAGCCTGTAAAGTTGTGTAGGGCGTCACGTCGCCGGGGCGCGACAGCCGTCCAGGAAAAGAGCGGCGGCGGTGCGGACGCGGCGCTCGATCTCCTTGCGCGGTGGCAGCGGCACGCCACCATAGATCGCGGCGCGCTGCGGCGCCGAGACGGCCATGCCTATCAGCATGCCCGCGGCCTCCTCCACATTGTCAAGCACGAGGCGGTCCGCCTTCACCTGGACGCGGAGCCAGCGCGCCAGCGCAGCCGCCGTGCGCGCAATGCCATTGCGATAGAAGGCGACGGCAAGGTCCGGAAACGCGGCAGATTCCTGGAGCACGATGCGTTGCAGAGCGACGACCTCCGGATCGAGCGCGAGGTCGGCGCAGGCGAGCAGCGCCGTGGAAAGAGCCTCGGCAATGTCGGCGTGATCGATGCCCTTGAGCTGGACGTCGGAGAGCTGCCGGTCGAGCCGGTCGGCAACCATGGCCTCGAACAGCGCCGCCTTGGCCGGAAACAGACGATAGAGAGTTTTGGTGGAAATGCCGGCGCGGCGGGCCAGCTCCTCGGTGCTGGTGGCGGCGTAGCCATTCTCGGCAAAAGCGTGCCGTGCGGCGTCGAAGATGATCCGACGCGTCTCGGCGTCGTCGCGCAGTGGCGGCCGTCCACGGGAGCGGCATTCGCCGGAAGATTTTTCCTGAGCCATGTTTTTAGATGATGCCTGTCATTCCATTGACAGTTTTCAAGTTAGTCCTATTTTGGAAACCGTCAAGTTTCCTAAATCAGGGAGCCCTCCATGACCGCCCACACCAGCCCATCGAAAATCGAAGCCATAGGGATTCCGGCCGGCGTGCCGGAGGGCCTGCTGCCTGCCGAAACGGCGCCCGTCCGCGCCAGAAAGCTCAACCTTCGCAAGCTGTTGCTGGCCGGCGCCGCGGCTGCCGCGCTGGCCGGCGCGAGCTGGTACGGTTACGATTACTGGACGGTGGGCCGCTTCCTCGTCTCCACCGATGACGCCTATGTGAAGGCCGACAACACCACCATCGCGCCGAAGGTCAGCGGCTACCTCGTCGCGGTCGCGGTCGCCGATAACGAGCAAGTGAAGGCGGGGCAGGTGCTGGCCCGGATCGACGACCGTGACTTCAAGGTCGCGCTCGACCAGGCCCGCGCGGACGTGGCCGCCGCGCACGCGACCATCACGAGCAAGGAGGCGCAGCTCGAAGTTCAGCAGGCGGTGATCGCGGCCGCCAGGGCGACCATCGACGTCGACACCGCAACCAAGACCTTCGCGAGCCAGGAGAACAAGCGCTACACCGACCTCGCTGCGTCGGGCTTCGGCAGCGTGCAGAATGCGCAGCAGGCGCAGGCGCGCGATGCCGGCGCGAACGCCGCGATCGAGCGCGACACCGCCAATCTTGCCTCCGCCCTCAAGCAGGTCGATCTGCTGAAGGCCGAGATCGTGCAGGCCAGGGCCGCCCTCGCTCGCGCGGAAGCCGTGCAGCGCCAGGCCGAGCTCAATCTCGGCTACACGATGATCGTCTCCCCGATCGACGGCGTGGTCGGCAACCGCACGCTTCGCGTCGGCCAGTTCGTGCAGGCCGGCACGCAGTTGATGTCGATCGTGCCGGCCGACGGCGCCTATGTGGTCGCCAACTTCAAGGAGACCCAGCTCACCAACGTGCATGCCGGCCAGACCGTCGACATCGAGGTCGACATGTTCCCGGGCCAGGTCGTGCACGGCCATGTCGATTCCATCGCACCCGCGAGCGGCCAGGAGTTCGCGCTGCTGCCGCCCGACAACGCCACCGGCAACTTCACGAAGGTGGTTCAGCGCATCCCGGTCAGGATCGCGCTCGACAACGAGAACGCGCCGTCGATCGCGCTGCGTCCGGGCATGTCGGTGATCCCCAGGATTGCGACGCGTTCCAGCGCGCCCGCCGCGTTGGCAGCCAGTGTCCCCAAGACTAATCAGACCAAGGCAAACCAGACCTCCGGAGGGTCGCGCCATGTCCAACAGCCTCACAATCCCGGCACCCGCACGCTCGATTCCGGCCGCGACGCCTGATCGCGTCGCCACCGACCCGAACCGCGCCAGCGCCACGATCTGGATCGCCGTCTTCGCGGCGATGATCGGCGCCTTCATGGCGATCCTGAACATCCAGATCACCAACGCCTCGCTGCTCAACATCGAGGGCGGCATCGGCACCGGCGTCGACAACGGCTCCTGGATCTCGACGTCCTATCTGATCGGCGAGATCATCGTCATCCCGCTCACCGACTATCTGTCGCGCGTGTTCTCGTTCCGCAACATTATCCTGAGCTTTGCGACGCTGTTTGCGGCATTCTCCGTCGCCTGCGCCTTCACCCACGACCTGCCCTCGATGATCGCAATGCGCGGCTTGCAGGGCTTCTTCGGCGGCGTGCTGATCCCGATGGCCTTCACGCTCGTCTTCACCAAGCTGCCCAAGGGACAACAGCCGATTGGCCTTGCGATGTTCTCGCTCGCCGTGACCTTTGCGCCTGCGATCGGCCCGACCATCGGCGGCTATCTCACCGAGAATTATGGTTGGCAGACCATCTTCTTCGTCAATGTCGTGCCGACCGCGGCCATGGTCACCATGCTGTTCTTCACGCTGGAGCGCCAGCCCCTTCAGCTAGGCCTGCTGCGCGAAGGCGACTGGTTCGGCATCGCCACCATGGCGGTCGGCCTCGCCTCGCTCCAGGCCGTGCTCGAGGAGGGCAACAAGGATGACTGGTTCGGCTCGCCCTTCATCGTGCGACTTGCCATTGTCGCCGCCGTCAGCCTCGCGCTGTTCATCTACAACGAGCTGGTCGTGGAGAAGCCGCTGTTGCGCCTGCGGCTGCTGACGCAATGGAATTTCGGCGTCGGCACGATCGCCGCGGTCTTCCTCGGCTTCGCCCTGTTCGGCTCGGTCTATCTGCTGCCGGCGTATCTTGGCCAGGTGCAGGGCTACAATGCGGAGCAGATCGGCAACGTGCTGGCCTGGACCGGCCTGCCGCAGCTTCTCTTGATTCCTCTGGTGCCGAAGCTGATGCAGCGCTTCGACGCCCGCTATATCGCAACCGTCGGCCTCTTGCTGTTCGCCACGAGCTCCTTCATGAACATCATGATGTCGCTCGACTATGCGGGCGATCAGTTCTTCGCGCCCAACGTCGTGCGGGCGATCGGCCAGGCGCTGACGCTGGCGCCGCTCTCCGCCCTCAGCCTCGGCAGCGTCGCGCCGCAGGATGCGCCCGCAGCCTCCGGCATCTCCAACATGATGCGCAACCTCGGCGGCGCGATCGGCACCGCCGTGCTCGCGACCATCGTCACCAAGCGCGAGCAGTTCCACTCCAACGTTATCGGCCAGTCGGTGACGCTCGGTCGCGAAGAGGTCCGCGGACGCATCGCGCAGCTCACGAACTATTTCATCGGCCACGGCGTGCCCGACCCGAACGCGGCTCATGAGCAGGCCGTCATCGCGCTCGGCAAGCTGGTCAAGCGTCAGGCCCTGGTGATGGGCTTTTCCGACACGTTCGCCGTAATCGGCGTGGTGCTGGTGCTGGCCGCGATCGCCGTGCTGTTGACGCGGCAGGTCAAGGCAGCGGGCGGGCCGGCGCACTAGGCCTTGATCGTCCGTTTTTTGAGCGGCCGTCGCGCTTGACGGCCGCCACTTTTTGTGTTCTTTCTTTGTTCCATTCAAGTACAAGTTGTAGCACGAGTTAATTTCATGATGAGTGATATGCACAGCGATAGCGGGCCGGCCCAGCTTGTAATTCACGACGACGAAGATACGCCGGAAGAATTTGTGATCGAGTTGCTGCGCCGGGTTTTCGGCAAGTCGGAGCGCGACGCGGTCGCGTTGACGACCCGGATTGAGCGGGAGCAGCGAGTCGGTTGCGGTCCCTACCCGCGATCCGTCGCCGATGCGTTGCTCAAATCCGCGCTCCAGCACATTCAATTTGCAGGTCACGGCCTACGGATCACACTCGAGCCGGTCAAGTCGACTTGCGAGCTTTGCGGCAAACCCGAGGCGCACACCGATGTGCGGCTCGGCAGCCGCTCGATCTGGCTGTGCAGCGAATGCATGCGTGCCGCGGTCAACACGAGCAGTGAGCCAGAAGAGGAATTCGAGTATGCCTGCGAGGTTCTGGACCGGCATTTTGCCGGTGTGCCACGCAGCAAGCTCGTCACCACGGTCCGCCAATTTCCGGGACACATGCGCGCAGACGTCCAGGCGGCCATCGATCAACTCTTCAGCTCCGCCGGCCGGCTGTTCGGCATCAATGACGAGCAACGCTACGAGACGTTGTCGATTGCACGGCTCGTGCGCGACGGTCGCCACGCGCAGGCACTTGCGCCGCTCCAGTATTTCGATGTCGACATTGGCGAGAAGAATCCGGTCAAGTGCCTTGATAACGGTCTGTGGCTGTGCACGCAAGGCGACCTCCGCTACGCGGTACTGCTCTGCGCACATCACGAATACGGCCGTGAGTCCGGGATCCGGATCGAAATCGCCGTGCCCACGGGCGCCGCGGGTGCCGTCCTCGTCCAGCGATGCTTCGGCGAGCTGGAGCAGGCCGTGCAGGCCGCGCGCACCTATCGCGGCAAGATCCTCTCGCTCGACGCCGACCGCGACTATCGCGGCCGCTCGCGCGGCATCACCGTACACCGCCTGCCGCCGGTCGCACGCGGCGAGGTGATCCTGCCCGAGCAGACCTTGCGACTGCTTGATCGCAACGTCCTGAGATTCGTCGGCACCCGCGATCAATTGCGTCGGCTCGGCCAGTCGACGCGCAAGGGCATTTTGCTGTACGGCCCGCCAGGCACGGGCAAGACGCATACGATCCGCTATCTCGCGACCCATTTGCCAGGGCACACGACCCTGCTCATTACCGCGGAACAGATAGGGCTGCTTGGCGCCTATATGAGCCTGGCACGCCTCCTCCAACCCTCGATGGTGGTGATCGAGGACGTCGATCTCATCGCCCGCGATCGCGATGACATGGGGCCGTGCGAGGAGTCCCTGCTGAACAAGCTGCTCAACGAGATGGACGGGCTGAAGGAGGACGCAGACATCCTGTTCGTGCTGACCACCAACCGGCCCGAGGACCTCGAAGGTGCGCTCGCCGGCCGGCCCGGCCGCATCGACCAGGCGATCGAAGTACCTCTCCCCGACGAAATCGGCCGCGGCAAGCTGGTTCGGCTCTACGGCAAGGGCCTGCCGCTCGATGACGCCGTCGTCACCGAGGCGGCCCGCCGCAGCGAGGGCACGAGTTGCGCCTTCATCAAGGAGTTGATGCGGCGGCTGGCGCAGGCGAGTCTCGCGCGCGACGGCGGCAATTCCGTCATCTCCGCCGACATCAACGAGGCGATCGACGACATGCTGTTCTCCGGCGGTCGCCTCAATGCGCAATTGCTCGGCGGCGCGCAGGCGATGGCGGCGGGATAAAACCCCGCCACCGATTGGAGCTTCGGTCGCGAGACGTCAGAACGATCCCAAGAGGCTACCCAGCGTGATGACGACGACCAGCGCCAGCAGGGATGCGACGATGCCGACCATCACGATATCCCGGTAGCTCTCGCGGTGGGTCAGCCCGCAGATCGCGAGCAGGCTGACCACCGCGCCGTTGTGCGGCAGGATATCGAGCGTGCCCGAACCGATCACCGCCACGCGGTGCATCAGTGCGAGGTCGACACCGGTCTTCGCAGCGATCTCCACATAGGTCTGGCCGAGCGCATCGAGTGCGATCGTGAGGCCGCCGGACGCCGAGCCGGTCAGTGCCGCCAAAATGTTGGTCGCAACCGCAAGCGACACCAGCGGACCTCCTTCGATTGCGAGCACCCAGTCGCGCACCGTCTCGAAAGCCGGCAGCGCAGCGATGACGGCCCCGAACCCGACCAGGCTTGCGACGCTCAGCGCCGGGAGCACGGAGGCATTGGCGCCGGCATCCATGGTCTGCCGGAGCGAGACCAGCCTCGTCCAGTTCATGGCAATGGCCACGAGGATCGCGGTGGCGAGCGCGACCGAGACCGACCATACGCCCGCGACCGCGGACAAGGACGTGCCGCCCCAGCGCGGCTCGGCCAGATACGAGAAATCCAGCCGCGGCAACACCAATAGCGACATCACGAGATTGACCGCCACGACGACGACGAGCGGCAGGATGGCACTCAAGACCGGCGAGGGTGCTTCGCTGCGACGTCCGTGCCGGATCTCCGCTGGATCGAATTCGCGGGCGAGCGTGGCACGCTCGCGCAGCAATTCATCGTCGACAATGTCCTCGGCCGGCTCTTGCGCATCCGCGCCAAAACCCTCGCCGGCGCGACGGGCCGCGGCTTCCGCCCGCTGCAGCCACCACAAGCCGGTGCCGAGCATGATGAGCGAGGCGATGATGCCGAGCCCGGGCGCGGCGAACGGCGTCGTGCCGAAGAACGGCATCGGGATCGCGTTCTGGATCGACGGCGTGCCGGGCAGAGCCGACATCGTGAAGCTCGAGGTGCCCAGCACGATCGCCGCCGGGATCAAACGGCGCGGGATGGCGGCCGCGCGGAACAACGACTGCGCCATCGGAACGATGACAAAGAAGGCGACGAACAGGCTGACGCCGCCATAGGTGACCAGCGCACCCGCCAACACGACTGCAAGAATCACGCGCCGTTCGCCGAGCCGCTGTGCCATGAAGGCGGCGACCGCCGTCACCGCGCCGCTGTCGTCCATCAGCTTGCCGAACACCGCACCGAGCAGGAAGATCGGAAAGAACTGCGCCAGGAAGCCCGCAGCGCTCGCCATGAATATTTGCGTCAGGTTGGCGAGCAGCGGCTCACCGCCAAAGGCTGCGGCGACGAGCGCCGCGAGCGGTGCGAGCAGCAGGACGCTCCAGCCGCGGAAGGCCAGCACCACGAGCAGGCCGAGCCCGACAAGGATGCCGAGAAGCCCCACGTCTCAACACTCCGCCAGGAGAACGTCGAGATCAGCGGTCGAACGCCGGCCGATGTCATCGCCGTGACGTTCAAGGAATTCGCTCGCGGCCAGCCGCCCCTCGGCACGGAGCATCGAGACAAACTCCCATTCCGCGTTCAGCTTGGAGGAGGCGCCGAACTTCGTCAGGATGTCGCTCTTGATCCGGTGCGTCCGCATCCGTGCCCAGCGCGCGCCCTCGCCGCTTCCGGGATCGGCGGCCTGACGGAGCAGCGCGATCATGCGCAATTCCTTCATCAACGGCGAGTTGAATGAAATCTCGTTGAGCCGGTTGAGGATCTCCGCCGCGCTGCGCGGGTCTTCCGGCCGCTCCGTCGGATTAATCTGCACGAGGATGGTGTCGTAGGCGTCGCTTTCGCGGACCAGCGGCGTGATCGTCGGATTGCCCGCGAAGCCGCCGTCCCAATAGGGCTCGCCGTCGATCTCGATGGCGCGGAACATGGTCGGAAGGCACGCCGAGGCCAGGAGAACGTCGGCCGTGATCTCTGCGTTGCGGAAGATCCGGCCGCGGCCGGTGCGCACCCGCGTCGCGGTGATGAACAGCTTGATCTCGGAACGTGCGAGGCGTTCGAAGTCGATGCTCTCGCCGAGCACCTTGCGCAGCGGATTGTAATCGACCGGAAGATCGTAGGGCGAGAACAGGCGCGACATAAGATCGGTGAAGACGTAGGCCGGCGAGGTGTCGAGCGTCCAGCGCCCCATCAGGCGATCGAGCGGCGAGCGCTGCAAGGGACTGAATGCCGCGGCGCGCGACACGCGGCGCCAATATTGGTCCAAGGCCTCGCGTGCGCCTTTGGCGCCGCCCGCCGTCCATCCGTCGGCCAGCAGCGCGGCGTTCATCGCTCCGGCGGAGGTCCCGGATATGGCAACGATATCAAGCCAGGTCTCTTCGAGAAGACGATCGAGCACGCCCCAGGTGAACGCGCCGTGCGAGCCACCGCCTTGAAGTGCAAGGTCGATCGGTATGCGGTCTCGGGCCATCGTGTCCGCACTCACGCAACTTAAGCTCAAGTTCGATGAGACTTTAGACGAGACTTGTTAGATCAGCTTTGCCTTCGGCGCCCAGGTAACCACAGGTAGTGTAGAAAGCGAAAGGCGGGCCACGCAACAGCGCAGCCCGCCCGGACGCGTCACAGCGTCGTGATGCGAAAGCCCTCAGCCCGTTCGCCTCAGTGCTCGAACACCAGCCGCGCGCCGATCGTGCCGTCGAGCGCGCGGATCTGCCGGAGCAGCTCGTTCGAATCCTGGCCGCCGAGATCGGCATCGAGCACGACGTAGCCGAGCTCGCCATGCGTCTCCAGATACTGCGCGGCGATGTTGACGTCTCGCTGCAAGAACACCTCGTTCAACCGGCGCAGCATGCCCGGCACGTTGCGGTGAACGTGACTGAAGCGGACACCCGTGGGGCGGAGGTGGAGCTGCACCTCCGGAAAGTTGACCGCGCCCATGGTCGAGCCGGTGACGTAATAGTCGACGAGCTTGCGGGCCACCTCGCCGCCGATCCGCTCCTGCGCCTCTTCCGTGGAGCCGCCGATATGCGGGGTGAGGATCACGTTGCTGAGGCCTTGCAGCGGGCTTTTGAAGCGATCGGCGTTCGAGGAGGGTTCGACCGGGAAGACGTCGACGGCGGCGCCGGCGAGGTGCTCATCGCGCAACGCACGCGCCAGTGCATCGAGATCGACGACGGTGCCGCGGCTGTTGTTGATCAGGAACGAGCCCGGCTTCATCAGCCGCAGCTCGCGCTCGCCGATCATGCCCGCGGTCTCCGGCGTTTCCGGCACATGCAGGCTGACCACGTCGCTCTGGGCCAGGAGGTCCTCGAGCTTCTCGACCGGCTCGGTGTTGCCGTGGCGCAGCTTGTCGGTGCGATCGAAGAAGATCACCCGCATGCCCATCGCTTCGGCAAGCGTCGAGAGCTGCGAGCCGATATTGCCATAACCGATGATGCCGAGCGTGCGGCCCCGCACCTCCCGGCTGCCAGCCGCGGATTTATCCCAGCCGCCGTCATGCGCCGCCACCGAGCGCGGGAAGATCTGCCGCAGCAGCATCACGATCTCGCCGATGACGAGCTCGGCGACGCTGCGCGTATTGGAGAACGGCGCATTGAAGACCGGAATGCCGCGCTTGCGGGCGGCGGGCAGATCGACCTGGTTGGTGCCGACGCTGAAGCAGCCCACCGCGAGAAGCTGGTCGGCAGAGGCGAGCACGTCCTCGGTGAGCTGGGTGCGTGAGCGGATGCCGAGCAGCGACACGCCCTTGACGGCCTGCCGCAGCGCCTCGCCGTCAAGCGCCTTGGTCAACCGCTCGACATTGGTGAACCGGGCTCCCTTGAACAGGTCCACTGCGCTGTCATTGACGCCTTCAAGCAGCAGGGCTTTCGCTGTCCTCTCAGGGGTCGGGGCTGTAGCTGGCATGGAATCTCCGTGGGGTATTCACCTTCGCGCGCGGCTTAGTCGCCAGCGAGGCGGAAGACAATATGATTCTCGCGTGGACACGTGATGGCAGGACATCTTGATCTCCCGCCAGCCTGCCTTCCCCCACTCAGATCACGTAGAATCCGTGCGTCGCGTCGCGGCGGAGCTGCTCGACGAGGCCGTATTCCCAGTCGAGATAGGCCTGCATTGCGCGTTCCGCGACATCCGTGCCCTCGTAGGGACGGCGGTACCGGTGCGCGGGATCGGGCTTGGGCAGCACCTGCGGCGGCCCCATTTCGAGCGCGCCGTCATAGCCGCCATCGAACACGTAGACCTCCCAGCCCATCTGCGCAAGCCAGGACGCTGTCATGTCGGCGCGCACGCCTTTGTCGTCGGTCAGGAGGATGCGCGCGCCACGCACGGGTGCCGCCATGTCGATCTCCTGGACGAGCTGGCCGCCGGCATAGTGGCGGAAGCCGGCGAGATGACCACTCGCATAGTCCTCGGCGTCACGCACATCGAAGCGATACAGGGTTCGCGAGGTTTGCGCAGCGAGCGCCGCCGCCTCGCCGGCGCCGATGTGGCGAACGCCGGCACGATAGGCAACGTCGCGCGCATTGGCCGCGGCGCCTTCGAACGCCCCAACCGCACCGCGCCGCCCGGCGCCGTGCTCGAGCGTGTGCTTGGCGAGCGTCCAGCCGATCGTGCCATTGCGCAACGCGCGCACCTTGTTGGGGACACCGGCATTGATCAGCGACTGTGTGCCGATGATCGAACGCGTGCGGCCGGCGCAATTGACGATGATGGTGGTGTCCGGATCGGGTGCCGCGCGGCCCGCGCGCAGCACGAGCTCGGCGCCGGGCACACTGACCGACCCCGGGATGTTCATGGTCGCATATTCGTCGAAGCGGCGCACATCGAGGATCGCGACATTGGCCTTGCCGGCAATCAGGCCCGCGACCTCGTCGGCACTGAGCGAGGGTGTGTGACGGCGCGCCTCGACAAGCTCGCCAAAGGCCTTGGCATAGGAGTTGACGTCCTCGAACACCTCGTAGCCGGCCGCGCGCCACGCCTTGAGACCACCGTCCAATACGCGGATGCTGCTGTAGCCCAGTGCGCGCAGGCGCTCGGCGCCGGATCCGACCAGACCTTCGCCGTCATCATAGAGAACGACCGGAACGTCCTTGCGCGGCAGCCTCGCCTCGGCCTCGATCGCGATGCGCCCCTCCGCCATATTGGCGGCGAACAGGGGATGGCCGGTGGCGAAGGCCGCCTCATGCCTGAGGTCGAGCAGCGCGATCTCCTCGCGCAGCAGGAGCGCGCGACGAATGTCGGCAGGAGTGACGGTGGGAAGCTTCATGGAGCGGCGGGTCCTCGCAAGAATGAGCCTGCCGCTTTTGGACCATTGTCGCGGCCTTGACTAGCTGAGCCGCTTTCCGAACGCGAGAAAGGTTCGCGGGAGTCACGCGATCGCGGGACTTACCAGCGCGTCGATCTTCGTTTTCAGCGGCTTGCCGTCGGCGAGGCCGCGGAGCGGCGGACGCACGCGCAGCCAGCCGGGATCGGCGGTCTGCGCTGCGAGAATGGCCTTCAGCGTCGCGGCGAACGAAGGCGTGTTGACGACGATATCGACCGCCGCCTGCATCCGCGCTTCGACGTCCTTGCCATCGACCATGCCCTTGACGAGCTCGGGCACGATGTTGGCCATGCCGCAGATGGTGCCGGCGCCGCCCGCTGCGATGGCGCGGGTGATGTCGGCTTCGTTGCCGACGGTGATGGCGAGCTCGGGCGCGGCGGCACGAAACGCCTGGAACTGCTTGAAGTCGCCACTGGAGTCCTTGAGGCCGGCAACGAGCTTGCCGTAGCGCTTGCGCAAGTTCGCCGCGACCTGCGTCGGCACGGCGACGCCGGAGACCTGCGGGATGTGGTAGAGATAGGCGCGCAGGCGATCGTCGGCGACGCTGTCGAAGATCGCAGCGAAGGCATCCTCGATGCCCTCGGACGTGACGTTGCGATCGAAATAGGGCGGCAGGTACAGCACATGGTTCACGCCGAGGCTCAGCATCGAACGCGTCAAGGCGATGCTGTCGCTGATCGCGGGAAAGCCGCCACCGACACCGATGCGATCAGCGGCGATCCCGGCCTTGAGCAAGGCCTCCACGGCCACGACGCGCTCTGCAACATTGAATGAGGTGCCTTCGCCAGTGGTGCCGAACACCACGACGCCGTCGACGCCCGTCTTGAAGAGCCGAAGCGCATGATCCGCCAACCGGTCGGGGTCAGCGGCTCCCTCGGCCGTCAGCGGCGTCGGCGTGGCGACCCAGAACCCGCGAATTGCGTCCGTCATGACCTGTCCTCTGCAACGGCTATCGTTTCTAAGGTTTTGATCAGGCTTGCACTTCCTGAAAAGTGCGGAACCTGCTTGGCGTTCCCATTTACTTCTTGTACCTTACATACAACACCCCTGCAATTCCGCGATGAAGCGGGTCGCGCCGCCAAAAATGCATGGGCAGGCGCCGACCCGCGACGTTCGGCAACAAGAGGCTCCGCATCGACATGACGACGCTGCTCGAACGCTCCAAGGACTTGCTGCGCGATCTGCGCGACCGGCTTGGCCCGCAAGCTGTGCTGACCGGCAATGAGGTGCCGGCGCGCAACTGCAATGACTGGAGCGCGAGCCTGCCGCAAACGCCGCTCGCGGTGATCCGCCCGGCGGATGCGGCCGGCGTCGCCGCTGCGATTGCAACCTGCCGCAAGGCAAGCCTGCCCTTCGTGCCGCAGGGCGGATTGACGGGCCTGTGCCGCGGCGCCGCGCCGGAACCCGGCTGGGTCGCGATCTCGCTGGAGCGCATGACCGGCATCGAGGAGATCGATCCTGCGTCTGCGACGATGACGGTGAAGGCCGGCACGCCGCTGGAGACGATCCAGAAGGCGGCCGACGAGGCCGGCTTCTTCTTTCCGCTCGACCTGGGATCGCGCGGCTCCTGCGCGATCGGCGGCAATCTCTCCACCAATGCCGGCGGCAACCGCGTGATCCGCTACGGCATGACGCGCGAGCTGGTGCTCGGGCTCGAGGTCGTGCTGCCGGATGGCACCATCATCACCAGTCTCAACAAGCTGATGAAGAACAATGCCGGCTACGATCTGAAGCATCTCTTTATCGGCTCGGAGGGCACGCTCGGCATCATCACGCGCGTTGTGCTGCGGCTGTTTCCAAAGCCGCGCTCGACCATGGCCGCGCTGTGCGCACTGGAGAATTATGCCGCCGTGGTCGACCTGCTCGCTGCTGCGCGATCCGGCCTCGGCCCGCTGCTGTCGGCCTTCGAGGTGATGTGGCCGGATTATTGGGAGGTGATCACCGCGCGCGCCGGGGTCAAACCGCCGGTCGCTGCCGGACACGGGCTTTACGTACTTGTGGAAGCGCAGGGCACCGATGAGAGCATCGATGCGCCGCGTTTCCAGGCCTGGCTCGAGGAGCTGATGGAACGTGGCCTGCTCGCGGACGCCGCCGTCGCGCAGTCGCTGGCGCAGACCCAGAAATTCTGGGCAGTGCGCGACATCTGCTCCGAGTTCGTCCAGGTGCTGGGGCCGCACATCTCCTACGACATCGGCCTTGCGGTGGCCCGGATGGACGAGTTCGTCACGCGCTGCAAGGCAGCGCTCGCCGACGGCATCAAGGGCTGCGAGAGCGTCTATTACGGCCATATCGGCGACGGCAATCTGCATCTCGTCTCCTGGGTGACGGGGCTGCCGACCGAACGCCAGCCGAAGGCCGAGATGGATGCGATCATCTATGGCCTGGTGCGCGAGATGGGCGGCAGCGTCTCCGCCGAGCACGGCATCGGCACGCTGAAAAAGCAGTGGCTGGGCCACGCCCGCAGCGAAGCCGAGATCGCGCTGATGCGCACGCTGAAGGCCGCACTCGATCCCGATCACCTGCTCAATCCCGGCAAGGTCATCTGAGGATCGATGAAGTCGCTGAAGCTCGATACGCCGAAATCGCTGGCGCAGCGGGTGATGCTGCGGCTGCGCCAGGGCATCATCGACGGCGAGTTCGCGCTCGGCGCGGCCATTTCCGAGGAGATGGTCGCGCAGTCCTTCGGCGTCAGCCGCACCCCGGTGCGCGAGGCGATGGGCCAGTTGCAGGCGCAGGGCCTCGTGGTAATCCGGCCGCAGGTCGGCAGCTTCGTCTTTACGCCGAGCGCCGAAGACATCACGGCGCTCTGCACGTTCCGGATCGTGATCGAGCCGAAGGCCGCCGAGCTTGCCTTTGCCCACGACCGCGCCGGCGCAATCGCGGCGATGGAGCAGGCCATTGCCGCGATGGAGCAGGCGCTCACGGCCAAGGACAACGTTGCCTATGGGCGCGCCGACAGCGCGATCCATGATGCGTTGTTCGCTCATTGCGGCAATCGCTATCTCCAGGAGTCCTATCAGCTCGTTTCGGGGCGTCTCGCTGCGCTGCGCACCAATCTGAGCGCGCCCGTCGACGTGCAGACTCCGGCCTCGTTCGAAGAGCATCGCGAATTGTTGCGCCTGTTTGAACACGGCGACTTCGACGGTTTCGCGCGATTGATGACGGTGCACATCACGAATTCGGGCCTGACCTATGCCCGCGCCTTGCAAGTCGCCTGATCCTCGTCGCTGACGCCAGGTTCAACCGACGGATTGGCATCAGCAGACTTGGCTTGGCGGCCTGCGGATTTGGCGGCGCCATGCGAGCTCATGGCCACACGCCTGAGACGGGTCAGGAACTGACCGCACGCCTGCGCGCATCGAGCAAGTTGCCGGCAATTGAAGCCTCATCCCAAGCGAGGGCGTTGCAGGGCGGGTTTGCTCCGCTCGTTCGCCCGCGCCAGGCGCCGGTGCCGACGGCGCGGCAGATAGAGCAGGAATCCCGTGACCACGAACAGCGGCATGAGTGTCGCTGCCAGCATGAAGGCGAGCTTGCCCGGCCATCCCAGGATCGCGCCGCGGTGAATGTCGAGGACGTCGGCGATGATCCGCTCGCCGGGCGTCTTGGTCGCGTAGATATCCGCCGAGACCAGCTGCCCGGTGACCGCATCGATGCGGAATTCGTCGCGCATGCCTTCGAGCGTGGAGTCTTTCGACCATGATCGGACGCGCATGACCGTGCCGTTGGCGCCCGACAACGTCAGTTGGGCTCTCGCGAACGAGCCCCCCTGCTCACGCAGGAACGTGGACCACGCGCGGTCGAATCCCGGCGACTCTGCGGCCTCACGCGCAATCGCGCGCGGCGGCTTCGGTGGCAGCCGCGCGGCAGCGGTCGGGGGGCGCGACAATAACCAGACCACACCATCCTTGTACCAATCGAACGAGTACCAGAGCCCGGTCAGCGTCATCACCAGATAGATCGGCAAGACCCACGTGCCGATGACCGCATGCAGCGACCGGTGCAGGCCGCGACCGCGCAAGGCCAGATTGGGCTTGAGCCACATCTTCGCACTGCCGGCACGCTGCGGCCAGCGCAGCACGAGTCCCGATATCAAGAGCGCGATCAAGCCAAGTGCCGCGATGCCGGTGATCTGGCGGCCATAGCCGTTGCCGTCGCCGGGCAGCAGCAGCCAGCGATGCAGCCTTCGGACGGCTGCGAAGAACCCTTCACCCCGAGGCGTTCCGAGCACGCGGGCGTCATAGGGATCGATGTAGAGCGAGGACGGCCGCCCGCCCTGCCCCTCGCGGGCGAAGCGAACGTGCACTGCCGCGGACGCATCGCTGGTCATCGTCACGCCCGAGACCCTGCCGCCGTCCTGCGAGGCATTCAATCGCGCGACGAGTTGATCGGGCGTCAGCATCGGCGAAGCGCGCGGCACGACGTGCATGATCCCTGCATTGAGGCTGTCGAGAATCTCATCCTCGAAGCTCATGATCGCGCCGGTGATTCCGATCACGGCGAGCACGAGCGCGATGATGAGGCCCAGAATGGAGTGGACCTCGAGCAGGACGGACTTGATCCGCCGTGCAGCCATCCTAGAACTTCACCGTTGCCGACAGCGACACGCGCCGCGCGTCGCCGATCGCGACCTTCAGATTGTCGACGGCGGACGGATAGTAGACGGTATCGAACAGGTTCTTGACGTTGAGCTGGTAGATCACCGGCAGCTTTTCGTGGCGTGTCTCGTAGGTCGCAAACACGTCGGCGACGACGTAGGACGGCAGCACGAAAGTGTTGGCGGAATTGCCGGGCCGGTCGCCGACATAGCGCGCGCCGCCGCCGAGGCGGAGGCGGCCCGGCAGCGCGGTACCGAAATCGTAGACGAGATAGAGCGAGGCGGTATTGAGCGCGACGTTCTGCAATTGCTTGCCGTAATAGGTCGGGTCGTCGGTCACGCGCGCGTCGGTGTAGCCATAGCTTCCGATCATGCTCCATTGGTCGGTCAGCCGCCCCGTGACGTCGACCTCGACGCCGCGCGAGCGGACCTTTCCGGCGGTGCGATATTCCGTGACCCCAGTGGTGCTGTTGAGCTGCGAGACCAGCACGTTCCGCTTGTCGATGTCGTAGACTGCCGCGGTGCCCGACAGGCGCTGGTTGAGATCGAACTTGGCGCCGACCTCGTACTGGGTGCCTTCCTCGGGTGCGATGTTCGAACCGACAACCACTCCGCCGGTAAGCGGCGCAATCGTCGAGGTCGGCTTCAGGGATTCCGTGTAGCTTGCATAAAGCGAGACCTGATCGGTGAGCTTGAGGACGGCACCGCCAAGCGGCAACACCTTCTCGCCCGCAAGATTCGTGTTGGTCACGAACGGCCGCGCCTTGCCTGCGAGCTGCTCGTATTCCATCCAGCGAACGCCGCCGACCAGGGCGAGTTTGTCGGTGAGATGCAGCGTGTCCTGGACAAACAGCGCGCGCTCGCCGAGCTTGTCGGTCTGGTCGCTGTCGGCGGCCGATACCGTCGTGCCCGGCCCGATCAGGCCATAGACGGGATCATAGACGTTGAACACGCTGGGTAGCGTCTTGCGCAGCAGATCCTGGCGGTAGATCGTGCGATATTGCGCGTCGCCACCGAACAGCATTTCGTGGCGCATATCCCCCAACCAGAACGCACCCTGCAAATAGGACGTGCCGTAGCTGATGTTGCTGAGCGCGCCCAACGTGCCGTCATTGCTGCGAGACTCGATCCCCGTGACCGGGTTCACCGCGGTGATGCGGAGCTGATAGGCGCCGTAGGATTCGGTGTTGTAGCTGTAGCCCGCGTAGAGCTTCCAATCCTGGTTGAAGCGGTGCTCGACGGAGGCCTGCACCAGATCGGACGTGCCCCACATGTTGTTGTAGGGCTCGTCCAGCCGGCGCGTCGCCGGGATCGCAAGCGGCTTCATGGTACGGGAGTCGATCGCCGTGCCGCGATCGAAGGGATAGAGGAAGTCGCGGTGCTCGTAATTGAGCTGGATCGTGGTGTCCTTGCCGTACCACGCGAGCGACGGCGCGATCAGCGTTTCCTTGTGCGTGCCGAAATTGCGCCAATAATCCTCGCCGACGCCGTAGGCGATGAAGCGATAGGCGAGCCCATCCTTGCCGATCGGACCAGTGATGTCGAACAGCGCATCGCCGCCGCTGCGCCCGCCATAGGTCGAGCCGAGCAGGGTGATGGAGCCGTGCTGATAGAGCTCCGGGCGCTTGCTGATGGTGTTGACGATGCCGCCGGGGTCCATGATACCATAGATCAGCGAAGCCGGCCCCTTCAGCACTTCGACGCTTTCTACCGCTGCATTGAGGCTGCGGCCCTGCACCAGCGGCATGCCGTTGCGCATGATCGAGCCGTCGCGATTGTCGCCAAAGCCGCGACGGATGATCGCGTCCTGGGTGCCGGCGAGCGTGTTGGTTTGGGTGATGCCGGAGATGTTGGCGAGCGCGTCGTCGAGGTTACGCGGCAACTGGTCCTTCAAGACCTGCTCGGGCACGACGTTGACGGACTGCGATGTATCGAGCGGCGAGGCGCCGGTGCGCAGCGTGCTCGCGCTCGGCATCGCCCGATAGCCGAGCTTGGCTTCGTTGAGGACGGCCGCGGCTGTGGCCGCGCGCTCGGACGGCGACGCCTCCGCCGGCTTCGGATTGCGATCGCGTTGCCGCGCACCGGCCTGCGTGCGACGCGACGATGTCGCCGTCGCAGTCATCCTCGGCCGCTTGGTCGGCGCCTCCACCGTCACCGGCGGCAGCGCCGACTGCGCCACTGCGACGGTCGTGGAGGAGGAATAATCAGCGAGCAGGATGGCTGCCCCGATGAGAACGCGTGCACGACTCCTGCCGGCACGGTTTTGATGGCCGCGGACGCGCTGGCCATCAGCATTGGCACGCACTTTCAAGTCACTTCCAAGTCGGAGAACTGCATTCACGCACGCGCCTCTAGCAGCGCGCGCGCAGCAAACGCGACTTGAATTGCTCTAAGATCGAGTGGTTCTAAATCGCGGCGCGCGTTGCCTGCGCTGGCTCAGACCGCGGCGCCGCGCGCGCAATTTCTCACGATGGCAAGGGCGAGAATCCGAGCGGTTCGCGCTCGGTGCCGTCGAGAGCGCGAAAGCACACGCCAAATGAATGCCAATCGACCTACCGCCGGGACAGGAGACCGTATCGTCGCGCGAGGGCAAGCACGGTCATCGGCTTGCTGTAGAAATATCCCTGGCCGATCTCGCAGCCAAATTTGCGCAGGAGACGCACCTGTTCTGCGGTTTCAACGCCCTCCGCCACCACATTCAGATCCAGAGCATCCGCGAGCGAAACGAAAGCGCGGACCAGGGCGGCCTTGCGGCGATCACGGTCGATGCTCATCGTGAACGACCTGTCGATCTTCACGACATTGATCGGGAAACGATCGATGTAGGCCAAGGCCGAATGGCCGGTGCCGAAGTCGTCGACGGCGATGGAGACACCCATGCGCGAGATCGCCGAAAGCGTCTCCTGAACGCCCTTGCTGTCCTGGAGCATCATTCCTTCGGTAATCTCGATCTCGAGCCAGGCCGGCGGACAATCGCTCGCCTCGAGCGCCGCCGCGATGTGCTCCGTCAATGCGCCGGTCGTGATCTGCCTCGGCGAGATGTTGACCGCCATGGTGATGGGATGAGCGCGGTACCGGTTCAGCCGCACGACGGTCGCACAGGCCCTCTCGAGCACCCAGCGACCGATCTCGACGATCTGCCCGGACTCCTCGGCGACGCTGATGAACCGATCCGGCGGCAGCGGACCGAGCGTCGGATGCTTCCAGCGCAGCAACGCTTCAACGCCCACGAGATGACCGTTGCCGAGCCGGCATTTTGGCTGAAACACCAGACTGAATTCCCGGCGATCGAGCGCCTGACGAAGAGCGTGACCGAGGGCGACCTTCTCCATGGTCCGTTGCGAAAGCTCTGGCCGGTAGAACTGGGCCTTGTTGCGTCCGTTCCGCTTGGCCTCGTAGAGTGCCTCGTCCGCCGATCCCATCAGTTCGTCGATATCCCATTCACCGCTCACGACGGTCGTGATGCCGATGCTGCAGGACACGAACAATTCCGACCCGCTGAGCCGGAACACCGGCGCCATCGCGCGCTGGATGCGTTCGGCGATCTCTTGCAGTTCGGCATCGTCGCGGATGTTCGCGATCAGAATGACGAATTCGTCGCCGCCGAGACGCGCCAGGGTGTCCGTCTCGCGGATGCAGGTGCTAAGGCGGCTCGCGATCTCCTTGAGCAGCTCGTCGCCACGGCTGTGGCCGAGCGTGTCGTTCACATCCTTGAAGTGGTCGATGTCCAGCAACATCAGGCCGACACCGCCGCGCGGACGTGTCCCCAGGCTCAACTCGTCCCGGACGCGGTCGTAGAACAGGGCGCGATTGGCAAGTCCTGTCAGCGAATCGAAAAAGGCGAGCCGCTGGATCCGTTCGCGTTGGCCGACAGAGGCCGTGATGTCCCTGGAGACGGCAAGGACGGTTTGCACCTGTCCCGTCTCGCCGATTTCGGGAACGAAGCGCGTGTGAACGGTCCCGACCTCATCGGGCTTCCTGACCTTGAACTCGGCTTCGCGCTTCTCGCCGCGCTCGAACACCTCTCTCAGCATCGCCGTGTATCGCGCCGTGTCGATAATCGGCGACCCCTGGTTGGGCGTCAGTCCCACGCCGTAGTTCCGGGCCGGACCGGTGAACTCCCGCGCTACCGGATTGATGTAGAGCCGACGCAATTCGGAATCGAACCGGACGATCGCGTCCGGCGAGTTCTCGGCAAGCGCCCGAAACTCCTGCGCCCGCTGCGCGAGCTGCTCCTCCATCCTGCGCCGTTCCGTGATGTCGCGCCCGATCGCGAGAACGCCATGGACCACTCCGTTGCGGTCCCGTTCGGCGACGATGGAGACGTGGTGCGTCCGCATTCCGAGACTTGCGACGGGCACCTGCGTTTCGAGAACCCGCGATTGGCCCGTGGCCAACACCGCCCTGACCGCATTGACGAAGCGGTCAACATGCGCGGTGCCGGCCGGATAGATCTCGTTCAGGGTTTTTCCGCAGATGGCATCGGGGCTGAGCCCCACCATCCGCGCATAGTGCGAATTGATGTAGGTCAGGCGTCCGTCGCAGTCGAGACGGATCACGTTGTCCGGGGAATTCTCGGCGAGCGTCCGAAGCTCGGTCTCCCGCTCGTGCAGATCGTCGATCATCTTCCGGAGATCGGTGATGTCGTGAACGACACCGGCGATCCCGATCACCTCGGCTTCCCACACGATCGGCGATAGCGATGCGACCAGGAATCGTTGGCATCCCGCTACGACCAGGCCTCTCTCAACTTCCTGTGGTTGCCGCGACTCGATCACGCGACGGTTGGCCTCCCAGAGTTCCTCAGCCACGTGGGCCGGCCAGACATCGTGCAATCGCTTTCCGATGAATTCGTCCGGATTGGCGCGACCGAGATCGGCGGCGTACATGGAGTTGACGGCCAGGAAGCGGCCCTCCACGTCAATCAGCCAGGCGGGGGACGGAATGCTGGCCAGCAGCGCGCGATAGTATTTCTCCTGCATCGCGAGGCGCTCCTGCAGGGACAACCGCTCCGTCACATCGGTCCAGAACGCCAGCGTGCAGTCTCGACCACGCCAGTTGAACTGCTTGCAGACGACTTCGGTCGGCACGAGCGCGCCGCTCTTGTGGCGATGAAGCGCGATGGTTGGGCCCGATTTGCGTGCGAGGCATTCCATCGTATCGCCAGCCCGGGAAGCGGGCCCGTCGCGCCAGATCAGATCGGCAAGACCCAACCGCGCGAACTCTTCGCGCGAATAGCCGAGATCGGCGCTCGCCCGATCGCTGAAGTCCAGGAAGCGCTGGCTTGCGCAATCGACGATCACGATGCCGCACGGCGCATGCTTGAACAGCATTTGGTCGAGCGCCAACTCGCCCGCCAGCGGCGGGGAGTCGGCCGTCGGCAGGTGCGACATCCCCGCATCTTCCGGCATCGGCGATGCCGATCCAGGACATGCCGCCTGCGTCGCAGCCGGATCGACCAATTCCGCCGTCTTCATGATCCCGACTGCCGCCATCCTGCTCGCATCAGGGCCGACGCTATCGACGCGCCGTGAATGCAACGTTACCTTCGCTCCGATCGAATTCGCATCCCGGATAAGGGATTCGCAAAATGGACCGCCACACCGTCAACACGCCAGTCGCCGCGTTCTGTTTCCCCGAAGCCTTACGGTCTGGCGGCGCTTGGCGATGGCGCGCGACACGGCTGCGAACCGGCAATTGTCGCCGGGATCCGTCAGGCAATTGCCAGCGGCTGAGGCCCAGGCGAGCCCGGATTGCCATCCAGGAACCCCGTTCTTTCACGTGTCCGTCGGTTGAATTCGGAGGCCCGGGGC
The DNA here is from genome assembly GCF_055791185.1 of Bradyrhizobium ingae. Classification (NCBI taxonomy): domain Bacteria; kingdom Pseudomonadati; phylum Pseudomonadota; class Alphaproteobacteria; order Hyphomicrobiales; family Nitrobacteraceae; genus Bradyrhizobium; species Bradyrhizobium ingae. The sequence continues at coordinate 191,851 of NZ_JBVUBB010000011.1, forward strand.
TCTATCCGTAAGCACCATGAACACACAGATCATGACCGCCGAAAGACCCCTGATGACCCAGGCGCGGCCGCGCAATCCGGCGCCGTTCCTGCCCATGAGCCGCAACGAGATGAATGCGCTCGGCTGGGACGCCTGCGACATCGTGCTGGTGACGGGTGACGCCTATGTCGACCATCCGAGCTTTGGCATGGCCATCATCGGCCGGCTGCTGGAGGCGCAGGGCTTTCGGGTCGGCATTATCGCGCAGCCGGATTGGCATTCGGCCGAGCCGTTCAAGGCGCTGGGCAAGCCGAAGGTCTTTTTCGGCGTGACCGGCGGCAACATGGACTCGATGGTGAACCGCTACACGGCGGACCGCCGCCTGCGCCATGACGACGCCTATACGCCCGGCGGGGAAGGCGGAAAGCGCCCGGACCGCTGCACCATCGTCTACGCCCAGCGTTGCCGCGAGGCGTTCAAGGACGTGCCGATCGTACTCGGCGGCATCGAGGCCTCGCTGCGCCGGATCGCGCATTACGACTACTGGTCCGACAAGGTGCGCCGCTCGGTGCTGGCCGATGCCAAGGCGGATATCCTGCTTTACGGCAACGCGGAGCGTGCCGTCGTGGAGGTGGCGCACCGGCTCGCCGAAGGCACGGCGCCGCGCGATCTCGATTCCATCCGGGGCACCGCGCTGTTCCGCCGCGCGCCGGAGGACTACACCGAGCTGCACGCGGACGATCTGGACTCCGCCGACGAGGGCGCGGCGCGCCATCCCGGCAACACCGTGATCCGGCTGCCGGCCTGCGAGCAGGTCGAGCAGGACCGCGAAGCCTATGCGCGCGCGTCACGCGTGCTGCACCGGGAGAGCAATCCCGGCAATGCGCGGGCACTGGTCCAGCGCCACGGCGATCGCGACCTCTGGCTGAACCCGCCGCCGATCCCGCTGACCACCGAAGAGATGGACGCGGTCTACGATCTGCCCTACGCCCGCGCGCCGCATCCGGCTTACGGAGATGCCAGGATCCCGGCCTGGGAGATGATCAAATTCTCGGTGACGATCATGCGCGGCTGCTTCGGCGGCTGCACGTTCTGCTCGATCACCGAGCACGAGGGCCGCATCATCCAGAACCGCTCGGAAGGCTCGATCCTGCGCGAGATCGAGCGCATCCGCGACAAGACGCCGGGGTTCACCGGCGTGATCTCGGACATCGGCGGTCCGACCGCCAACATGTACCGGATGGCGTGCAAGGATCCGAAGGTCGAAGCGGCGTGCCGGCGGCCGTCCTGCGTCTTCCCCGAGATCTGCCCGAACCTCAACACCTCGCATGACGATTTGATCCGGCTGTATCGCAAGGTGCGCGAGACCAAGGGCATCAAGAAGGTGATGGTCGCATCCGGCGTGCGCTACGACCTCGCGGTGGAGAGCCCGGAATATGTCAAGGAGCTCGTCACCCATCACGTCGGCGGCTATTTGAAGATCGCGCCGGAGCATACCGAGCGCGGCCCGCTCGACAAGATGATGAAGCCGGGCATCGGCGCCTACAACCGCTTCAAGCGGATGTTCGATGCCGCAGCGGAGCAGGCCGGCAAGAAATATTACCTGATCCCCTATTTCATCGCGGCGCACCCGGGCACGACCGACGAGGACATGATGAACCTCGCGCTCTGGCTCAAGAAGAACCGCTACCGTGCCGACCAGGTGCAGACCTTCCTGCCCTCTCCGATGGCGACCGCCACCGCCATGTACCATACCGGCGTCAATCCGCTGCGCGGCGTGCGCCACGGCGGCAGCGACAAGGTCGAGGCGATCAAGGGCCTCAGGCAGCGCCGGCTGCACAAGGCGTTCCTGCGCTATCACGACCCCGACAACTGGCCCGTGCTGCGCGAAGCGCTGATCGAGATGGGCCGCCGCGACCTGATCGGCTCGCAGCCCCACCAGTTGGTCCCAGCGCACCAGCCGCCCGGCACCGGCAAGGCCGCCGGCACGAAGCGCCCGGTGCGCCCGGGCGGCCGCACCCAGCGCTTCACGACGAAGGGCGTGCGCGTGATGAAGTGAACGGCAAAGCCGTTGCGGTTGAACGGCGCTGCGTCGGGCGCACGCCTCACTGCCATCAATCGCGAAGTTGTCCAAACGAAGCGGAATCGTGGTAGTATCACCGCGTCGCTGCTGAAAGCGACCTGAACATTTCACTGGTCTCGGGTGGTTCGCGCCATGCTCAGGCCTTCAGAAGATACGCGTGAAATACCGGAGCTGAACCCGGCTGAATTTGGTGCGATTGCCCATCTCTATCGTGGGGAGATCTATCGCAGCACCATCTGGCGAACACGTCTCGACAACACGACCAACTGGTCGATCGTGACCTTGGGCATTGCCCTGTCGTCGACATTCTCCTCTCGAGAGGCATCAGCGCTGCCGCTCATTCTGATAGGCATGCTGCTCGCGGTCTTTCTCGGACTCGAGGCGCGCCGTTATCGCTATTTCAACGTCTGGCGCGCGCGGGCGCGCTTCCTCGAAACACATTGGTACGTTCCGATCCTGAGCGGCAAACGCGGAGAGGACGATGCACGTTGGCGAAACATCCTCGCGGAAGATTACCTTCATCCGCGTCATCACATCAGTTTCGTTCGCGCCGCCGGGCGTCGCATTCGTCGCACCTATATCTGGATCATCGTGATCCAGACGTCCGCCTATGTCGGCAAGCTCGCGATCCATCCGCAAATGGCGGCTCATCTCGATGAGCTCATCGATCGCGCCGCCATCGGCCCGATCCCGGGTTGGGTGGTGATTTGCTGCGGCCTTCTCTACAATCTCTGCTGGGTTGTGCTCGCCGTCACGACATATTGGCTTGACCGGCGAGCGCATGGAACACGCCCCTCCGCAGGCGGAATGGGTTGACAAGAAGCGCCGCGGCCCCGCGGGCAAGACGGTGGGGTGATCCGGTACGCGCATCGCGGCGCGCGTGCGGTCGTGCCCGGTTCGTTGTATAGTCACGCGATGGGGCTGCGTTCGCAACGGAGGTCCTCATGAAGGTCAGAGACGTGATGCACAAGGGCGTCGATTGGGTCAGCCCCGACACCCCGATCACCGAGATCGCGAAGTTGATGCAGGGGCACGACATCGGCTGCATTCCGATCGGCGAAGACGACCATTTGATCGGGATGGTGACGGATCGCGATATCGTCTGCAAAGGCCTCGCAGCCAAGGACTTCAACGCCGCGCGCATGACGGCGCGGGACGTGATGACCGAAGGCATCCATTGCTGCCGGGAAGACGACGATCTGGCGAAAGCCGTGCACCACATGGAGACGCTGAAGATCCGGCGGCTGCCCGTCATCAACAAGAGCAAACGCATGGTCGGCATGATCAGCCTCGGTGATGTCGGCCAATCCGCCACCACCGATCTGTTGACCCAGTGCGTCAAGGGCGTGTCGGCCCATCATCATTGAGGCGACGCCGGCTCGGTTCCCGGGAACTCGCCTGATCGTTCGCAGCCCCGTCGTTTTCTCGCCCCCATTGTCGTTCAGGGAGCTGGACGGGGCGGCGCTACGGTGGGCACAGTTCCCAAAGGTTTCTTGTGATCGACCGACGTCCTCTACAACGCGACTCTCTCGATTCGCTTCTGTCACGCCGCGTGCTTCTGCGCGGGCTCGTGTCCGCAGGCGGCGCGCTCGCGCTTGGCGGATGTACAGGCCTGGGCGCGACCGGCGCGCGCTTCGACGCGTCGTCTCTCTCCGCTGATCCCACATTGCTCATCACCACCACGCGCAAGCCCGTGAACGGCGGTCGCACGAAACCCTGGTTCGGGCCGGAGCGCGCGACCACGATGACGGTCGCGCGAGCAAAGCTGGTGGCGCCGGACGAGAGCCGTCTTTCTCTCGCCTCGGTCGGAATTGGCGATTGGCGCCTTGACCGGGTCGAGCCGGTATCGACCGACATTGGCGATCTCCTGGCGCAGGCCGGCGCCGGGGGAGACGTGCTGATCTATGTGCACGGCTTCAAGCAGACATTCGAGACGGCCGCGCTCGATGCCGCCCACCTCTCCGATGGGATCAGGTTCCGCGGCCGGACCATGGTGTTCTCCTGGCCCTCCAAGGCAGGACTGTTCGACTATGCCTATGACCGCGACAGCGCGATGTGGTCCCGCGATGAATTCGAACGCGTGCTCTCATCCATCGTGTCGGCACCAGGCAGCGGCCGCGTGCACATCGTTGCGCACAGTATGGGAACCATGCTGACGCTCGAAAGCCTGCGCCAGCTCTATGCGCGATATGGCGACACCGTCACGGGCAGGATCGGCGCGGTCGTGTTTGCCGCGCCCGATATCGACATGGATGTGTTCTCGTCGGCGATCCACCGCATCGGTCCGCTTGCCGGCAAGATCACCGTGATCGCCGCGACGAACGATCGGGCACTGGCGCTGTCGGGGCAGATCGCAGGCGGAATGACACGGGTCGGCGCCGCCGAGAAAGCCGCCATCGAGCAGCTTGGCGTGCGCGTGATCGATGCCTCCGACGCCGGCTGGGGCATCATCAACCACGACCTGTTTCTGTCCAACGCCGACGTGCAGCGGGTGATCCGACGCTCAATCGACGGTACGACAGCCTGAGGCGGGCCGCGACATAGCCCAACCGCCAATGGAACCAGGGAACAAGTAATGCGTTGCCGGGCGCAGAGAAGGCTGCGCGGAAGGTAGCGAGCCCCCGGCTTTCGCCGCCGGCACCAGCAAGAGCAGCTCTGTTGCCTCCGCACATTCGCTGGCTTGGCCGGTGAAGGAGGTCCCATGCCAAACGGCGTCGGTTCGCGAAACAGTCCAGGAAACAGCTTGAGAGAAGCGGCCACCAGCCGGCCGGACCAGGAACACGCCGGGTGGAGCTGGTGGTACCTGCTCCTCCTCATTCAATTCATCGCCGTCCTCTGGCCGCCGTTCTACAACATGGCCGAGCCTGAGCTCGTCGGCATCCCATTCTTCTACTGGTACCAGCTTCTCTGGGTCATCATTGGAGCCATCCTGACTGCGATGGTCTATTTCGCGACGGAGGAATAGCCGGTCGCGCGTACGATCAAGCAAGGGGAAGCGATAACGAGGAGGGCCAATCGGGAGGAGCGCCGTGCAGGACGTCAACTGGACTGCCTTGATCATCTTCCTGGTGCTGTTTGCGCTGATCACCTGGCTCGGCTTTGCAGCGGCGCATTGGCGCAAGGGCGACCTCGACCAGTTGCACGAATGGGGGCTTGGCGGACGTCGCTTCGGCACCATCATCACCTGGTTCCTGATCGGCGGCGACCTCTACACGGCCTACACCTTCATTGCGGTTCCGGCGCTGGCTTTCGGAGCCGGCGCGGTCGCCTTCTTCGCTGTCCCGTATACGATCATCGCCTATCCCGTTCTCTTCCTGGTTTTTCCGCGGCTCTGGTACGTCTGCCACCGGCACAACTACATCACGGCCGCCGACTTCGTCCGCGGGCGCTTCGGCAATCGCTGGCTCGCACTGGCGATGGCGGTCACCGGCATCGTCGCGACGCTGCCCTATATCGCGCTCCAGCTCGTCGGGCTTCAGGTCGTGATCGGAGGGATGGGCGTTTCCGGCGAGGGCTATACTGGCGACCTGCCGCTGCTGTTCGCGTTCATCATCCTCGCCGCCTTCACCTATTCGAGCGGGCTGCGGGCCCCGGCCTCGATCGCCATCGTCAAGGACATCCTGATCTACATCACGGCGTTCGCAGTCATCGTCGCCGTCCCCATACAGCTTGGCGGCTTTGAGAAGATCTTCGCAGCCGTACCGGCCCAGAAACTCCTGCTGGCTACGCCCGGCGCCAACACGACCGGCGCTTATGGAGCTTACGCGACGTTGGCGCTCGGATCGGCGCTGGCGCTCTTCCTTTATCCCCATTCGATCACGGGCATCCTGAGCGCCAGCAGCGGACGCGCCGTCAGGCGCAACGCGGCGCTTCTGCCGGCCTATTCGTTCATGCTCGGCCTGCTCGCGCTCGTCGGTTTCTTCGCGATTGCCGCAGGCGTCGGCACGCTTCCCGAATACGCAGCCGGCTTCAAACAGTTCGGCAACAATTTTGCGGTGCCGGCCCTGTTCCTGCACAGCTTCCCGTCATGGTTCGTCGGCATCGCCTTCGCAGCCATCGGCATCGGGGCGCTCGTGCCGGCCGCGATCATGTCGATCGCGGCAGCCAATCTCTACACGCGCAACATCCACCGCGAATTCATCAACGGCTCGCCCACCGACAGGCAGGAAGCCCAAATGGCAAAGCTGGTGTCGCTGATCGTCAAATTCGGCGCGCTGGCCTTCATCGTGTTCGTGCCATCGAAATTTGCGATCTACCTGCAGCTCCTCGGCGGAATCTGGATCATCCAGACGCTGCCCGCCGTGATGCTTGGCGTGTACACGCGCTGGTTCAACGAGTGGGCGCTGCTCATCGGGTGGGCGGCTGGAATCGTCGCCGGCAGCGCAATGTTCGTCGCCGCAAATCTGACCCCGACCTATACGCTTGCAGTGGGCGACTTCACTTTCCCCGGCTATTCCGCGCTGTACGCCGTCATCCTCAATCTCGTTCTGACAATCGTCCTCACGCCGCTGTTCAATCTCGTGAGCGGTGCTTCCGCCGACGAGACCCTCGCAGCCGAGTATCGGGCGCCGTTGCGAACTTGAGGAATTATCGTGCTGCCATGATCCTATGCTATCCTCGCTCATGGATGACCATCGGGAGCCCGGGTTGCAGCGCCAGCAGTTCAAGATCGACATCCGATCCGGCGAGCCGGACTGGACGCCGGCGCGCGAGGCGCTGTGGCAACGCATCGAGCAGCACGATTTCGAACCCGAGACGCCATTGAACTTCACCCGGCGCCTCGCGCGCGACCATGGCTGGAGCCTTCAGGAAGCCCGCGCGGCCGTCGATGCCTATCGCCGCTTCTGCTTTCTCGCCGTCGTCTCGCCGACGCCGGTCACGCCGAGCGAGATCGTCGACGAAGTCTGGCACCAGCATCTGATCTATTCGCGCGACTACTGGACGATCTGGTGCGGCGAAAGATTGCAGGCACCGCTGCACCATGATCCCACTCCCGGTGGGCCCGAGGCCCAGGCAACCTATCGCCGGCAATATGCCGAGACGCTCGCGCTGCATGAGCGCATGTTCGGGCCGCCGAGCGCGGAGCTGTGGCCGGCGACACATCTGCGCTTCGGACGCCAACGCTATCATGTGACGGACCGCCGCCGCTGGCTTATCATCCCCAGACCCGTCGCATGGATTCGCGATCGATTGATGAGGACGAAGCGATGACATGGAATCCGCTGGACTGGACGGCCGGCCCCTTCCTGACTCTCTATCTGACCAGCGCAGCCATCATCTTCCTGCTGGGCTATCATTTCAGGTCGACGATCGGTCCCGCCGCAAACGCGACGCGCCAGTTGAACGCGCTGGAGCTGGCCTATCTCGGCGGTGGCGCGCGGCGCCTTGGCGATGTGATCCTGCTCAGCCTGACGTCTGTCTCTTATACACATCTGACGCTGCCGACGACTAGTGGGGGGGGGGGGGGNGGGGGGGGGGGGGGGGGGGGGGGGGGGGGGGGG